>CAUDAE010000001.1 GCA_958447445.1 uncultured Collinsella sp.
CCTTGATATATCGAATGCCATATAGATACCTTTTTGCATTGTAACCGCGCGGCGGGGTTAATCGGGTATTGATAACGTCTTTACCGTCAACGGACACGAACCGACCACTCATCCGGTTGCGCAGGTCACGATAGAAAAAGGAGCCGCCCCCCATGGGAACAGCTCCTTAGATGCTTGGTAAAACGTTATACCTCGTCGTCCTCGTGCAGACGGCGGCGATAATCGGCGGCCCAACCCTCAATGTTTACCTGGCGGGCACGACCCAGGCCGAGTGCGTCGGCCGGGACCGGCTCGGTGATGACGGAGCCGGCGGCCACGAGCGCGCCGTCGCCGATCTGGGCGGGTGCGACCATCATGGTGTCGGAGCCAATGAAGGCGTCCTTGCCGATGACGGTCTTGTGCTTGTGCACGCCATCGTAGTTGCAGGTGATGGAGCCCGCGCCCACGTTGACGCCGGAGCCCATGGTGGTGTCGCCGATGTAGGACAGGTGCGGCACCTTGGAGCCCTCGCCGATCGTGGACTTCTTGATCTCCACGTGCGTGCCGGCCTTGGAGCCGTCGAGCATGTGGGTGCCCGGGCGCAGGTAGGCGCGCGGGCCGCAGTCGACGCCGTTCTCGATGACGGCCTCGATGGCGATAGTCTCATCGATGACGCAGCCGCTGCCGACGGTGGTGTCGGTGAGGCGGCTGTTGGGGCCAAGCTGGCACTCCTCGCCCACGGTGACGTGGCCGATCAGGTGCGTCTGCGGCCACACGACGGTGTCGCGGCCGATGGTGGCATCGGGGCCGATCCAGGCCTGCGTGGGGTCGATGAACGTGACGCCCTCGGCCATCCAGTGCTCGTTGATGCGGTCGCGCGCGATAGCGGTGAGCTGCGCGAGCTGGATGCGGCTGTTGACGCCCAGGCCGTCGCGGTAGTCGTCGCAGTGGAAGATGGAGACTGCCTGGCCGTGGCCCTTGAGGATCTCGAGCATGTCGGGCAGATAGTACTCGGACTGCGCGTTGTCGTTGCCGATCTCGTTGATATGGGCGGCGAGCTGCGCGCCGTCAAAGGCGTAGCAGCCGGCGTTGCACTCCAGCAGCGTGGCGGCCTGCTCGGGCGTGCAGTCCTTCTGCTCGATGATGCGCTCGATCTGACCATCGGCGCCCAGCTTGATGCGGCCGTAGCCGAAGGGGTCGGGCGGGGTCATGGTCATGACGGTGCAGGCGAGCTCGCCGGTGGCGACGGTTTGCGCGAACTTGGCGACGGTGTCGGCGGTGATGAGCGGCAGGTCGCCGTTGAGCACGACGACGGGGCCTTGCGTGATGCCGCAGGCCTCGAGCGCGACCTTCACGGCGTGACCGGTGCCCAGGCGCTCGGTCTGCTCGACGCACTCGACCTTGGTGGCGCTGCTGGCGTAGGCGCCGTCGATGAGGGCGCGCATCTCGTCGGCGTGGCTACCGATGACGACCACGACGCGGCTGCAGCCGGCCTTGATGGTGGCGTCGACGATCCACTGAACCATGGGCTTGCCCAGGATCTTGTGCGAAACCTTGCAGTGGTTCGACTTCATGCGGGTGCCCTCGCCGGCAGCGAGGATAATTGCGGTTGCGTCCATGTGATCTCCTGTTACGTTATAGAGACGTGTGTTTGGAAACGATACACGGCGCAATATGATACCGCAGGCATATGTTGAGCGCGTAGCGATTGGTTTGCGGCGGTTGAGGCTTGCGCCGCCGGCGTGGCGTTTGCGCTGCTTGCGTGCGGCGTTGGCGGTGCTGCGGAGCTGTCGTTTGAGCGAGGGGACGGGGGCGCCCGTGGACAACATACGAGAGGAGTTTGGCGGCGAGCCCGTCGCGGCGTTCTCGATGTCGCATCCGGCTGTGCCGGCACTCTATATTGTGCTGACGCTGGGGCTCACCATGTTCTCGATGCAGCCGGTGCTGATTGCGCTGTCACTTGCGGGCGGGCTGGCGTATGGATTTGCGACGCGTGGGGCTGCCCGCACGCTGGGCGCACTCCGCTGGCAGTTGCCGGTGATTTTGATTATCGTGCTGGTCAATCCGCTGTTTAGCGCCTCGGGCTCGACGGAGCTGTTCCGTATTGGCATGCGCGCGGTGTATCTGGAAAGCATGGTATACGGCCTGTGCATGGGCGGGCTGTTTGTGGCGAGCGTGCTGTGGTTTGAGGCCGCGCCGTCGATGCTCGAATACGACAAGGTGCTCGCACTGTTAGGCAACGCCGCGCCGGTGATCGCGCTTATGATCTCGATGTGCATGCGGCTTATCCCACAGTTTTTGCGCCGCGGCCGCACGGTGCTGGCGGTGCAGGACGCGATTGATGTACCGGGGCGTGCGCCGGCCGACCCCGTGCGCTCGCGCTTGCGGGCATCGAGTGTGTTGATGGGCTGGGGCATGGAAGATTCGCTGGAGCGCGCGGACGCGATGCGCTCGCGCGGGTGGGGTGCCGCGACGCGTCGTACGACGTATGCGCGGTATCGGCTGGGGCGCAGTGACGTTGCCGCGCTGGCCGGGCTCGTACTGTTTGGCGCTGCCGCGGTGGCGGTGGCGTGGACCGCGACGACGCAGTATTCGTTTTATCCGCAGCTCTCGGTGCCGGCGCCGTGGCCAGGCTATGTCGTGTACGCCGCCTGGATGGTGTTGCCTTGCGCGTTGCACGCGATTGATGAGAAGAGGTTTGGCTGATGGCTCGGTTTGATAGGAGCTCGGCGGCGGGTGTGGCATATGGCTCGGCCGCGCCGGCGATTGAGGTGCGAGGCCTTAGTTTTGCCTATCCCGGGGTCAAGGCACCGGTGCTCGAGGGGCTTGATTGGCGTGTTTCCCAAGGTGCGTTTGCACTGCTTGTTGGCGGTACCGGTTCGGGCAAGTCGACGCTGCTGTCGCTGCTCAAGCCCGAGATCGCTCCAGCGGGCGAGCGCACTGGCGATGCGCGCGTGCTGGGCGAGAACGTTGCCGACATGGACGTGCGGGCATCGGCAGAGCGCGTGGGTTATGTGTTTCAGGATCCCGAGAACCAGATTGTGTGCGAGACCGTGTGGCACGAGATGGCGTTTGGCCTAGAGAATCTGGGTGTGTCGCGCGACGAGATGCGCCGCCGTGTTGCCGAGACCAGCTATTTCTTTGGTCTGGAGGACTGGCTTCATCGTGATACCGATACGCTTTCGGGTGGCCGCAAGCAGCTGCTGTCGCTTGCCGCCGTCCTGGCGCTGCGCCCGCGCGTGCTGCTGCTCGACGAGCCCACGTCTCAGCTCGATCCCGTTGCCGAGAAGAATTTCCTGCACGCGCTGTTTCGTGTGAATCGCGAGCTGGGCTGCACGGTTGTTGTGGCGACGCATCAGCCGCGCCCAATGCTCGAATACGCGACGTGTGCGTACCGGATTGAGGATGGCCGCGTGCACGAGGCGGCGGATATGGCTTCTTTGGTATGCCGAGAATCGCTGTTTTCCGATGGCACGTTGGGGTGGGGTGCCATCCGATGTGCAAAAAACGGAGTATTCAGCAGGCGTGAGGACAATTTGGGCTCTCTGGAGCCGCCCGGGGACGTATCGAGCGCGAAAAAAAGTTTGGAATTGGACAAATCGTCCGAATTTGTGGCGCAAACGTCGCTCGAGAACGGCTTGGAAGCCTTCTCGCGCACGGATGGAAGCAGAATACTCCAAAAAATGCACGGCGGGTCGGCTACCACCCTGTCGGAAGGCTGGTTTCGCTACGATCGAGCGTCCGGCTGGGTGCTGCGCGGGCTCGATGCGTCGTTTTCGGCCGGTGCGGTGCATGCGATCGTGGGCGGCAACGGATGCGGTAAGTCGACGATACTCTCGGTGCTGGCGAAGACCGCCAAGCTGCAGCGCGGCCGCATGGTGCGCGGAGCGGCCTCGGCGGCGCTGCTGCCTCAGAATCCCAAAGCATTGCTGGTTGCCGAGACGGTTCGCGATGAGCTGATGGAATGGGCCTCGACCTGCGGATATGACGAGAACTTGGCGCGGGAGCGTGCGGCGAGCTTGGGGTTGTCGGGTCTGGATGGACGCCATCCGTACGATCTTTCGGGCGGGCAGCGTCAACTGCTTGCATTGGCAAAACTGCTGCTAATCGGCCCCGAACTGCTATTGCTCGATGAGCCCACCAAGGGTCTAGACCTGTTCAGCCGCCGCACCATCGCCCGCGCCCTGCGTGACCATGCGAAGGCTGGCGGCACCGTCATCATGGCTACGCACGATTTGGACTTTGCCGAGCAGGTAGCCGACGACGTCGCCATGATGTTTGACGGCGAGATTGCCTGCATGGAGTCCCCGGCCGACTTCTTTGCCGACAACGTGTTCTATAGGGCGTGATGGGATGACGGACTGTCGTTTCTCGCGTTTGCTTGCAAAACTGGAGATCCCGCTGTTGTTGGCGGTGCCGGCGGTGATGGCTGCCGCGTTGCTGGCGGGTGTTGAGCAGGCAGCGTTGGCCATGCTGGTTGTGGTGGCGTTGGTGCTTGCGCTGTTCTTTGCGGGCTATGAGGCATCTCGTCCGGGTTTGCGCCAGATTATGCCCACGCTGGTGCTGGCGGCGCTGGCGGCGGCGGGGCGCATCCTGTTTGGGCCCATTCCCGACTTTAAACCGGTGAGCGCTATCGCCATTATCGCGGGGGCGACGCTTTGTCGCCGCAATGGTTTTATGGTTGGCGCGCTGGCGGCGCTGACCAGCAATTTCTTTTTTGGACAGGGCATGTGGACGCCGTGGCAGATGTATGCCTGGGGTCTGGTTGGCTATGTTGGCGGCGTGCTGGCGCATGCGGGTGCGTTCGACCGCGCGGATGGAGCTGTGCGCATGCCGGCGCTGATGGCGTACGGCTTTGCATCGGGCCTGCTCTACGGCGTTGTAATCAATGCCTACGACATCATTGGATTTGTACAGCCGCTTACTTGGGCGGGTGCCGTGGCGCGTCTTGCCACGGCAGTGCCGTTCGATATTACGCACGGCCTTGCGACCTGTGTGTTTTTGGCCGCCCTGTACAAGCCCTGGTGTCGACGGATCAACCGCGTCGTCGTGAAGTACGGACTGTAGTGACGGTTGCGCCGGGACGAGAATCAATACTGCCTTGGTGTCATATCAAAACTATGCCGGTTTACGGGGCTGGATTGACGCAGGCCGACCATGTCGGCATTTTTCGAAAATAGACGAGCCGTCTACCTGCGGTTTTATTTTGCTCGAATTGCGCGTGGTTGGGGGTACGCGATTCAGCCCCGTAAACCGGCATAGTTTTGGAATGGCCGGCTGATATGACGGACATCGTGGACCTCAAGAGCCTAATTGAGCCGTTTTCTTCTGTCCCAGGCGTCCCCAGGGAATCAGTTGACGGTGCTTGCCACGAAACTGGCCCATCTACTACGTTTAGCTTGATACCCCCGACCATGACCGCGTTTTATGAAAAACCGCAGGCTTTCTACCTGCGGTTTTCTTTTTCGTCGTTCACTGTGGTTGAGGGTGGTGGCTTAAACGTAGTAGATGGGCCAATTTCGTGGCGGGCGGGCCGCGTGGATGCTCACACGAGGTGAAAAATGATCCGTTTTCCTCCGTCCCCGAGGGGTCGGTTGGGGCTAGAGCTCTAACGTGAGGGTGACGGGGCAGTGGTCGCTGCCGAAGATATCGCCACGGATACCGGTGTCGCGAACGCTTGCGGCGATTGAATCACTAACCAGGAAGTAATCGATGCGCCAGCCGGCGTTGTTCTTACGGGCATTAAAACGGTAGCTCCACCAGCTGTAGACGCCCTCGACGTCGGGGTTTGCCGCGCGCCAGGTATCGGTGAAGCCGGCGTTGAGCAGTTCTGTAAACTTGCCGCGCTCCTCGTCCGAAAAGCCGGCGTTGCCGCGGTTGGACTTGGGGTTCTTAAGGTCGATCTCCTCATGCGCCACGTTAAAGTCACCGCAGGTCACGACGGGCTTGCCGGTCTCGCGCTCAAGCGCGCCCAAAAAGCCGCGATAGGCATCGTCCCAGGCCATGCGCACATCGATGCGCGCGAGCTCATTTTGGGCGTTGGGCGTGTAGACATCCACGAACCAAAACTTGTCGAACTCGAGCGCGCAGACGCGGCCCTCGGTTGCGGCTTGGGCGACGAGCTCGGCCGCCTCGCCCTCGCCGGCGTAGGGTAGCAGTGCGTCGGCGTGCAACACGCGCAGCGGTTCCTGGCGGCTAAAGACCGCAGTGCCCGAATAGCCTTTGCGCTCGGCATAGCTCCAGGTTTGATGATAGCCGGGCAGGTCGATATCGACCTGCCCCTCCTGCAGCTTGGTCTCCTGCAGCGCCAGGATGTCGACGTCGAGTTCTTGCGCGATCTGGATAAAGCTCGGGTCCTTTTTGAGCACGGCGCGCAGGCCGTTGACGTTCCACGAGGCGAAAGTGTAAGTCTGAGGCATGGTGTCCTTTCGACGGGGTTGGCAGGCTTAAGATTAGCGCAACAGGGGCGGTGGTGGGCTCCGCGCGTGCTGACCCAAAGGCCGCATGCTGGGACGTCGCCCGACGCTGCCCGACCAACAAGGACGGAGGACTCATATGACGCAGGCGATAACGGACTCCAAACAGGCCTCCGCCGCGCTGGCGGAGCTGTTCGGCACCCACAAGCGCGTGGTCTTCTTTGGCGGCGCGGGCGTTTCCACGGCGAGTGGCATCCCCGATTTCCGCAGCGTGGACGGCCTATATCACCAACAGTTTGCCTACCCGCCCGAGACCATGCTCTCGCATAGCTTTTACGAGGTGCACCCGGCCGAGTTCTTCGACTTCTACCGCACCAAGATGATCGCGCTTGGCGCCAAGCCCAACCGCTGCCACACCAAGCTGGCCGAGCTGGAGCGCGCCGGCAAGCTAAATGCCGTGGTGACGCAAAACATTGACGGCCTGCATCAGATGGCCGGCTCACAGCGCGTGTTCGAGCTGCACGGATCGGTCCATCGCAACATTTGCCAGTCGTGCGGCGCGGTCTATAGCGCCGAGTGGATTTGCTCGCGCGAGCACGAGGACGCCGCGGGCGTGCCCGTGTGCCCCGCGTGCGGCGGGCGCATTAAGCCCGATGTGGTGCTCTACGAGGAGCCGCTCGATGAGCATGTGCTGACCGGCGCCGTTGCCGCCATCGCCGCGGCCGATGCCCTCATTGTGGGCGGGACCTCGCTCGTGGTGTATCCGGCGGCGGGCCTTACGCGTTACTTTACCGGCGATACGCTGGCCATATGCAACCTTGCTCCCACCGATCAGGATGCAAATGCCGACCTGCTGATTTCTTGCGACATCGCGGCCGCGTTTGCGTTCTAGCCCATGTGCGCGGATACAATAGAAAGACTGAGTGCAAAGCGACCCCGCCGCCAGCTCCCCAAGCTCGGCGGTGTGGGCATTTTAGGAGGATGTTCATGGCGAACGACAGCAAGACATGGCGGTGCGGAAAGTATGAGCTCAGCTTTGACCGTCCGCGCATCATGGGCGTCCTCAACGTGACGCCCGATTCGTCTAGCGATGGCGGGGAGCACTTCGACCCGGATGCCGCCATCGAGTACGGCCTGGCGATGCTCGACGCCGGCGCCGACATCATCGACGTGGGCGGCGAGTCCACGCGCCCCGGCTTTACCCCGGTCAACCCCGACGAGGAGGCTCGCCGCGTGCTGCCCGTGGTGCGCGCGCTGGCCAAGGAGGGCGCCATCGTCTCGATCGACACGCGTCATGTGGCGGTTGCCAAGGCGGCCGTGCGCTGCGGCGCCTCGATCGTCAACGACGTGACCGGCTTCACCGATCCCAAGATGGTCGAGTTTGTTAAGACGAGCACCTGCGGCATCATCGTGGTGCATGCCGGCGAGGTCGCCGCGCCCACCCGCACGCACGCAACGGTGCAGCTCGATACCTCGGCAGCGGCGTTTGTTGCCGAGAAGGCGCGCGAGGCGGCTGCCGAGGCCGCGCGTGAGGCCGAGAAGCCGGCTCGCCGCCGTCGCGGCAAGTTGCTGGGTGAGCCTAAGTCGGAGGCCAAGCTTCCGGGCGGCGTGGTGCAGCCCTCGTTGCCGTTTGGCGAACCGGAGCCCACGTCCGAGCCTGCAAGCGAGCAGGAGACGCCCGCCACCGAGCAGACTGCTGCCGCCGAGACCGTCGCGCCCGCGCCCGCAGCCACCGAGGCCGCATCGGAGTCCAATGACCGTCTGGCCGCCATGATGCGCCGCAGCGCCCGCCGCGAGGAAGCCTACGTGCCCACCTCACAGCTCCGCCGCTTCACCCTGCCCGATTCGGCGCCCATTATGCGCCGCGTCATGGGCTTTCTGTCTGACCAGGCCCGCACACTCATCCATGCCGGCGTGTCGCGCGACCGCATCTGCATCGATCCTGGCCCGGGCTTTGGTAAGTCGGCTAACGAGGACATCGTCATCCAGCGCGAGACTGCCAAGATGGCGTCACTGGGCTATCCGCTCATGTGCGCCGTGTCGCGCAAGCGCTTTGTGGGCGCCGTCTCGGGCGTGACCGAGGCCGCCGAGCGCGATGCCGCTACGTTTGGCGTGTGCCTGGGCGCCATCCAGGCCGGTGCCAACATCGTGCGCGTGCACGACGCCGCGGGTTTTGCGCAGTTCCTAAACGGCTACTGGGCGGTTGCCAAGCCACAGCCGCGCCGCGCGTTTGTGGCCGTGGGCTCCAACCTGGGGCATCGCTGCGACAACATCCGCGCCGCACGCGAGATGATCGCCGAGATTCCACTCACCTGCGTGTCTAACTCCTCCAAGATTTACGAGAGCGAGCCTGCCTACGAGACGCGCCAGGACGCGTTTGCCAACGCCGTCATCGAGATCAAGACCGAGCTTGCGCCGCTGGTGCTGCTCGACGAGCTCATGAAGATCGAGGCCGAGCTGGGACGCGACCGCTCCAAAAAGGCCAAGGCCAACGGTCCGCGCACCATCGACCTGGACCTGCTGTGGATGGACGGCGAGACCCACGGCGGCAAAAAGCTGCGCCTGCCGCATCCGCTGATCGGCGAACGCGATTTTGTGCTGGTGCCGCTCGAGGACCTGATGCACGACCCGGCGCGGTTCTTCCGCTACAACGGCGTCGAGGTCAAGGAGCCCGAGGACCGCGTGGGCCATATCGTGGGCGAATTGGGGCGCATGTAGATGATCGAGATGAATGCTGTTGCCGCTGGCACCGAGCTCGACGCGGCGCGCGACGCGGGCCGCGAGGGCATGTCCGCGGGCTGGTGCGCGTGGAGCGCGGGCGATGCTTCGCTGACGTTTTCGCTGATCGTGCGCCCGGACGTGAACATGCATGCCTTCCACGGCCTGCCGTTTGTGGCTGCGATGGGCATGATGGACGCGCTCGTGGGCACGGCTTCGACGCCGGGGTTGGGCCTTGCCGGTAAGGTGGGTATCCAGTGGCCGAGCGATATCGTGTGCGGTGCGCCTGCGTTTGAGACGTCGCTCGCGCGTGTTGCCGTGAACGGCGGTGCCGCTGCTGCGGGCATGTTCGGTGCCGTGACGGTGGATATTGAGCGTTCGGCGCTGGGCGAGCTTGGTGTGGACGTGGCTGACGAAGCGCTGGTCGAGACGCTGGCCGCCGCCGTGCTGGCCCGCGTGGACGCTTGGGCGGTTGTTGCCAACACGCCGCAAGGCGCCGCAGGGCCGCTGGCTCCCGTGCTGGGCGAGTACTTTGACATGGTGCCACTGCTGGGTCGTCAGGTCGCGGCGGTGTCGCCCAACGGTTTGCCGCTTGCGGTCGGTGTGTTTGCGGGCCTGGACATCTGGGGTCGCGCCACCATCAAGACCGATGCCGGCGAGCAAGAGTTTCCGCCCGAGGCCGTGCGGATTCGCAGTCTGTAGCGCGGGGCACCTGCGCTCAAAGATAACGATGACAATGAAGCCCTCTTCGGCCTGTGCCGGGGAGGACTTTCGCCTATCTGGGGAATGGGTTGCCAGCGCCCTATTCCTCAAAACTGAAAATTTTTCGATTTTGAGGAATAGGCTTGGCGAACGTTTGCGGGGGCTGTGGCATCGGACGTGCTCGACTTAAGCCCCTGCTCTATCCCAGCTCCTGCATGCGGCGGTAGATTTCGCAGATGCCCTTGATGGTGAGTTGACCGTCTACCACGTCGAAGGCATCGGTCGAATCGGCGACGATGCTGGCGAGACCGCCCGTGGCGATAACGGTGGCATCCTCGCGGCCCAGCTCGCGCTTCATGCGCGCGACCAGGCCTTCGGCCATGGCGGCGGCGCCCGTTACGGCGCCGACCTTGATGCACTCCTCGGTATCGCGGCCGATGGCGTGCTCGGGCGCCTCGAGCGGCACGCTGGCGAGCTTGGCGGCACGGGCGGCAAGCGCGTCCATGGAGATGCGAATGCCCGGCGCGATCGCTCCGCCAATGTAATAACCGTCCTCATCGATGACGTCGATATTGGTCGCGGTGCCAAAGTCCACCACGATTGCCGGCGCGCCGTAGAAAGTTTCGGCCGCAACGGCGTTAGCGACGCGATCGGCGCCTACGGCCTGGGGACGCGCCGCACGCAGCTTGGTCACCGCGGCCGTCTGCGGCCCAATGACGATGGCGTCTGCGGCAATGCGGTCGGCCACGGCGTGCCATTCGCGCGAGAGCTGCGGCACCACGCCCGCAAAGGCGATCGCGTCGACCGCATCGAGCGAAAGGCCGTACATCTTAAAGAAACCCATCAGGCGCACATGGATCTCGTCGGCGGTATAGGAGCGGTCGGTGGGCATGCGCCACGACTGCACCAGCTCGTCTCCGTCAAACAGGCCCATGGCCGTCTGCGTGTTTCCCATATCGATAGCGAGCAGCATGTCTACTCCCGGTGTTGGCATAAAAGGACGCGCACCATTGTATACGCGCCGTCGACGGAGCTCGGCTGCGATTCGTTTGCGGCGATAGGGGCGGAGGGGTTTAAATATGAAGGAATTATGCTCTACGAGATTTTTCTTGCCGTTTGCCGAACTCCCGCGTAATATTCTTTCTTGCGCACATGAGGCGCCCAGACATTGCGGGGTGGAGCAGTCTGGTAGCTCGCCGGGCTCATAACCCGAAGGTCGTAGGTTCAAATCCTGCCCCCGCGACCAAGAACTTGCAGCTCGTCGGCCTAGTCGGCGAGCTTTTTTGTTATTTCGGGGCCGTGTTTTCGGTCCAATTCTCGGCCTCTCAATCAAAATCTCGATCTGTAACATCTAGACCCGATTTGGGCGGCTAGGTGTTACAGATCGAGATATACCGGTGGTTTGGGTCGTGTTTGTCTCGACCTGTAACATCTGGGGCTCATTTTGCCGAGCTGTTGTTACAGATTGAGATTTTTTGGCAGGCGGGTTTGGTTTGTCTCGATCTGTAACGGTAAGGGGTCAAAAGTGGGCCTAGCTGTTACAGATCTAGATTGTTGAGGATGGGCCGAGAGGAATGTCTCGATCTGTAACAGTAAGACCCAGTTTTACCGCGTAACTGTTACAGATCGAGACAAACCGACGGGCCGCCCCGCCCACCCCCATCCACCTGCCGCCACCTGATATTCGCCGATTTCCGTTGTGCCGCTGTGCCCCCATGCCATATCCTCTAGACAACTACGCGGCATCATCGCCGCCGCGCCTACAAGAGAGGAATGTCCATGACCGCACCTGCACCCAAGCTGCTCCAGCCCATTACGGTTGGCCCCCTTGAGCTCAAAAACCGCATTATGTTTCCGCCGCTGACCACCGGCTACGAGGAGCGCGACGGTTCCATCGGCGAGCGCAGCCTGGCCTTTTACGAGCGTCTGGCCCGTGGCGGCGTGAGCTACATCGTCATCGGCGACGTCGCTCCCGTCATGACCGCAAGCCCCACGCCCAAGCTGGCAACCGACGCCCAGATCCCCACGTTTAAGGCCCTGGCTGACGCCGTCCACAAGCACGGCGCCAAGGTCGCGCTGCAGCTGTTCCATCCCGAGTACGACGTGCCCGGTGTCGGTCGCATTGTCATGGGATCCATGGTCGCCGCCAAGGCCGCGCAGGAGGCCAAGGCCGCCGGCGACGAGGAGACCTTTGCCGCCAAGATGGCCGAGTCCAACGAGATCCGCAAGCAGGCATACGCCAAGTTGCACCACGACATGCAGCACTTTGTGAACGAGGCGAGCGTAGAGCAGCTCACCCAGATCAAGGAGGCTATCGCCGCCTCGGCCGCTCGCGCGCAGCAGGCCGGGATCGATGCCATTGAGGTCCACGGCGACCGCCTGGTAGGTTCGCTGTGCTCGGCCATCCTCAACCAGCGCACCGACGAGTACGGCGGCTCGTTCGAGAACCGCGTTCACTACGCGCTGGAGGTCGTCGCTGCCATTAAGGAAGCCGCGCCGCAGCTGATGGTGGAGTACAAGCTCCCCGTGATCATGGAGAACCCCGACGGTACGCCGCGCGGCAAGGGCGGCCTGCAGCCCGACGAGGCCTGCGAGTTCGCCAAGCTGCTCGAGGGTGCGGGCATCGACATGATCCAGGTCGCACAGGCCAACCACACCGGCAACATGGGCGACACCATTCCGCCCATGGGCGCCATGCCCTACAACTGGACGCTGCCCGTGGCCGAGCGCGTCAAGGCCCTGGTCTCCGTGCCGGTGGCAACCGTCGGCCGTGTTGTTTCGGTCGAGGCCGGCGAGAAGATTCTGGAAGACGGCGCCGCCGACATCATCGCCTATGGCCGCTCGCTCATGTGCGACCCCGACATTGCGCTGAAGGCCGCCACAGGTGAGCCCATCCGCGAGTGCCTCAACTGCAACAAGGGCTGCGTCGATGCGATTCAAAACCGCAAGTACATCTCGTGCGTGCTCAATGCCGAGAACGGCGATGAGGCAACCATCGCCATTAAGCCGGGCGAGGGCGACAAGAAGATCGCCGTGGTGGGCGGCGGCATCGCCGGTCTGGAGGCCGCGCGCGTGGCGGCCAAGCGCGGCTACGACGTGACCGTCTACGAGGCGAGCGATCATCTGGGCGGCCAGATTGTGCTGGCGGCAGCACCCCCGCGCAAGGACGAGATCATGCGCTCGGTCGAGTACTACGAGAAGATTCTGCCTGGCCTGGGCGTGAAGGTTGAGCTCAACCATGCCGCCACCGCTGAGGACCTCAACGCCGCCGACGCCGCGATTGTGGCCGTGGGCGCGCACGACGTGGTCATCCCTGTTCCGGGTGCCGACTCGGACAAGGTCGTCTCGAGCTGGGACGTGCTGGCCGGCAAGGTGGAGCTTACGGGCCGCGTCGCCGTCATTGGCGGCGGCCTGGTGGGCACCGAGACTGCTGAGTACCTGCTGCAGCACGGCTGTGAGGTGGCGATCGTCGAGATGCTCGACAAGATTGCCGCGGGCGAGTCCGAGACCATTCTGCCGCTGATTATGAGCGACTTTGCAGAGCACAACGTGGAGCAGCATGTTAAGACCCGCCTGACCGCCATTACCGACGAGGGCGTGGAGGCTATTCGCACCACCGAGGACGGCGCCGAGGAGCCGGTGAAGATCGCCTGCGATTACGTGGTGATGGCCGTGGGCTCCAAGGCCAATGCGTTTGACCTGGACGGCGTGACGGTGCCCGTGACCTGCGTGGGCGACTGCTCGGGCGAGCGCACCGCCGACATCGCGAGCGCCATTCGCACGGCGTATCACGCGGCCAACGAGCTGTAGTTAACATCGCGGCCAGGCGGGGCGGTAGCACGGATCCGCCTCGCCCCGCTGCGTCCCGTCGGGTGTCAACCGGTGCGGGGCCTGCAAGCGCAGCAGGTCCCGCCCTTTTTGTTTTGCTCTGGTGGATGGTAATGCGCGGTAATCATGAGGAGTGAGGACGTCTACTGCCTTGCAGACCACTCAAAAATATTGGGGGAGGGGTTAATAACTATATCCTCTATACCAAAGGACATAAAGAGATGCCAATTTTGTTGACAAGCGAATGACGATTAGCTGCGAGTCAGCTACCAGCGTAAATAATCGATAAAGAAATGTCGTAATTTGGTGCCAAATGCCCAGATAACGCCGCGTCTATTTTAATTAACTGCTTTGAGCAAACAGTAAAATGCTACTATCTAACTTGCACGTAAGAAAGCAGATTAACGGCTAAGGCTAAGAAGTGGCAGGTATGTCGGAAGCAACTAGGACTCGCACGCATGCGCCCGAGGTTAGGCAGCGCGCCGTCGAGATCCTCCAAGAGGGGGTCGGTCATCGCGCTCTCGCCGCGGAGCTTGGCATTCCCCAGGCCACGGCTCGTCAGTGGGCCCGCGCGTATGCCGTGGGCGGTGCCGACGCCGTTCTCAATGCCGGTTCGCATCATCCCACCTATTCGTACGACGTAAAGCTCGCTGTGGTTAAGGACCGTCTGGAAAACGGCTTGACGGTTCGCGAGGCCATGATCAAGCACAAGATTCCCAGCGAGTCTTCGGTCAAGGCTTGGTGCCGTCAGTACCGCGAGAGCGGTGAGTCCGCACTGGTCGATAAGCCGCGCGGTCGCAAGCCGCGCGTTAAAAAGGCGGAATAGCAAACGGGATGGTGCGCCCACAGGGGCGCATTTTTCTTGCCGCCTCTCTGCTCCAAAGCGGACGTGCCCTTGCCCCGTACGCCTAAAACTCCCCAGTTGACCGAAAACCTGCCGCTGCTGCTCCTCAATTGAGCTATAACGTTAAACAATTGCAGCGTTTTTGCATGGGGGAGTGATGGTATGACGCTACTGTATTTCCTTACCCTGTTTCCGCTGGTACCGGCGCTGGGCATGCTGCTCGCGCGCGGTGACCGCGCCCGCGATGCGGTGGGACTCATAGGCTCCGGCATTATCATGGCGGTGACAGTTGTAGTCGCCGTGATGTTTTTTTGCACGGGTCCGCAGAGCTTTGAGATTGCCCCCGGTACCTCGCATGCGCTCTCGATCATCAGCTCCGTCATCGACGTAATTCTGTGCGCCGTCATCCTGTACAACGCGTACAAATATAAGAGCGTGCTTACCACGGTGCTCGGCATAGTCCAGCTGGTGGGCTCGCTCGTCTTTGCGGCCATGACGCTGCCTGCGGCCGAAGCCGTCACGGCGATGCCGCTCTACCTAGACTACATGAGCGTGATCATGGTCCTCGCCGTCGGCATCGTCGGCAGCCTTATCTGTATCTACGCTTTGGGCTACATGAAGGACTTCCAGGCCCATGATGAGCACGAGGCCGCGCTGCGCGGGCAGACCGCGCCCGACCGTCGTCCGCAGTTCCTGGCGCTTATGTTCCTGTTCCTCTCGGCCATGTTCGTCATCGTGACGAGCGACAACCTTGAGTGGCTGTTCTGCGGCTGGGAAATCACCACCGTGTGCTCGTTCCTTATGATTGGCTATACGCGCACGCCCGAGGCCATCAAGAACGCCTTTAACCAGATCATCCTCAACATGCTGGGCGGCATCGCGTTTTTGGCCGGACTCATGTACCTGCACGTGAACGGCATGCCGCTGACCATCTCGGGTGTGATCGAGCTTTCCGGCGCCGGAACCGCGCAATCCGCGCTGCTGGTGATGCCGGTCATTCTGCTGTCGCTCGCCGCACTCACCAAGGCCGCACAGATGCCGTTCCACACTTGGCTGCTTGGCGCCATGGTTGCCCCCACGCCCACGAGCGCCCTGCTGCACTCGTCCACCATGGTCAAAGCCGGCGTGTTCCTGATGGTCAAGCTGAGCCCGCTCTATGCCATCTATCCCGTGACCGGCTTTATGGTCACGAGCGTGGGTGCCATCACGTTTTTGCTCGCTGCCCTCATGGCCATCTCGCAGAGCAACGCCAAGCGCGTGCTCGCGTACTCCACCATTTCCAACTTGGGCCTCATCAGTGCCTGCCTGGGTGTCGGCGCGCCCGAGGCCGTATGGGCGGCCATCTTCCTGATCCTGTTCCACACGGTGGCCAAATCGCTGCTGTTCCTGTGCGTGGGCACGGCCGAGCATCATATCGGCAGCCGCAATATCGAGGACATGGACGGCATGTTCAGCCGCATGCCGCACCTGACGCGCCTGATGATGCTGGGCATCATGGGCATGTTTGTGGCGCCGTTTGGCATGCTCGTGTCCAAGTGGGGCGCCCTGGTGGCGTTTGCCCAGACCGGCAACGTGCTCATGATCATGGTGCTTGCCTTTGGCTCGGCCGCGACGTTTTACTTCTGGGGCAAGTGGCTTGCCAAGCTTTCGGGCGTCGACCCCACGGCTCAAAACGTTGAGGTCAATGTCCATAAGACCGAATGGATGGCCCTCAACACCATCGCCGCGCTGCTGATTCTGTGCTGCGTGGCGTTTCCGGTTATCTCGAGCGGTCTGGTGTCGCCTTACTTGGCCATGGTGTTTGGCCGCGTGCCGTACGTTATCGGCAAGGACGCCATGTATCTGATGGTGGTTATCGTGGCGTTTATCGCCGTGGTGCTGCTGACTTCATTCCGCGTGAGCAACAAACCGCACGTAAACGTATATCTTTCGGGCGTGGGAACCGACAAATATCGCCATTTCCGCGGCTCGATGGGACATGAGGTGAAGGCCGAAAAGCGCAATTGGTACTCGGAGGACGCCCTTGGCGAGAAGCGTATTAGCCCCGTGGGTAGCGTCGTGTGCTGTAGCATTATCTTGTTTGCGCTGCTGTGTTGCGCGTGGATTGGGCCCGAGCGGCTTGCCATGAGCGCGCCCTCGGTGCTGCGCGGCAAGTATTTTGAAGGTTCGGGCGTCGTGGGCATCTTTATTGGTACCGTGGCGTTTGCCTTGATTGCGCCGCTTGTGGGCGGCCTGATCGACGGCGTTGACCGCAAACTGTCCGCCCGCATGCAGGGCCGCGTGGGCCCGCGCCTGCTGCAGCCCTTCTACGACGTTGCCAAGCTGCTGCGCAAGGCCCCCGCCAGCGTAAACACCATGGACGATACCTATATGGCGTGCGCGCTCATCTTTACCGTCGTGGGCGGCGGCATCTTTGTGTCGGGCTCCAACACGCTGCTGTGCGCTTTTATGGTGACGCTCGCCGCGATCTTTGTGGTGCTGGCGTCCGCCTCGACGCAAAGCCCGTTTGCCCAGGTCGGTGCCGACCGCGAGCTGCTGCAGGTCATGAGTTACGAGCCCGCCGTTCTGCTGATGAGCGTGGGCCTGTACCTTGCCACCGACAGCTTCGATTCCATCGCCGTGACGGGGCAGTCGGCCCCCATCATCGTGTACAGCGCGCCCATTTTCCTCGCGCTGCTCGCGGTACTTACCATCAAGCTGCGCAAGTCGCCGTTCGATCTTTCGTACTCGCATCACGCGCATCAGGAGATCGTTCAGGGCGTCGCCACCGAGATGAGCGGCGGCACGCTGGCCAAGATGACCCTTATGCACTGGTGCGAGACCGTGCTGTTTTTGATGTGGGTGGGCATGTTCTTTGTCTGGGACAACCCGGTGAGCTGGGTGGTCGCCCTGGTCGTGATGGCTGCGACGTATTTTGTCGAGGTCCTGATCGACAACACCTTCGCACGCAGCACCTGGCGCAGCTGCTTTAGGCTCGGATGGGGCGTGGCGCTGGTGTTTGGCCTGCTCAACCTTATGCCCATCCTCGTCGACGTGTTTATTTAGGAGGCGGCATCCATGGATCATAAAATGTCGCGCTCGCCGTGGGTTATTCATTATGACGGCTCGAGCTGCAACGGATGCGATATCGAGGTGCTGGCCTCGCTCACGCCGCTGTTCGATGCGGAGCGCTTTGGCGTGGTCAACACCGGCAACCCCAAGCATGCGGATATCTTTTTGGTGACGGGGTCGGTCAATGCCCAGAACCTGCCCGTCGTGCGCCAGATCTACAACCAGATGCTCGAGCCCAAGTGCGTGGTGGCCTGCGGTATCTGCGCGTGTTCGGGTGGCGTGTTCCGCGATGCCTACAACGTGATCGGCGGCGTGGACCGCGCGATTCCCGTGGACGTGTACGCGCCCGGGTGCGCCATTCGTCCCGAGACCGTGATCGATGCCATTGTGGAGGCGTGCGGCATCCTTGATCAGAAGGAGGCCGTGATGCGCGCCGGCGGTGACCCGCTTACCGTGGGCGGCGCTGCTACCTGGGATGGCGGCGTCGAGTTGGGCGAGGACGGGTTCGTGGCTGCGGGGGCCGGGGCTGACGATGCGCCTGCTGGGACGTCCGCGGCCGGCGACGCGCCCGCCGCTGCAAAGGAGGGCGAGTAATGCAAAAGGCTATCTATACCACCGTCGGGATTGACGAGCTCCTGTCGCATGTCCAGGCGCTCAAGGGCGTCGGCGCGCGCTTTGTGCAAATGCACGCCGAGCGCAACGTCGACGACGGCATGTATCGCCTGGTCTATACGTTTATCAACGTTCGTGCTGCTCAGGAGCAGATTGCGCAGGACGGCAGCTATGCGATCGAGAACCTGGTGGTTGAGGGAATTAATCAGTACCAGGAGATTCCGTCCATCAGCTCGTACTATCCGGCAGTATTCCCGTTTGAAAACGAAGCGCACGACCTGTTTGGTCTTGCCATCACCGATATGCAGATTGACTTTAAGGGCTTTTTCTACCAGGTCTCGACTGCCGAGCCCATGAGCGTTATCACGCCCGAGGTGAAGGCCGCGCGCGAGAAAGCCATGAAGGTCCGTGCCGCTGCCGAGGCCAAGGCGCGCAAGGCCGCGGCCGAGAAGGCTGCTACTGCCACGGCCGCTGCGGGGGAGGGCACTGCGGGCGCTGGCGATGCTGCGGGCGCTGCCGTCGCTCAGCCCGCTGCGGCTGCCGGCTCCGATGCTCAGCACGATGAAACTGCTGCGAAGGCCGCGCTCAAGGCTGCCGAGATGGAGGCAAAGCTCGCCGCCATGGATCCCGAGAAAGCGGCCAAGGTCCGCGCGGCGCTTGCCGCCAAGGCCGCCCGCGACAAGCAGAAAAAGGAGGCGTAAGGTCCATGGCACATCGCTCCGTTATTCCGTTTGGCCCGCAGCACCCGGTGCTGCCCGAGCCGCTTCATCTGGACCTGGTGATCGAGGACGACCGCGTCATCGAGGCAATTCCGCAGATCGGCTTTGTGCACCGCGGGCTCGAGAAGCTCACCGAAAAGCGTGATATGCACCAGTTTGGCTACATCGCCGAGCGCATCTGCGGCATCTGCGCCGTGGGCCACAGCTGCGGCTATGCCAGCGCCTGCGAGCGCATGCTCGAAATCGAGGTGCCCGACCGCGTGCAGTATATCCGCGCCATTTTGCACGAGCTTTCGCGCATTCACTCGCATCTGCTGTGGCTGGGCCTGCTCGCCGATGCCTTTGGCTTCGAGGCGCTGTTCTATCGTTCGTGGACGCTGCGCGAGCAGATTCTCAAGATCTTCGAGAGCACCTGCGGCGGGCGCGTGATTCTGTCGATTAACGAGATCGGCGGCCTTAAGCACGATATCGAGGACTCCGAGCTGGCGGGCATTGTCCAGACGCTCGATGCCATGCGTCCTGACTACGAGGCCCTGGTGCATACGTTTTTGGACGACAACAGCTGCGGCGAGCGCCTGCATGGCGTGGGCATGATTAGCAAGAAAGACGCGCTGGAGCTTTCGATGGTCGGTCCGTTTGGGCGCCCACCGGGCGTGGATTACGACGTGCGCCTGTTTGGCGACGGTGCCTATGCGGATCTGGCTGCGTTTGAGCCCATCGTTGCTACCGATGGCGATTGCTATGCCCGCTGCCAGGTGCGCTGTGCCGAGGTCACGCAGGCCATGGACATCATTAAGGAGCTTGTGGGCAAGATTCCGCACGACGGGATAGGCGGGCGCACCAAGCTTACACCGGCCGACGGCGCACGCGGCGAGGTTGTGATTGAGCAGCCGCGCGGCGAGGCGTATTACTATGTGCGCGGTAACGGCACCAAGAACCTGGACCGCTTCCGCGTGCGCACGCCGACGTCGCAGAACCTGGCGGGTCTGACACATGCGCTGCAGGGCGTGCTCCTTGCCAACGTGCCCATGATTATCCTGACCATCGACCCCTGCATTAGCTGCACGGAAAGGTAGGCGCGGCATGAGTTTACTGACATTTGCCAAGACGGCCTTAGGTTCTATGGTCAAGCAGCCGGTCACGGTGCGCTATCCGCAGGAGAAGCTGACGGCACCCGAGCGCTTGCGCGGGCATATCGTCAACGACATGGACGTGTGCATCTGCTGCGGCATGTGCGCGCGCCGCTGCCCGGCGGGCGCGCTTGCGGTCGATCGCAAGGGCGGAACGTGGTCGATCGACCCGTATGCCTGCGTGGTGTGCGGTGAGTGCATCGAGAGCTGCCCCAAACACTGCCTGACTATGGACACCGCCCGTACCCCGGTTGCGGCGGACAAGACTCTCACGATAGAAACCAAGCCGGCATAGCGCTGGAATAGGGGCCGGTGGGGCAAAAATGCCCCACCGGCCCCGCGCTTAATGCGCGGTGGAGCCGCCGCGAACAAAACTATGCCGGATTACGGGGCTGGATAGCGAACCTCCGACCATATAGAAAACCGCAAAAACAAAACCGCAGGTAGATAGCCTGCCGTTTTCCAAAAAATGAAGGTATGGATGAGGGTCCCGACTTTAGCCCCGTAATCCGGCATAGTTTTGAAATAGCACCATATCCGTAGAAGCCCTTGATCTCCCGTGGACAGAGGGAAACGGATCATTTTTGCCTTGCGAGGGCTGCCGCGTGACCCGTCTGCCACGAAATGGGCCTATCTACTACGTTTAGGCGGCAGCCCTCGACCACGTCAAGTAATGCGAAATGAAAACCGCAGGTAGAACGCTTGCAGTTTTTCATGAAAAGCGGCTATGGTCGGGGGTATCGAGTCAAACGTAGTAGATGGCCCGATTTCGTGGCGAGCGTTACCAACTGATTCCCCGGGGACGGAGGAAAACGGATCATTTTTGCCTGATGGCTCCGAGTCGCACCCGTTTTCCTGCGAAAACTCTCGTGTCTCATCTTTGGTGAGACATTTGTCTCACGCCCAAAACAGAATCTGGAACATGTGTCACCTGCCCTAATTGTGTCTCATTTTGTAACTTTAGGCTGTTGCAAGGTCTGAGACCGGATCGCGAGAAGGGAGACGCGATGAGTAAGTACACGAGGGGTCTCTTGGCGGTGATACTTGCCGTAGTGCTGGTGTTGCCGGCTGCAGCATTTGCCATGCTGCCCGAGGCCAACGCCAGGTCCAGCACCGGAATGGACGGACCGACAATGAGCGGAAAGGTCGTCGTCGATCCCGACACCAGCGGACGCTGGGAAATCTGGGCGGCCGGTCACAACGGTAATAAAGTAACGACTCAAAACATCGGCCGAATCTGGACCGACAAGACGGTCGAGGCAACTGAGGAAAACGAAGAGTCGGATTTTCTGACCACGCTTTCGGCCATGTCCTCGACGTCTAATTCAACCGTGACGGTTACTACGCCGCTCGACATCGTGATGGTGCTGGATGCATCTGGCTCGATGGATGATCCTATGGGTGGCGGAGATCGCACTAAGCGTATCGATGCACTGAAGAACGCTGCGAACAGCTTTATCGATACCATCGCCAAACAAAACGAGAGTATCGAGGGTGTCGATAGGCAACATAGGGTTGCCATTGTTAAGTTTGCGGGCGAGAAGTCCAACAATATCGGCAACAATATGTATCGCGACGGAGGGTACTCCTACAATTACACCCAGGTTATGAAAGAATTGACCTACTGTTCCGGCAGCAATGCGGATGATCTCAAGAAGAATACAATTAATAAAATTCAGCCTGCCGGCGCCACGCGCGCCGACTATGGCCTAGAGCTGGCCGAGAAAATCACTACCACTTATGGCCGCAAAGATGCCAAGAAGATTATTGTGTTCTTTACCGACGGTACGCCAACAAAGCAAAATAAATTCGATGCGGGTGTCGCCAACGCTGCCGTGACAGCTGCTAAGAATATGAAGGACGGCAAGGCCACCGTTTATACCATCGGCATCTTTGATGGCGCGAACCCCAAAGCCAGTGTCCAAGATTCGAAGACAAGCCAAGAGAACAAGTTCATGCAGGCCGTTTCAAGCAACTACCCCAATGCCACGGCATGGGATACTCATGGCACACGCGCGGAAAACTCCGACTACTACAAGTCGGCGACCAACGTCGTAGAGCTCAAGAAGGTCTTCGACGACATCTCACAGGCCATCACATCGGAGGCGCCTTATCCGACCGAAATTGATAAGGGCTACGACGCGACCAAGTCCGGCTACATCACGTTTACCGACGAGCTGGGCGACTTTATGCAGGTCGACAGCTTCACCGAGGTCGTCATCAACGGCACGCCGTTTACCAAGGCGAGCAAGACGGTCAACAAAGAGACCAATACCGACACCTACGAGTTTGCCGGCAAGGCAAAAGACCTGCTCATTACCGTGCAGCGTGCTGGTGATGACAATCCCCAGAAGGGCGATGTCGTAACGGTCAGCATACCTGCGTCGTTGATTCCGCTGAGCCACTTTAAGACCGTAGACGGCAAGCTTTCGGTCGACAGCGCTCAGCCTATCCGCGTGAAGTACACCTCGAGCGTGAAGAGCGCCGCACTTGACAACCTGTTTACGCCCGAGAAGGTAACGGGGCTCAAGGATTACATCGAGAACAATACGACCGTTGCCAACGGCGCCAAGACCGTGAGTTTCTACGCGAACAAGTGGGCTGCCGGCAATCTGGGCAATACGGTTGCGACCTTTGAGCCGGCCGACACCAACCGCTACTACTACTTCCAGAAACAGACCCCTATTTACACGGACAAGGACTGCACGCAGCCTGCAAAGAATTCGCTGGCAGATACCGGCACCTATTACTACAAGGATGAGTTTGAGGAGCAGGGCGAAAACGGCGAGGCCAAGCCCGCCTCTGCCGTCATCGAGTTTATCGGCGGCGACGCTGCGAAGTTTGACGGCGCTATTGTTGCTGACGAGGACGGCAACCTTTCGTTTAGCGTGGGAACCGCGCGCCTAGCCTTTATCGACGAGCTCCACACCACCAAGGAGAGTGTGGGCGGCAACAACACTGGTACCGCGACCGACGTTCTTAATCCCAAGTGGAACAACGTGTCCGCCAAGGCGACCGCGACGCATGTCAATTCCTACCTGGGCAACAACGGCAAGATCAGCTTTGCGTATGACATGACGCCGGCAATGGTGAACACCAAGGCCAGCTTTGGCCTGACCAAGGTGCTCAAGGGTCGCGACTGGACGAATGCTGACGCGTTTGAGTTTGGCCTGACATCCGAGAGCGGCGCCCCGATGCCTGCGGCTAGGACTGCGACCGTGCGCAAGGCTGACCTGGACCAGGGCAAGGCCGCCATCGACTTCGGCACGATCGAATACACCGAACCTGGCACGTACGTCTACAAAGTCAGTGACAAGCATGCCGGGACCACGATTGACGGCATCGCCTACAGCAAGAACGTCGCGGAGATCACCGTGACGGTAACGCCCGACAAGAAGGGCGAGCTGAGCGCTGGCGTGAAGGTGACCTCGGGCGAGACCGAGTTCAAGAACGTTTACGCCACGAATCCTGTTGAGTCCAGCGTCACCGACCAGATTACCGTGACCAAGTCTCTGACCGGGCGTGACCTTACGGCCGACGAGTTCAGCTTTGAGCTGCTCGAAATCATTGACAAGGAAGTTAAGCCTGTCGAGACCGTTAAGAACGCCGCCGACGGCAAGGTGACGTTCAGTGCCATCAAGTACACCGAGATCGGCCAGCACACCTACAAGCTGCATGAGGTTAAGGGCAACGCCGGCGGTATTGACTACGATGACGCGGTCTACACCATCGTGACGACCATCGCCGATAACGGCAAGGGCCAGCTGGTTGCCACGCACGAGCTGAAGGACGCCAAGGACGTCAAGAGCATCGAGTTCAAGAACGCCTACACCACGAATGCTACCGAGGCATCGCTTGCGGGTATCAAGAATCTGCAGGTTGACGACGCTCTGACCCCGGCTGATATCACCGGCAAGTTCACCTTTACCGTGACCGGTGAAGAGGGCGCGCCTATGCCTGCGAGCACGAGCGTGCACAACGACGTTGACGGCAAGGTCGACTTTGGCAAGATCGCCTTTACGCTCGACGACCTTAACAAGGCTCTGGGCGAGAAGCCCGAGAAGCGCGAGCACACCTTTACCTACACCGTGACCGAGTCCGGCGAAGTGGCTGGCGGGACCAACGACGCCAAGCTGTCGCGCAAGGTTTCCTTCACCGTGACTGATGACGGCAAGGGCAATCTGAGCGTATCCCGCAAGCCGGACGGCGATGTGGCATTTACGTTCACCAATACCTATAACGTGACGCCTGTCGAGACGAGCGTTACCGACCAGATCACCGCGAACAAGGTCCTGACTGGCCGCAATCTCATGGACAGCGAGTTCTCCTTCGAGCTCGTCGAGGGCGACAAGGTCGTCGCCACCGGCAAGAACGACGCCGAGGGCAACATCACGATGAGCGCCGTGAAGTACACCGAGGCCGGCGAGCACACCTACACGCTGCGCGAGTTCAACGGCGGAACCATCAGCAAGGGCATCACGTACGGCGACGCCAAGTACACCATCGAGACCACCATTACCGACAAGGGCGATGGCACGCTCAAGGCTGAGCATGTCCTGAAGGACGCCACGGCTGCGACCTTCAAGAACACCTACAGCGTGACCCCGACCGATGCAGACCTCGACTTTGACCTGAGCAAGGCCATCGACGGTCGCGAGTGGACGGATGGGGACGAGTTCGGCTTTACCATTACCGCCCCCGATGGCGCTCCGCTACCCGATCCTGCAACCGTAACCGTGAGCAAGCACGATGCGAAGGACGGCATTGCCGCCATCAAGTTCGGCAAGATTCGCTACACGGCTGCCGGAACCTACAAGTACGAGATCCGCGAGAACGCGGGTAATACGGTCGGCATGACGTATGACTCCAACGTCGCGACCGCCGAAGTAACCGTGACCGAGGACGGCGAGGGCAAGCTGACCGCCAATGTCACCAAGAAGGAAAACGGATGCTTTACCAACACGTACCGCACTGAGCTTAACTACACCGCGGCCGGCGGTCTGTGGCTCAGCAAGTATCTGGACGGCCGCCCCATGACCGAGGGCCAGTTCACCTTTACCGTGACACCTGCTGACGACGCTTCGGCTCGCGCGCTCGGTCTGCTGCCCGGGGCCAACAGCTTCAAGTCCCCCGAAGCGGCAGAGGCAACGGTCGGACTGATCGACATTCTGGCTGGTCATGAGGTTAAATTTACGCAGGCTGACGCCGGCAAGACCTTCAAGTACACCGTGGCCGAAAAGAACGACGGCCAGCCCGGTTACACCTACGATGACGCCGTACGCACGGTGACGATCGCCATCGCCGACGACACCGCCGGTACGCTCACTGCTACGACGACCGTCTCTGGTGGTCCCGAGGGCACGCATGAGACGGTCCACAAGAGTGGCGAGAACAAGGTCGAGAAGGCCCTGGTGCCGTTCCACAACAGTTACAGCGCTACGACCAACACGCCTGGTGGCACCGCTGCTCAGGTCGTTGCCACCAAGACTCTGACCGGTCGCCCGATGGCCGACGGCGAGTTCTGGTTCGGCATCGCCTATCAGGGTGAGCTTGTGGCATACGAAAACCTCAAGCCCAATATCGGCGGGCACGTGAGCTTTGATACGCTGCACTACGACACCAAGATGCTTGCTAATCTTGAGGCTGCTGGGCTTGCTTATCGTACCGATAAGGACGGCAAGCTTGCCTGGACCATTAACTACACGGCCTACGAAGATTTATTCGGGCTGCCGAATGGCGTTTCCGCTACAACGTGGAGCTTTGGCTTTAAGGTTATCGTCGTCGACAACGGTGACGGTACCCTGACGGCGACGGTCGACTACGGCGGCGTCGAGCCCTTGTTCGAGAACGTCTACGGCGCCGACGCCGTGGATGCCGCGCTCACCGGTACTAAGAAGCTCCAGGTTGCCGAGGGCCTGACCCCGGCCGACATCACGGGTAAGTTCACCTTTACCGTGACCGCCGACGAGGCAGGTGCCCCGATGCCCGAGCGCACGACCGTAACCAACGACGCAGCCGGTAACGTGGACTTTGGCAAGATCCACTTTACGCTCGAGGACCTCAACCACGCCCTGGGCGTGACGACCGATGCTTCTGACGACGCATCGAGCGACGCCGAAGCCAACACCGGTGAGGCCGAGGTTGACGCCGACGCTGCCGAGACCGATGAGTCCAACGACGAGTCCGATCCCGCAACCCCCACCGCTCCGCACTCGCACACCTTTACCTATACGGTGACCGAGTCCGGTAGCGTCCCTGGCGTGACCAACGACCCCAACGCCACGCGCAAGGTTTCCTACACCGTGACTGACGACGGCGCCGGACATCTGAGTGTCGTGCGCAGCGGCGACGACGGTGCGGACTTCACGTTCACCAACACCTACGTCGTGGCGCCCACCGACTCTTCCGTGACCGATCAGGTCAAGACGGTTAAGCGTCTGACCGGACGTGACCTTGCAACCGGCGAGTTCACGTTTGAACTGCTCGAGGACGGCGTGGTTGTCGCCAACGGCACCAACGACGCCAACGGCAACGTTACGCTGAGCCCGATCCACTACGAGGCGCCCGGTACGCACACGTACACGCTGCGCGAGGCTCGCCCGAACGCGCTTAGCCTGTACAAGGGTGTCACCTATGACGGCACGACCTACACCGTCGTGACCACCGTCTCCGACAACGGCGACGGTACGCTGGCCGCGACGCACAAGCTCGAGGGAACCACCGAGTCGGCTGGCTTTACCAACAAGTATCACGCCATGCCCACGCAGGTCTCCATCGGCGCCATTAAGGTGCTCGAGGGACGCGAGCTCAAGAAGGACGAGTTTAGCTTTAAGCTCGTTGGCGAGGACATCGAGTCTACGGTTACCAACGATGCCGACGGCAAGATCAACTTCGACAAGCTCGAGTACGACGAGCCCGGTACGTACGTCTACACCATCAGCGAGGTCAAGGGTGACGAGGCCGGTATGACCTACGACAAGTCCGTCTTTACCGCGACCGTTAACGTGGTCGACGACGGCGAGGGCAACCTCAAGGCGAACGTTGCCTTTACCAAGGGCGACAAGAGCGTCGAGGGTATCGTGTTCAACAACACGTACAAGAAGCCCGAGACGCCCGTGCCGACGCCCGACCCCGGCACGCCCAAGACCGTGACGAACATCGTCAAGACGGTCAAGGGTTTCCTGCCCACCACGGGTGACCAACAGGCTGCCGCTCTGCTTATGGCATTTGTCATCGCCATGGCCGGCGTCGGAGCCCTAGTCTGGGGTATCCGTAAGCGCTAGGCACGTCGACAGCGCCCGGGGCCAAAAGGCCCCGGGCGGCCGGCGGGGAGCCAGAACACAGCCCCACCCCCAGCCCCAGCCGCCACGGAGGTATCTCCCTCCTCCGTGGCGGCGCTTTTGTGCGTAGGCGAGAAGGGCCTGCCACGAAACCGGCCCATCTACTACGTTTAGCCCCTTACCCCCAACCATGCCAAAAAGCGCGAAAACAAAACCGCAGGTAGAACGCCTGTGGTTTTGTTCAAAACGAAGGTATGGTCAGGGGTATCGAGTCAAACGTAGTAGATGGGCGGGTTTCGTGGCGAGCGGTTCCGGGTGATTCCTTGGGGACGGAGGAAAACGGATCATTTTGGTCCCGCGAGGCTTGCGGAGGCGCTCGTGCAGAGCCGCTCGGACAAAACTATGCCGGTTTACGGGGCTAAGTCACGCGCTCCCAACCATGCCGATATCCGTGAAAATAAAACCGCAGGTAGACAAGCCGTCATTTTACGGAAAACGCGGGCATGGATGGGGGCCCTGAGCTTAGCCCCGTAAACCGGCATAGTTTTGAAATGGCATTAAATCGGTAGCAGCCATTTTGCTATGCCGGGGCGGTCGGCCGTTGGGTAATTACCCTCGCAGGTAGGCGATGGCGATCTGCGTGCGGTTGCGTAGGCCCATTTTGGCAAGGATCGAGCTGATGTGGTTGCGCACGGTGCCTTCGCCCATGTATGCCGTGGCGGCGATCTCCTTGTTGTCGAGGCCGCGGGCGATGAGCTCTGCGACTTCGAACTCGCGGTCGGTCAGGCTGACAAAGGCCGCGGGCCGGCGGGTCGTGCCGGCCTCGACGCCCGCCCCATCAAAGTTGATATCCTCGATCGCCTTGCCCTCGAGCACGCGCTTGCCATCCATGACCTGCGTCAACGCGGGAGGGATGGCAGCGACGTCGGTTTTAATCAAGTAGCCGCGCGCGCCCAGTTTGAGCGCCGACACAATGTATTCGTCATCCGAGAATGTCGTCAGAAACACCACGCGCGCCGCAGGGTCGCGCTCAAGGATCTCGCGCGCGGCCGAAAGGCCGTCGCGTCCCGGCATCTGGATGTCGAGCAGCGCGATATCGGGTGCGTGCTCGGCGTAGAGCGCCACCGCATCGTCGCCATTGGCGCCGGTGCCCACCACCTCGATCTGCGGCTGGGCGCCCAGGATAAT
Source organism: uncultured Collinsella sp. (assembly GCA_958447445.1). Lineage (GTDB taxonomy): Bacteria > Actinomycetota > Coriobacteriia > Coriobacteriales > Coriobacteriaceae > Collinsella. The sequence continues at coordinate 28,468 of CAUDAE010000001.1, forward strand.
CTTGAGCGAATCGACCACCAAGCGGTCGTCGTCGACAACGATGAGCCTCATCGGCCCTCATCTCCTTGCTGTTTGGGAACGGTGGCAAACACACGCCAGCCGCCGGCGCCGGCACGCGGGCTGGCGGTGAAGGTGCCGCCAAGCGCCTCGATGCGCTCGCGCATGGAGGCGAGCCCCATGCCCTCCGCGGTGCCGCGGCCGCTTGCTTGGACCTCACCCACGCCATCGTCGGTAACAATGAGCTGGTAAAACGACGGATGCTCCATGCACCGTACGGTAACAGCATGGGCGCAAGCATGGCGCATGGTGTTGGAGAGCGCCTCGCGCAGGACCGCCGCAAAGCAGTTGGCGACATTTGCGGGCGCATGCTCGGCCATAACTTCAAGCTCAATCTGCGGGCCGCCGTCCGAGCGCGCGCCTTCGACAATGCGTTCGAGTTGTACGGAAAGGTCGACGGCGTTGTCGTTGAGCGCATGGACACTGGTGCGCACAAGCTGGAGCGCCTCGTCAACCGTGCGTTTGACATCGGCGAAATCGGCGGCAACCCTGGGCTCGTCGGCGTGCACGACGCGCAGGGCCTCGGCCTGCAGCGAGGCGCGCGTGAGCTGGTGGCCCACATTGTCGTGGATCTCGCGCGCGATGCGGGCGCGTTCGGCGAGCGTCGCGAGCTCGACTTCGTAGTCCTGACGGTCGGCAAGATCGCGGTTGCGCGCTTCGAGCGCGAGGGTTCGTTCCTACAGCTCGTCACGGGTGCGGCGCATGCGCTGCTGCTCGCGCTCCAACTGGGCGGTACGTAGCGATAGCAAGGTGGCGGCAACTGAAAGGATAGCGGCCAGCAGGAGTGTTCGGGCGGTGAGCGCGTTGGTGCGAAGGTCCGCGACGAGCGCAAGGGCAAAGACGGAGCAAATGCCCAGCGCGACCCAGGCGTGCTCGCGGCGCACGCGCCGCGCGATGTCATAGAGAGCGAGGGGTGCAAACGGCATAAACGGCGGCACGAAGACAGCCGCGATGATGTAAGCGCAGCTCGCGGCCTCGCTTGTACGGCGCGTGCGTTCTCCCTGTGCGACCTCGGCCAGCGAGGTGGCAATAACGCCAAGGCAAAACGCCGCGACCAGGTGAGCGTCCACAGCAAGGCCCATGGCGGCCGCAATACAGCACGCCAGAACGATTGATTTGTCGAAAAGCCTGTTCATACGGGTATTGTACGCGAAGGCGCGCGCGGTGGAGGGGCTGCCTGCTCAACCGTGACATTCCTCCCGCGCGGCAAAGCGGCGTCGATCGCTTGCGCGAGCGGGGGTTTCACCTCTGCCCCCTCGCACTCGTGACAAAGCTCACTGGTGCGCGCCGCCCGCTCCTGCGATGATGCAATCGTACCGGGCCGCAATCAACAGAAGGGCCGCCTCATGACAGACATCGTCCACGTCGAAAACCTCGTCAAGCGCTATGACGACCTTATTGCGCTCGACCACTTTAACCTGAGCATCGCCCCCGGCGAGATCTTTGGCCTGCTGGGCCCCAACGGCTCGGGCAAGACCACGTCCATCAACTGCATTCTGCAGCTGCTCGCCTACGACAAAGGCACCATCGAGCTGTTCGGCGAACCCATGACGCCCGCCCGCTACGACCTCAAGCGCCGCATAGGCGTGGTGCCGCAGCAGGTAGCGGTGTTCGACGAGCTCACGGTGCGCGAGAACATCGACTATTTCTGTAGCCTGTACGTCAACGACCGCAAGCCCCGCCGTGCGCTGGTAGACGAGGCGATCGACTTTGTCGGGCTGGGCGACTTTGCTAAGTTCCGCCCTGGCAAGCTCTCGGGCGGCCTGGCGCGTCGCCTCAACATCGCCTGCGGCATCGCGCACAAGCCCGAGCTCATCTTCTTTGACGAGCCCACGGTGGCGGTCGACCCACAGAGCCGCAACGCCATCCTGGAGGGCATCTGCCGCTTGCGCGACGAGGGCGCCACAGTGGTGTATACCAGCCATTACATGGAGGAAGTCGAGCAAATCTGCAGCCACATCATGATCATGGACGGCGGGCGCGTGCTGGCGCAGGGCACCAACGACGAACTCAAGCGCATGATTCAGATGGGCGAGCGCGTGACTGTCGAGGTCGGCGCCGTCGAGACCGCCACGGTCGAGCGCCTGCGCGCCCTCGAGCACGTGCTTTCGGTTGAGCTTTCCGGCGGCGAACTCGTCTGCACCTGCGAGGCGAGCCCGCACAATCTGGTCGACATCCTCGACACGCTGCGCGCCGCCGACGTGGCACTCGGCCGCGTGTGGAGCGAGCCGCCGACCCTCAACGATGTGTTCCTCGAGATCACCGGCCGCGAGCTGCGCGACTAGGGGGCAGCCATGTTCAATACCATCATCACCACGGTCAAGACGCTACTGCGTCGAGCGAGTACATGGGTCTGGGGCGCGATCTTTCCCATTGCGCTTTCAACGATGTTCATGTTTATGTTCGCGAACCTGAGCTCTGACGGCACGGTCGACCCGGTGCCGGTGGCCGTCGTAGCGAATGAGGCTTGGGACGCCTCGACCTTTAAGGACGTGACGGCTTCGCTTGCCAAGGAAGGCGACGATCAGCTGCTCGAGATCCACAACTACGAAGACTTGGCTGCCGCGCGCAAAGCACTCAAGGCCGGCGAGGTCTCGGGCATCTATACGGTTGACGCTGCGGGCACGCCCAAGCTCACGCTGCTCTCGAGCTATGACGGCTCGCGCGCCTCGTCGGTGCTCACCGACCGCAGTATCCTTGAGACGGTAGCAAGCTCGTATACGCAAAATGCCGAGCTCATGTCCCAGATTGCCCAGGACAACCCGGCGGCGCTTGCCGACCCGGAGGCGGTTGCGCGCGCCCTGTCGCTCGAGGGCGGCACCCGCCGCGTAAGCCTTACGCGCACCACGCCCGATGGCACAGTCATCTACTATTACGCGCTCTTTGGCCTGGTGGCGATGATGTCTGCCGAGTTTGCCGCCTTGAGCGTCGTCGATCTGCAGCCCAATCTGTCGGGCCTCGGCGCACGTCGCTGCGTGGGCGGTCTTTCCAAGACGGCGTCGCTGGCTGGCATCTTTGTGGGCTCGTGGCTGGTCTCCTTTGCCTCGATGGCGATTGCGATTGGCTACGTGCGCCTGGTCGTGGGCATCGACTTTGGCGGGCGTGAGGGACTGTGTTTGGTGGGCGCCGCCGCTTCCGCGCTTGCTGCCACGGGCTTGGGGCTCTTTGTGGGCACGCTTCCCGTTAAGGGCGGCAAGGCGTCCAAGTCGGGCATCCTCACGGGCTTTGCCACCACGTGCGCCCTGTTCGCCGGCCTCTACGGCGAGCCGGCGATGGCGCTTGCCGACGATGCTGCCCGCGCCTGCCCGGCCGAGTGCTGGTTCAACCCCGTCAAGCTCATCTGCGACATGTTCAACCGCCTGTATTTCTTTGAGGACCTGGGCCCCTTTGCCGTTCGCGCCGGCGCGCTGGTCCTTATGGCGCTGCTGTTCGTTGCCGCCGCCACGCTGATCTTTGGAAGGAGCCGCTATGAGCACCTTTAAGACTGCGCTTCGCATGGCGCTCGCGCACCCGCTCTATCTGCTCATCTACACGGTGTTCATTTCTCTGCTGGGTGTGTTTATCGCGGCATCGGTGAGCTGGAACTCGTCGCAGCTCACCGAGTATAAGCCCTACGATGCCAACGTGATCGTGGTCGACCGCGACGACAGCGACCTTTCGCGTGCGCTTACCAAGCATCTGGGTTCGCGCTTTGAGCTGGTCACGGGCGTCGGCGACGATACGTACAATCTTGCGGACGCGCTTTCCAAGAGCAATAGCGCCAAGGGCAGCGCTGACTGCGTGTTCTTTATCCCGGAGGGGTTTGAGGGCGACCTCGTTGCAGCCGCCCGCGCGGGGGAGTCCCTGCCCAAGCTCGATGTGACCTACGGTGCCGGCACCATGGCGGCGGCGCTCTCGTCTGCCGAGGCCTCGCGCTGGATCTCGCTCGCGGGCGCTGCGGCCGCACTTGAGCCCACTGCCTCCAACGGCGACGTTGCCAAGGCCGCCGAACATGCCGCTGCAAAGCGCGCGGAGGTCCAGATCGAGCGGGTCAAGGTCGACTCGGCTGCTGCCGCCACGCTCGAGTCGTACTTCAACTTTGGCGCGTACGCGATTATCTCGTCGGTCATCGTATCGGTGGGGTTGGTGTTCTCGGGCATGAACGAGCCCGAGCGCGTGCGTCGTATGGATGCCGGCCCAATCTCCGAGCGCCAACGTTCGCTTGCCGTGTTTGCCGCCGCCGCCGTGCTCACCGTCTGCATCTGGTTTGTGTCGAGCATGATGGGCGTCGTGGGCTTTGCCGGCGCGGTCGCCGAGGTCGGCGTGGGCCGTGTGTGCCTGGCACTGGCGGCGACGTTTGCCCTGGCGTGCACGCCGCTGGCCGTTGGCTTTGCCCTTTCGAGCCTGGGTGCGCGCGAGGAGCTGCTCAATGGCGTGGGCAACCTGCTCGGCATGCTCATGACGTTTTTGGGCGGCGCTTGGATGCCGCTGTCGCTGATGGGCCCGGCCGTGCAGACCGTGGCGCACTTTGTGCCGACATATTGGGTGAACGACGCGATCGGCAAGGCGCTCGCGTCGGACCTGACGTCTGCCATGTTGGGCGACATTGCCTGCGACCTGGGCGTCACGGCACTCTTCGCCGTGGCCATTGCCGCCGCAGGCCTCGCGCTCTCGCGCACCAAATCCCGCGCCTAGCCACCTAGTCATCGTACTCATTGGGGACAGACTTAAACGACTAGTCATTGGGGACAGTCTTTGCCGAACCGCCGGCTTGCCAAGGACTGTCCCAGCTGCCGGCAGAAAGGGAACGTCCCTAACTGCCGGGTGGCGAAAGAGTGCCCCCAACAGCTAGTCGTTTAAGAACGTCCCCAACGACTAGTCTTGAAACAAATCCCCACTCTCGCTCCAAAATAGTTCGCCATGGTTTACTATTACGCTCATAAAGTAGTACGAGGCTAACAACGGGGGGATACCATGGCAACGCAGGAAGCCTATGTCCAGGTTAAGGATCTCAAAAAGCATTACGGCGACGGTGATGCGCGCCTGACGGTACTCGATGGCATCGACACGTCCATCAACCGCGGCGAGATCTGCGTCATGCTGGGGCCCTCGGGCTCGGGCAAGTCGACCTTTCTCAACCTGATCGGCGGCCTGGAGGATGCCGACGGCGGCTCCATCATGGTGGACGGCTGCGACCTCACGGTGCTCAAACCTACCGACCTGGGCGAGTATCGCCGCCGTGAGCTGGGCTTTGTCTTCCAGTTCTACAACCTGGTGCCCGATCTCACCATCAAGGAAAACATCGAGGTCACGGCGCACCTGTCCAAAAACCCGCTCAATGTCGACGACCTGCTGCGTTCGCTGGGCCTTTACGAGCATCGCAACAAGTTCCCGCGCCAGGTCTCGGGCGGCCAGCAGCAGCGCTGTGCCATCGGCCGTGCGCTCGTCAAAAACCCGGGTCTGCTGCTGTGCGACGAGCCCACGGGCGCCCTCGACTATAAGACGTCCAAGGAAATCTTGCAGCTCATGGAGGATGTCAACCGCACCTACGGCTGCACCATCATCATTGTCACCCACAATGCCGCCATCGCGCGCATGGCCAATCGCGTGCTGCGACTGCGCGACGGGCGCATCGTCGAGGATGAGCTCAACGAGTCGCCCGTCGCAGCCGCCGAGCTCGATTGGTAGGCGGCGCCATGACACCTCTCGCAAAACGTCTCCCGCGCGAGCTGCGCCGCAATATCGGCAAGTACCTTGGCATCTTTTTGCTTATGTGCGGAAGCATCGCCCTTACCTCGGGCTTTTTGCTCGCAGCGCATTCCATCGGCTGCCTTATCGACGACATGCGCGATGCGTACACGATTGAGGACGGCCGCGTGACCACCTCCTTCGAGGCTACCGACGATCAACTCAGGGCCGCCGAGGATGCAGCCGGTGACGCCGGCGGCGTCGCGCTCTACAAGAATTTTTCCATCGACGCCATCATCAAAAAGACCGCCGGCGACGACGGCACCAAGCGCACGCTGCGCACCTATGCGCACCGCACCAAGGTCGATATCGCGTCCTACTGTGAGGGTAGGCAGCCCAAGACGGACGATGAGGTGGCCATCGACCGTGTCTTCGCCACCAATAACAACCTGTCCGTGGGCGATAAGGTTGAGCTTGAGGGCCGCACCTACATCATCTGCGGCATCATGACCCAGCCCGATAGCCAGGCACTGTTCCTCAACAATTCGGACTTTACGGTGAACACCATCACGTACGGCGTGGCCGAGGTCACCGATGGCGGCTTTGCCGCGCTCGAAGATGCCGGCGGCGCACCCGCCTACACCTACTCCTTCACCTTTACCGATCGCGACCTCCCCACCGCGGACCGCATCGATGCCGAGCAAGATATGGTCGAGGCACTGACCGACGCCGATGCGCGCGTGGACGATCTGATCGACGCCGATTCCAATCAGGGCATTGGCTATGCGCGCGATGACGTGGACGGCGACTCTATGATGTGGATGACGCTGCTCGACATCATCATCGTGATCATGGCGTTCGTCTTTGTGGTCCTTACCGACGCCACCATCGAGGAGGAGAGCGCCATCATCGGCACGCTGCTCGCCAGCGGCTATCGTCGACGCGAGATCGTCCTGCACTACTTGGCACTTCCCGCCACCGTGGGCGTGATCGCGGCGCTTTTGGGCACCGCGCTCGGCGTTGTGTTCTTTACCGAGCCCATGCGCAGCCTCTATTACGGTTCGTACAGCCTGCCTCCCTTCCAGGTGTACTGGAGCTGGAAGATCTTTGTGAAGTGCGCCGTGGTTCCCGCCGCCGCGCTCATCCTCATCACGCTGGTGGGCCTGCTTCGCAAGATGGGCAAGACGCCGTTGCAGTTCCTTCGTCACGAGGCGAGCGGCAAATCGGGCACCAAGCGCGGCTTGCAGCTGCCGGAGCGCATGGGTTTTGTTTCCCGCTTCCGCCTGCGTATCTTCCTGCGCAACCTGGGCAACTTCGCCACGCTCTTCGTGGGCATTGCGTTTGCGTCGCTGCTGCTGCTCTTTGGCCTGGCGATTCTGCCCACGATGACGCACTATGCGGACAACCTCGAGACAGGCCTGGTCGCCGAGCACCAGTACACGCTCAAGGCGCCGCTGGAGCTCGAGGGTACTGCCGAGGAGCGCGAGCAGTGGTCGGCACTCGAGCGCTTGCAGTCGGTTGACGGCGCGCTGCTTTCCGCCGCTCAGGATGCCGATGACGAGCTTGACGACGCGGCCGATGCGGCGCAGACGGCAGCTGATGCCGCGACCGCATCTCCGTCTGCCGAGAGCCTGACCGCAGCGCAGGACGCGCTCGCCAAGGTCCAGGACAAGAAGGATGCGCTTTATGCGCGCCTCGATGACCTTGCCGATGCCCTCGGCTGCGACCGCGACGAGGCTATCGACCTGATCGACAAGGCCTCTAAGATCGACACTGACAATGACGATATCCACCCGGTCAATACGACCGACAACGGCGCGGGTGCAATAGCACAGGCCGAGAAATACGCCGTTTACCAGCTGCAATACGACCGCGGCGATGGAAATGGGCAGGAGACGATTTCCGTCTACGGCATCTCGCCCGATTCGCGCTACTGGAAAGGGCTGGACGTCGGCGACGGACGCGTCGTCTTTGGCGGTGGCTTGCTCGACAAGTTTGGCTGGAGCGAGGGTCAGAAGGTTAAGCTTCGCGACAAGTACGAGGGTAAGAATTATTCCCTTGAGTATGTGGGCAAGGACTACGTTTGGGGCTCTAAGTCGGATATGAATGTCTATATGAGTATCGATGACTTTAACGAGCTGTTTGACAACGATGCGGCCTACTTTAACGGCTATGTGAGCGATGAGAAGCTCGACCTTGATTCGCGCTACTTTGCCGGCGACACCACGCCCGATGACATGCGCGCCGTGGGCGACCAGTTCATCGGCATGATGAGCAAAATGATCGGCATGATGGTCGGGCTCGCGGTGTTTATCTTCCTGCTGTTTATGTACCTGCTGACCAAGGCTGTGATCGACCACAGCGCCCGTTCGATTAGCTACATGAAGGTCTTTGGCTATCGCGATGGCGAGATCTCGCATCTGTACATCCGCTCGATCACGCTGTGCGTGGTGGCGTCGCTCGTGCTGAGCCTGCCGGTCATTATTGGTTCGCTCACGGCCATCTTCCGCTCGATGTTGCTCGCCTACAACGGCAATATCGAGATCTACGTGCCCGCTTGGTCCATGGCGGCGTGCGCAGGAATCGGCTTTGCGACCTACCTGGTCGTGGCACTGCTGCACACGCGCTCCATCAAGCGTGTGAGCCTCTCCGAGGCGCTGAAGGTCCAGGAATAGAGAACCGCCCGCACGCGGGGGCACGAACCGAAGGAAGGGTGCCCCCGCGTTATTTGCCCGCCAGGCCCGACGTGGGCAAACGCGCGCAACGTCAGACTTCCCCGAACAGAAGGAGACCCATGGCAAGATCGGCAGAGGAGCTCAAGCAGCTCTCCATCAAGGAGTTCACCGAGGCGGCAAAGGTCTACGAATCCGGCCATGCCGGCATTTACGAGATGTGCAAGGACGACTATCCGCAAATGCTCGAGGAGCTTGAGCTCGAACCGTTCGAGGACGCGCTCGACGTGGGCTGTGGCACCGGAGCCGTCCTAGAACTGCTCCACGCCCGGTACCCCAGCAAGCACTTGACTGGACTCGACCTCACACCCGGGATGATCGACGTCGACCGGGCAAAGCGGCTCGATAACGTCAGCTTTGTCGTCGGAGACGCGGAGGCACTGCCCTTCGAGCCCCAGAGCTTCGACGCCGTGCTCTGCTCCAACAGCTTCCACCACTACCCGCATCCGGAGAGGTTTTTCGCCGAGGTGGCGCGTGTCCTTCGGCCCGGCGGGCGACTGGTCCTTCGCGACTACACCTCGAACGATGTCGCGGTCTGGCTCATGAACAACATCGAGCTACCGCTGGCACGCCTCTTGGGCCATGGCGACGTGCGCATCCTCAAGCTGTCCGAGCTACGCGCGCTCGTCGAGGAATCCGGGCTCACCCCGCTCAAGCTCGAGGCACAGAAGGGATTCCGCGCGCATCTGGTCGCGCGAAAGGGCTAGCGGTCCGCGCCGGGACGCTCCGTCACGCCAGGGCACGCCGTCAACGCCGCCACACCAGGGCACGCCATCAAACCAGATTGTGGCCACGCCAGAACGCGCCGCCACAAACGTGACGGCGCGTCCCTCTTACCAGATGCCGATGATTCGCCGGTCTGCCGGTCGGGTTGGCAAGGACTGTCCCTATATGCCGGCCTTCGGGGACGTTCCTTTCCTGCCGGCACTTGGGGACTGGCCCCAACTGCCTGGTGGCGAAAGAGTGTCCCTTGCGACTACTCATTTAAGAACGTCCCCAATGACTAGGTTGTCGTTTAAGAACGTCCCCAATGACTAGGTGCCATACTTGACTTTAACTCTGCTTTAACTGGTACCATCCTCTATGTCTGTAACGCCATATAGACCGAGGGGATAGATTTATGACCGCAACTGCACCCGCAGCACCCGCTAAGGTGTACTTCACCAACCTGCGCACGCATGCTCGCGAGAGCCAGCTCGACAAACTCAAGCGCCTAATCCGTCACGCCGGTATTGAGCAGGTCGACTTTGAGAACAAGTTCGTCGCTATCAAGATTCACTTTGGCGAGCTGGGCAACCTGAGTTTTTTGCGTCCCAACTACGCCCGCGCCGTCGCGGATGTCGTGAAGGAGCTGGGCGGCAAGCCCTTCCTCACCGACTGCAACACGCTCTACGTTGGTAGCCGCAAAAACGCGCTCGAGCACATCGATACCGCCTACCAGAACGGCTTTACCCCGTATGCTACGGGTTGCCAGATCATCATTGCCGACGGCCTCAAGGGTACCGACGAGGCGCTCGTCCCGGTCGAGGGCGGCGAGTACGTGCGCGAGGCCAAGATCGGTCAGGCGCTCATGGATGCCGATATTGTGATCAGCCTCACCCACTTTAAGGGTCATGAGCAGGCCGGTTTTGGCGGCGCCATGAAGAACCTGGGCATGGGAGGCGGCAGCCGTGCCGGCAAGATGGAGCAGCATGCCGCCGGCAAGCCGAACGTCGCGACCGAGCACTGCGTTGGCTGCCGTGCCTGCGAAAAGATTTGCGCGCACAACGCTGTCTCGTTCACCGACACCCGCGAGCGCGAGCTTGCCAACGGCAACACCCGCACGGTCCACGTCGCTGCCATCGACCACGATCGCTGCGTGGGCTGCGGCCGCTGCATCGGCGTGTGCAACCAGGACGCCATCAAGCCTGGCTATGAGGCCGCGGCCGACGTGCTCAACTACAAGATCGCCGAGTATACGAAGGCCGTTGTCGACGGCCGCCCGAGCTTCCATATTTCGCTGGCTATGGATATCAGCCCCAACTGCGATTGCCATCCCGAAAACGACACGCCCATCGTCAACGACATCGGCATGTTCGCGAGCTTCGACCCGGTCGCCATCGACCAGGCCTGTGCCGATGCCGTCATGGCATCCGAGCCGCTGCCCAATACCGAGCTCACCGATAGCGCGGCCAAGATGGAGCACAACCACGAGCATCTGGAGGGCGAGCAGGCCAAGGACCCCTTCTGCATCACACATCCCGACACCGACTGGCGCGCGTGCATCGCGCATGCCGAGAAGATCGGCCTGGGCACGAGCGAGTATGAGCTCATCGAGGTCAAGTAGCGCCTAGCTATTGGACAAAATAAGCGCCCTTGTAGCGTAATTTGAGCAAAAGCCGCCCACGAGCACAACGCTTGCGGGCGGCTTTTCAGAAGTGCGGTGAAAAATCGAATACCGTCGACCACAAACCGATTTTTGGCAACAAAACCCCAGACGTTGCTTTTTGCCTAAAAATTCTTGTCGAGGAAGTTGTCGACCGTGTTCCAGTAGAGTTCGGGGTCGACCTGCGCGCTCTTGGCGTGGGTGGCGCCATGGATAGTGAGCTTTTGCTTGACCTTGCTGGCGCACGCGTCGTAGTTTTGATCGAGCATGCTGTACGGTACAAAGGTGTCCTGGTCGCCGTGGATAAACAGCATGGGAACCGTCGCATGTTTGAGTTGCTCCACACTGCTCGCCTTATGAAAGTCGTAGCCCGCGCGCACGTTGCACACCAAGTTTGCTACATCGAGCAAGGGAAAGCTGGGCAGGCCGAACACGTCCTTGAGCTGCAGAGAAAACTCGTCCCAAACACTTGTATAGCCGCAGTCCTCGATAATGCATTCCACGTTTGCGGGCAGAGATTCCCCCGCGACGTTCATGGCAGTTGCCGCACCCATCGACTCGCCAAAGACCAGGATGCGCGCCTCGGGGTCAGCCTGAACGATTTGCTCGATCCATGCGACGACATCGAGCCGCTCGGGCCAGCCCATGCCGATATAGTCGCCGCCGGAGCGCTCGTGGGCGCGTGCGGCGGGTGCGAGTACGTTCATGCCGCGGTCGTGGAATCGCTTGACGTATCGGGCCATACCGATGGGCTCGTTGGTATATCCATGCAGGCAGACGGCGTAGTCGTGCGTGCTCTCCGACGCAGCAAAATACCAGGCGGCAAGCTCGGTCCCGTCGTCCGCAGTGAGGCTGCCGCTCTCGCGGTTTTCCTTAAACCACGCCCGTGCCTCGGTGTCCTCGGCGTCCATCTGCTCGCCCTTTTCGGCGTCCTTGCCGTCCTGCATCATCTTCATGGTGTAGGGCGCTTGGGGATTCAGGGCAAAGTCGAACAAGAAGTTGCCGGCAAACCCCAGCAGCGCGACAACGAGCACCAGCGCAACGACGCCGGCTATCTTGAGCTTTCGATGGGAACGTGCGTTTTGAGACATAAGAAGCTTTCCTATAAGATGTTAATACATCAACATTTAATGCAAGCGCATTATGGACGTTCGCCGTTGATGCGTCAACAGGCAAAGAATGGGTAAACGAAAGGTCACGTATGGTGCAAATTTCGCACGTACCTAGACGCTTTGATATAGTGTTGAGAACTCTTTACGTTGGAGGATGTAACCGGCATGTCCGATTCGAGCGACAGTTCTAAGCCGCGACCCAAGACCGCGGCCGTTCCACACTACACGGTGGGTGAGGAGATCATGAACTCCGTCACCCATGGTGTCGGCTGCCTGCTGGGTATCGCGGGCCTGGTGCTCCTGATCGTATTCGCCGCCCTGCGCGGCGGAGGCCCGGCCCACATGGCCGCGGCAATTGTCTATGGCGTCAGCATTATCCTCGAATACCTAGCCTCCACGCTCTACCACGCGATTCAGCCCGCGCGCGCCAAGCGCGTGTTTCGCATCATCGACCACAGCTGCATCTACCTGCTCATAGCCGGCAGCTATACGCCGTTTTGCCTCATCACGCTCGCAAACGACGGCGGCGCTGTGCTGTTCTTTGCCGTATGGGCCATCGCTATTATCGGCATCGCCCTCGAGTGCTTTTTGCGCGAGCGTCAGCCGCACTGGGTAAGCGGCTTGGTCTACCTGCTGATGGGCTGGCTTGTCGTCTTTAAGCTGCCCGAACTTGTGGCGCTGCTCAACCCCGTGGCACTTGCCCTGCTCGCCGTCGGCGGCGTGTGCTACACCGCGGGCGTGCCGTTCTATATCGCCAAAAACGTGCGCTATCTTCACAGCGTGTTTCACCTGTGGGTACTCGCCGGCAGCATCTTCCAGTTCATGGCGGTGATCCTCTTCGTAATCTAGCGACCACGCCTGCGCACCCGCGTCTTTGTTTGGGCGCCGGTGCAATTGCCGTATCCGCCGTCAACGTTTTAATCCGACATCCCGAATCTTGGAGGTTCGAGAAACTCCCGATGGACATAACCATCTCCCTTATCACCACCCTCGTTTTGACCCTCATCAACGGCTACTTCTCTATGTCCGAGATGGCGCTCACCACGGCCAAGCGCGCCGTGCTGGAGCACGAGGCCGAGGAAGGCGACAAGCGCGCCGAGCGTGCCATTAAGCTGGCTGCCGACTCCGACCAGCTGCTCGCCACCATCCAGGTCGCCATCACGCTCGTGGGCTTCGCCTCGTCCGCCGTCGCCTCGACGAGTCTGTCCGACCCGCTCGCCACGTGGCTCATGAGCTTTGGCATCGCGCCGCTCTCCGCCATCGCGCGCGGCCTGGCGCCGGTCATCATCACCGTCGCGGTCGCCTTCGTGTCCATCGTGATCGGCGAGCTCGTCCCCAAGCGCATCGGCCTGGCCAACGCCGAAGGCGTGTCCAAGCAGGTCGTGGGGCCGTTGTCGTTTTTCCAAAAGATCGCCCGTCCGCTCGTGTGGCTGACCGGCGCTTGCTCCGATGGCCTGGCCCGCATCCTGCGCATCAAGAGTGCCGACGACCGTCAGAACGTCTCGGAAGAAGAGATCAAGTACATGGTCTCGGAGCAGGACGACCTGCTCGACGAGGAAAAGCGCATGATCCACGAGATCTTCGACCTGGGCGACACCGTTGCCCGCGAGGTCATGGTGCCGCGCGTGGACACCACCATGTGCGAGGACGACGAGACGGTCGCCGACGTGCTGTCCACCATGCGCCAGACCGGCTTTAGCCGCATCCCCGTCTATCACGAGGATCCCGACAACGTCGCCGGCATTGCGCACATCAAGGACCTGATTCAGCCCGCGCTCGACGGCAAGGGCGACCAGCCCATCGCCGGCTTTTTGCGCGACGCCACCTTTGTGCCCGACACCAAGGACATCCTGCCGCTGCTGTCCGAGATGCAGACCTCGCACGACCAGATCGTGGTGGTCGTGGACGAGTACGGCGGCACGGCCGGCATTATCACCATCGAGGACATCGTCGAGGAGATCGTCGGCGAGATCGAGGACGAGTTCGACCCCGACAACAAGTATCTCACGCGCCTTTCGCGCCGCGAGTGGCTCGTTGATGGGCGTTTTTCGTGCGATGACGCGATTGAGCTTGGTTGGCCGCTCGAGGAAAGCGATGATTATGAGACCATCGCCGGCTGGATTTTGGAGCTTTGCGACTCGGTGCCCGACATCGGAGAGGTGTTTGAGGTCGCGGGGTACAAGTTTAAAGTGCAGTCGATGCGTGGCCAGCGCATCTCGCTCATTCGCGTGATCGCTCCGGCCGAAACCGATAAGAAGGATTCCGAGTCTTCGGTAGACGAGCCGACGACGTCGGGTGCGGGTTCCGCGAATCCGCACGACGGCGACGAGTAGGACAAGGAAGAGTAGGGGAGAGTTATGGCAGGCCTGTTCAACATCCTTAAGGTCACCGTCAGCGAGGACAAGATCTGCGCGCACGTGCTGGTGAACCCCGGCATGCCGCTCATGACCTCGGAGGATATCGAGGCTACGGCGCGCGTGTATTACCTGGTGCCGGCGATTGCCAAGCACCTGTGCCTGGGTGATTCCGGTCGCGAGTTCCAGGACTGCATGGGCCAGACCGAGCTTTGCCATCTGCTTGAGCATGTGACGGTCGAGCTCATGAACGAGACCGGTCTTGCCGGTAGCATCTCGTGCGGCCGCACGCGCGTAAGCGAGCATGACGAGCGCGTCTTTGAGGTTGAGCTTTCGTGCCCCGACGACGCGCTGGCCATCGGTGCGATGTCTTCGGCCACCTTTATGATGGACTGGGCCTATCTGCACGCCGACCAGCCTGCCCCCGACGTGGAGGGCACGGTCGCGGGCCTGCGCAACCTGGTGCTGGGCATGCGCGCCGAGGCCGAGGGCAAGGATCCTCACGAGGCCGTCGCCGCTGCGAACGGCGAAGATACTGCCGAGGACGAGGGCGCTGACGAGGGCGATGTGCCGGTCGACGCCGAGCTCGTTGCCGATGCGACCGCCGAGCCCGTTCCCACCGAGCCCCAGGGCGTCCCCAACTTTGACGACGAGCCCCAGGTGGCGATTGATACCGAGGGTGCGGTTGCCGAGAACCACGAGGCCTCCGCTGCCGTCTTTGGCGGTGCGGCGACGGTTCCGGCAGGACCTGCGCATGAGGGCGGCCTGCCGCTCGTGGACGGCGCCGGCGAGGACCCGGGTGCCACGGTGGCCATGCCGGCTATGCCCCAGGAGTAGGCCTACGCGTTTATCACCATCACGTACCTGCGCCTTTGCCGTACGCAGATGAGCGGAGCGGCAAGTGATGCGCTGCGGGTATAATGGACAGCATTCAAACGGTGGGCACCGACGTGCCCGCAGGAGAGGAATGATCATGGGTAAGACTTTCAGCTTTGTCTCCGGCGCACTTTTTGGTGCCGCTGCCGGCGCTATTGTCGGCGTTGCTCTGGCCCCGCGCTCGGGCGCCGAGACCCGCGCCATGGCTGCCGATATCGCCAACGACGCCTGGGACAATATGCGCGACACCTACGAGCACAGCGCCGAGGAGGCCCGTGCTGCGGTGAATGACTTTGGCCCGATGGTCGACGCCAAGACCGACGACCTACGCGCCAAGGTCGACCTTGCCCGCGAGCGCATGGACCAGCTGCGCGAGCAGCTCAACGACGCCATTTCGGGCGGCAACGTGACGCCTGCCGCCGACGTCGTGGTCGAGAACGCCGTCGAGGCTGATACCGAGGCTGCGGAGCCCTCGACCGAGGCATAATGCGCGCCGGGGATTTTGTCGGCGCCAAGATCTATCGCAAGCCTACCGAGGACAAGCGCACCAAAAAGGACGGCACGCCGCGCAGCCCTAAAAAGCTCGGAAAGATTCACTTTCCGGTCTTTACCCCGGGCGGTACGCGCGTGGTCGGCTTTATGGTCCGCCAGTCCGATATCGCGGGCATGATCGAGCGTCCCGACCGATTCGTAGCGCTCGACGCCATTGGTGTCTACGAGGGCGCCATTGCGGTCGATGACGTCAAGGACACGTACGATGCCGCCGCCGCCAAGCGCCTCGACATCAACCTGGACGATTGCATCATCTGGGTCGGTATGGACGTGCGCACGGAATCGGGCGACGTCGTGGGCTATTGCTCGGATGTTGAGTTCAAGCCACGCTCGGGCATCGTGCAGGCATTCTATGTGACCGCCGGTGCTGCTTCGAGTGTTTTGGTCGGTGACACGCAGGTGCCGCCGACGATGCTGCGCGGCTACGAGAACGGCGCGATGGTCGTCTCGGACGAGGTCAAGTCGCTCGGGTATTCGGGCGGTGCGGCTGCCAAGGCCGCCGAGGCCAGCGTCGTGGTGGGCGACAAGGTCAAAAAGGGCGCCAAGGTGCTCGACGACAAGGGATCGGTTGCCGTGGACAAGGGCAGTCGCGCACTGGGCAAGCAGCTCGGCAAGACGCGCGGCATGTTCAAGGCCTTTAAGGACGAATACCAAAAGGCGAGCGGAGGCTCGTCAAAAGCTACAAAATAGCGACGTACCAAATGATGGGAGGCAAGCCGGAGACCTGTTGCTCCGGCTTGCTGTGTTTATGGGGGAGGGCACATGCGCCAAAACGGATCCAACTTAAACGGGCGTTCGGGTGCGCGTCCGACGGCGCGCCGCGACCTGGGGCAGCTGCCCAGCGGTCAGCGCAAGCGTCACCGTAAGCCCGGCGCGATGTACCTCAACCATAGCCGCGGCTTTAGCGACCGCAGCGCTCGCATCGGCAACAGCCGCACACCCCGTCGTTCGTCTCGCCTGCCCTACGCGCTCATCGCCGTGGGTTGCGCGCTCGTGCTGTTTATCGCTGCCGTCGTGGGCTACGTCAACCGCAGCGTGGACGTGGAGCTCAACGGCCAGAAGACCGCGGTGCGCGTGGGCTCTACGCTGCAGAATCTCATCGACGAACAGGATTTGACTGGCACCTACGACGCAGGCGACCTGCTGGCCGTCGATGACAGCGTGCTCAAGCGCCATGGGGGCGAAAAGCTGTCGGTGAAGGTCGACGGCAAGCGCGTGAAGCAGGGCAAATGGGATAGCCGCGAACTCGAGGGCGGCGAGAAGGTGACGGTCAAGGATGGCCGTAACACCTACGAGAAGCACGAGGTCCAGGCTACGGTTATCGAGCCCAAGCTCAAGGTCGAGGGCACGGGCGCTATCGAGTATGTGCAGACGTGGGGTGTCCAGGGCCGCTCCGAGGTGTGGGTTGGTGAGCAGTCGGGCAAGACGCAAGACCGCGGCGAGGTTGTGCCCGCCACCGATTGCGTCGTTGCGTGCGCCAGCGTGGCGCCCAAGGGCAACAAAAAGTACGTGGCGCTGACGTTTGACGAGGGTCCGAGCGGCGCCACCAAACAGATCTTGCAGGTGCTCAAGGAAAAGGGCGTCACCGCGACGTTCTTCCTTTCGGGCGATGCGGTCGAGGCCTCGCCTGCCACGGCCAAGGCGATTGCCGATGCCGGGTGCGAGATCGGATCCAACAGCTACAGCGACGATTCGCTCAAGGGTCAGGACCGTGAGGCGATACGCGAACAGATCACGAAAGGCACCGATGCGATTAAGTCGGCGACCGGCGTGAAGACGATGCTGCTGCGTGCTCCCTACGCTGCCTTTGACGAGCAAAACTGGATTGATTCGATGGACCTGGTCTCCGCCGTGGTCTCGTGGAATATTGACTCGGGCGACTGGCTGCTCAACGGTGCCGACGAGCAGGTCTCGACGGTGCTCGATTCGGTGACGCCGGGCAATATCGTGCTGCTCACCGACAGAGACGAATGCGCCGAGCAGACGCTCGAGGCGCTGCCGCAGATTATCGACGGCCTCATTGCCGACGGCTACAAGATCGTGACGCTCAGCGACCTGGTCAAGACGGACACGTCGCTGAGCAAAAAGCTCACCTCGCTGACGAAGGTCACCATGCCCAAGGATGCCGTGTTCCCCCAACTTGCCGAGGACGACGACACCACAGAGTAGTCATTGGGTGGTCGTTTAAGAACGTCCCCAATGGCTATGTCACGGATGCGTCAGCGTTTGGTATGCCTGCAATGTGCAGCGCATAAATTCGATGCCGCAGGGCGATGCTGATGCTATAGTTACTGCGGTTAATGAGGGTCAAGAGAAAGGTTACAGGTGAAATCCAAACCTCGACCATACAGTCGATGACCCCATGCAGGTGCTTTTTGCGCATGCACGGGGTGTAAGCGTCGAGCGGCGTGCCGCCCGCGCATGCGTATACATATCCAGAAGCCCCCGGACGCCGCACGCGCGGCCGCGTTCGGAGGAATAATGATGGGGAGCACCATTGAATTATCTGAGTGAGATGCTCAAATTGCCGGTCTTGGACGTCGACGGCGAAAAGCTCGGCGTGGTCAACGATTTTGGTATTGCTACCGGCGAAGTTTTTCCGCACGTGACGTCGCTCGCGTTCCGCGGACCCGGCAAGACGCCGTTTATGATCAGCTGGCGCAAATGGGTCGACCGTATCGACGAGACGGGCGTACACCTTAAGACGTCGGCTACCGAAATTCGCTTTTCGTACCTGCAACCGACCGAACTCTTGCTTGCCTGTGACGTGCTCAACAAGCAGATTGTCGACACGCAGGGCATGAAGGTCGTGCGCGTCAACGACATCAAGTTTTCCATGTCGGGCGAAAACCAGCTGCGCCTGCTGGGCGCCGAGGTCGGTGCTCGCGGTCTGCTACGCGCCATCAGCCCCGCGCTCGAGCATATCGTCGAAGGCTTTATGAAGCACCTGGGCAAGCCGCTCAGTGAGGACATCATCGCTTGGTCCTACATGGACCTGCTCGACCGCTCGACCAAGAACATCCAGCTCTCGGTGTCGCACAAGACGCTTGGTGAGCTGCACCCTGCCGACATCGCCGACATCATCGAGCAGCTCGACCCGCGCCTACGTGCGCAGGTGTTTGCGCAGCTCGATACTGCCCAGGCCGCCGAGGCCATCTCGGAGTTCGATGACGACGAGCTTATGACCGAGATGCTCGAGGGCCTGTCCGACACGGACGCATCGTCGATGCTGGCCATGATGGACCCGGACGATGCAGCTGACCTGATCGACGAGCTCGATTACGAGAAGGCCGAGAAGCTCCTGCGCCTGATGGGCGTCAAGGAGGAGAAGGCGATTCGTAACCTGCTGGGGTATGAGGACAACACCGCCGGCCGCATCATGACCTCGGAGTTTGTCTCCCTGCCCGCCACGGCAACGGTCGGCGATGCCATCGAGGCGATTCGCGAGCTCGACGAGGACTTCGAGAGCGTCTACTACGTCTATACCGAGGATCCGAGCGGCATGCTGACCGGCGTGCTCTCGCTGCGCACGCTGATCGTAGCCGACCGCGACGCCACGCTGGGCCAGCTGGCCTATCGCGACCTGGTCTATGTGTCGCCCGACGAGGACCAGGAAGACGTGACGGACGAGATGACCAAGTACGACCTGGTTGCCATCCCTGTCTGCGACGAGAACCGTCATATCCTGGGCATCGTGACCTTCGACGACGCCATGGACGTTATCGCCGAGGAGCATCAGGAGGACCTGCAGATCGCCGGTGTCGGCTCGGGCGATAGCGCGTCGGACGACTCGACGAACGTGCTCAGCTGGTTCGTGCATCGCCAGTACTGGGTTGTCGTGTGGGGCATTGCCTCGTGCATCATGGCAACGGTGCTGGGGACGGCGCTCGGCTCCGCCCATCTGGTGGTGTTCCCCATGTGCGCCATGCCGCTCGTGCTGCTTGCTGCCTCGCGCATGGTGTCGTTCGTCAAGAACTACTTCTTGGAGTATGACGGTCACGACGACGAACCCAAGCCATATCTGGGGTTCTTCTTCCAGAGCACGGGCATGGGCCTGATTCTGTCACTCGTGACCTATCTGTGCGCCCAGCTGGTGCGCACCGCCGCGTTTCCCGATGCGCCCATGTTTGAGGAGCAGCTCTTTACCGGCTGCTTTAATATCGCTGCCATCATTTGCCTGGTTGGCAACATGAGCGCCGTGATTTACCTGATGGTGCTGTTCTGGCGTGACGAGCATGACCTCAACACGTCGGGCACCGCCATGAACGTTATTGCCGTCATGATCTCGTGCATAGCGTACTGCGCCGCTGCGGTGCTGCTCACCATGTCGGTCATGGGTTAGGTGGTCGCGTGCAAAATACCAAGCAAAAGTCGGGCACCAAGCAAAAGTTGACCATCGCGGCCATCTTTGGCGCTATGGGTCCCGGTCTGCTGGCGGCGCTTTCGGGCAATGACGCCGGCGGCATTGCAACGTATTCCAGCGCGGGCGCCAGCTATGGCTACAAGATGCTCTGGATGCTTCCCGTCATGACTGTGCTGCTCATCGTGACGCAGGAGACCGCGGCGCGCTGCGGCTGCGTCACGGGCAAGGGCCTGGCATCGCTCATTCGCGAACGCTTTGGCGTGCGCAAGAGTGTACTTGCTATGGCGGCGCTGTTGATCGCCAACACGGCTGTGACCATTTCGGAGTTTGCGGGCATCGCCAGCGGCCTTGCTCTCTTTGGCGTGCCGGCGAGCATCTCGGTGCCGTTGGTAGCGCTGCTGGTGTGGATGCTTACCATGTCGGGTAGTTTCCAGCGCATCGAGAAGATTCTGCTGCTGGTGAGCTGCGTGTTCGTGACCTATATTGTCGCCGCGTTTATGGCTGGCCCCAACTGGGGTGAGGTCGCGGTCGACCTGGTCGTGCCTAACATTCAAAATGACCCCAGCTACGTGTCGCTCGTGGTCGCAACGATCGGTACCACCATCGCGCCGTGGATGATTTTCTTGGCGCAGAACAACGTGGTCGATAAGAACGCGGGCGAGGACGATATCGTGCTGCAGCGCATCGATACTGTGAGCGGCTCGCTTGCCGCCGATATCATTGCCGGCTTTATTATCATCACGACCGGTACGGTGTTGTTCCCGGCGGGCATTCAGATTAGCGATGCCGCCGATGCCGCCCGCGCACTGGAGCCCATCGCGGGCCAGTGGTCCACGGTACTGTTTGCTTCGGGCCTGGTCGCGGCGAGCTTCTTGGCCGCCTGCGTGCTGCCGGGCGTTACGTCGAGCGCTATCTGCGAGGCATTTGGCTGGGAGCGCGGTGCCGACCGCAGCTGGGACGAGGCCCCGGTTTACCGCGGCATCATTACGGCCATCATCGGTATCTCTGCCGTGCTGGTGCTTATGCCCGGCGTCGATCTGTTCCAGATTATGATGACCTCGCAGGTCATCAATGGCGTGCTACTGCCCGTGGTTCTGGTGTTTCAGGTGGTTATCGCCGCCGACCGTCACATCATGGGTGCCAACCGCAATGGCCGCGTGTGGAACGTGCTCACTTGGGCGACTATCGCCGTGATTACGGTGCTGACAGTCGTCATGTTTGTGCTGCAAGCGATGGGCTACAGCGCTTAACGCCCACTTTTGCTTCCGAACAGGCCGCAGCGATGGGCTGCGGCCTGTTTTTTGTCTGCTATAGGGTGTTAGTTATATAGCAATGGACAAAAAATGCCAAATATGAGTACTGTTGCTAAGTGAATAGCATTTACATCCTAAAAGATAATGAACATAGCCTTTAGTATGTTCATTAAAATTGGCTCCAATACGCCTTAACCAGTCAGGTTGGCTGCTTTAGGGGGTTGTAGGGGTCGCTCGGACGTCATTTTGGGTGGTTTTGCCTGCTACTAAAATGGTAACAGTACTCATATTTGCCCTTTTTTGCCCACAGACCTTTGAGGGTGCGGCGAAAAGGGCTTGTTTTGATTGTTTGGGGCAGGCACGAGGCGCGGAAACGATGTCTGGAGCGACGGAGCGGCCTGGAATTCATCCGTAGAGGTCTTCATTGGCTGCGCCAGGAGTGTCCCTAACTGCCGGAGGGGGTGTCTGTCGTGGCAGACACCCGCTCCGGATGTGGGAGGTTTGCGCTGCAGGTTACTTGTCGGTGCCCAGCTTGTGCGGCTTGAGAGCGAGCGCATTGACGAGTGCGTCGGTGACAGACTTGACGGCTGCCGGCTGCGGATCATTGACGTGATCCTCGGGGTGTACGGGCAGGTCCTTCTTGACGGCATCGTGGATCAAGTTGAGGTACTCAGTCACGCCGGTGGTCGATAGGTGCGTGCCATCGCCATCGAACAGGTCGTTGCGGTTGGCACTGTATCCGTACCAATCGATAACGCGTACGTTCTTGTAGCGCGTAGCGGCGTTGGCGATGGCCTGGTTGGTAGAGCCAACCCACGGCTGCGGGCTGCGCGTGTTCACAAACACCACAATACGCTTATCTCCTGCATCGGCCATGATGGCGTCGATCTGGTCGTCGGTTACCAAGCCGTTGGTGCCCAGAGCAAAGACCACGATCTTGCCGGCAAGGTTCTGCTGGATATAGCCCTCAAATGTCGCGCGGCCCGCATCGAACTGGCGGCCCTTTTCGGCATCGATATGGCTGTGCGGGAACACGCCGTCAAAGGTGTCCACGGCACGCAGTGACACGGAGTCGCCGATCATAAGCAGATCGTAGGAGCCATCGGGGAAGCCGTCGTTGTCCTTGTCGGTGTCGTCGGCCGCCTGCTGGTCGGTGGGCGCGGTGTTCTTGGTTTCCTTGTTCAGAACTTCGGCGCCCTCGCCGCTCAGCGCAGACGTCTCGGGCACAAAGATCAGGCCGCCCAGTGCAACGACCAACACGACAGCGCAGGCTGCGCAGACAGGGACGTGCGCGCGTGCCCAGTTGGCGGGCGCGGTGGTGCCGTCGCGGAACTCGGATACGGTGCGCCCAAAGGCGCCCTTTCTAAACGGCGTCTCGATAAAGCGATAGCAGCACTCTGCCACGGCGACCACCAACAGCACCTGCAAAATGTACTGCCACCACGGTGTATCGTTGATGTTGGCGACCGGGTTCATAAGCAACAGCAGCGGATAGTGCCACAGGTAGATGCTGTACGAGCGCTTGCCAACCCACACGAGCGGCTCGGCGGACAGCGCGCGAGCAACCATTCCCTGGGGCTGCACGCAGGCCGCGATGACCATGAGCGTGAGGATGGAGCATAACAGCGTGCCGCCGCGATACTGGAACGCGGTGTAGCCGTTGGTGAGCGCGACCATGGCGGCAAGGCCAACCAGACCCACGACGCCCAACACATCGATGGATGCGGGCGAGGACCAAAAACGCACGAGGGCGCTCGGCTGTGCCGGGGCGGTCTCGGCTGCTTCGTCGGCCTTCTCGCCAGGCTTGCCCTCGGCGTTCTTGCCGTGCTTGGCGGCGCCAGCTAGGCGATTGAGCCCCAAACGACGAGCGAGACGCACCGGCGCCAGGTCGCGATCGGGGATAAAGGCCATCCAGGCACCCAGCAGCAGCGAGAACACACGGGTGTCGGTGCCGTAGTACACGCGGCTGGGGTCGACGGCAGGGTTGTAAAGCACCATCATGGCAAGGGCAGATACCGCGGCAAGGCCTAGAACCACGCGGCGCGTGTTGGGTTTGCTCACATGCATGGATACCATGGCAAACAGCAGCGGCGGCCAAATCAGGTAGAACTGTTCCTCGATGGCAAGCGACCAAAAGTGCGTGAGCGGCGAGGGGTCGCCCAGAGCATTGAAGTACGAGACGTTTTGGGCAATCTGCCACCAGTTGTTAAAGAACAGCAGTGACGGCAGAATGTCGGGGCGCATCTTGGTGAGCATCACGTGGTTGAAGACGGTGCACAGCGCACAGGTCACCACCACGACGGTTACCACGGCGGGGACCAGGCGACGGATGCGGCGGATCCAGAAGCTCTTGAGGTCGATGCGGCCGGTCTTAGCGACTTCGTTGAGTAGCAGGCGTGTGATCAGATAGCCCGAAAGCACAAAGAAGATCGTGACGCCGAGCAGACCGCCCTGCGCCCACGTGAGGTTGAGGTGATAGAGCACCACCGCGACGACGGCAAGCGTGCGCAGGCCGTCAAGGGCAGGGATGTAGCGGGACTTGGGGCGAGCAGGCGTCTGCTCCGCGGCGGGAGTGTTGGCGCGGCCCGCGTTGTTGGCAGAAGCACGATGGGGGCTCGCGGTGCGTCGCGGTTCGTTGGCACGGCGTTCACCCTTCACGCGTTCGTGCGGTGCCGGCTCGTTGCCCATGCGGCGTCGACCGCGCGAGCCCGATTGCGAGAGTTGTTCCATAAAACATCATCCAATGACGAGAATAATCAGCACGCCTTCATTGTAACTGCCTGCTCCTGTGAATGCTTGCTGCTGGCGCAAGCTCAAGCGCGCGTCCACATCAAAGTGAACTAAAGTTATAGGGGGTGCGAGAGTGCACGATCGACGGCCGACGGTGGGCATAAGGCCCGCAGACGAGGAGGTTTCCATGGCAGATCGCAGCATCGTTGCGGTGTTCGGCAGCATGAACATGGACCTTTCGGTGGCGTGCGAGCGCATGCCGCGCGCGGGCGAGACCGTCGGTGGCAGCGGGTTTATCACCAACGCCGGTGGCAAGGGCGCCAATCAGGCCGTAGCTGCCGCGCGTATGGGCGCGTGCACGCACATGATCGGCGCGGTCGGTCGCGACGCGTTTGGCGCGTCGCTCGTGGCGGGGCTCCAAGACGCCGGCGTGGACTGTGACTTTGTAGTGCATCGCGATGACGTGGAGACGGGAACGGCGACCATTATTCGCTGCGAGGGCGACAACCGCATCATACTGTCACCGGGCGCCAACCATGCGCTTGCGGGCGCGGACGTTGCCTGCGCGCTGAGGCGTCTGGTGGCCCATGAGCTCGACGGCGACGCCAGCGAGATTGCCCCGGCTGCCGGAAGCGTCTTTATCGCCCAGGGCGAATGTGACCTTGCGGCGACGGCCGAGGCGCTTGTTTGCGCTCACGAGCTGGGGTTCTATGCGGTCTTTAATCCAGCGCCCGCCTGCGAGCTGCCTGCGGAGGTCTGGCCTGCGGTCGACTTGGTCTGCCCCAACGAGACCGAGTGCCAGGTGCTGACGGGCATTCTGCCCACGGATGATGTGAGTTGCGTCGCCGCGCTCAATGCGCTGCTCGACAAGGGTGCCGGAGCTGCGGTCATCACGTTGGGCGGTGCCGGCTCGGTTACGCTCGGCGATGGCGGTGAGCTGCTGCGCATGCCGGCACTTTCGAGTACGGTAGTCGATACCACGGCCGCCGGCGATACGTTTATCGGCGCGTTGGCGGCGGCTCGCCTAGAGGGCTTGCCGCTCTTTGAGTGCATGGCCGCGGGTGCTCGCGCCTCGGCAGTGACGGTGTCGCGCCTGGGCGCTCAGCAATCGATTCCCACGCGCGCCGAAGTTGAACATTGGTTTGGTTAAACGATAAAGACGGAGAAGCGGAGTAGAACAATGGCAATCAAGAAGCTGATCCTTGATCTGGATATGGGTGTGGACGATGCGATGGCGCTGGCCTATGCCATCGCGAGCCCCGAGGTGGAGCTCGTGGGCATCACCACGTGCTTTGGCAACGTGCGCGTCGAGCAATCGGCGCACAATTGCCTGGCGGTGCTCGATCTGCTGGGTCGCCCCGAGGTTCCGGTGTACCTGGGTGCCGACCGTCCTCTGCAGGCGACTGAGCCCTATACGCCGCCGGCGTCCACCGCGCTCATTCACGGCAAGAACGGCATCGGCGGCGCGAGCGTGCCCGCGTCGCCTTACGAGCCAGTGGGGGCGACCTCGGCCGACGGCAACGCTGCGGTCGATTATCTGATCGATGCCGCGCGCACCTATGGTCCCGATCTGGTCTACGTAGCGACTGGCCCGCTCTCCAACCTGGCGCTCGCCCTGGAGCGCGATGCGGCGGCGATGATGTCCATCGGCCGCGTGGTCGTGATGGGCGGCGCCCTTACCGTGCCCGGCAACGTGAGCGCGGGCGCCGAGGCCAATATGGCGAGCGACCCCGAGGCAGCCGACGCGGTGCTGCGCTCGGGCCGTAAGCTCACCATGGTGGGTCTGGACGTGACGCATCGCGTGGTGCTCACACGCCGCGACATTGCCGGCTGGACGGGCTCGGGCACCATGGCGGGCTGCGCATTTGCGAGCATGGTCGAGCACTACATTGGCTCGTACGAGATGAACGCACCCTACCTGGGTGGTTGTGCGCTGCACGATCCGCTGGCCGTTGCCGTGGCGATCGACCCCACGCTCGTAGGTGCGCTCGGCTGCAACCTGCGTGTTGATCTGCTGGGCGAGTACCGCGGTCGCACCATCTGCGATGAGCGCCGCCTGTCCGATCCGGACAAGAGCGCGCTTGTGGCACTGACCGTGGATGCTCCGCGCTTCCTGTCCGAGTTCAAGACGCGTATGGCCCGTGTCCTTGGCTAAGTTGTCTTTTTGGGACGGGGCTTTTTGACTGGTATGATTGGTGCGACCAATCGAACCAGCTAAAAGAGCCCCGTCCCAATTTGACTATCGAGAGGATCTGCCATGGAGCGCATCGCCAGCTTTTCCGTTGATCATCTGCTGCTTGAGCCCGGCGTGTATGTGAGCCGCATCGACCGCGATCCGGCGACCGGTGCCGCCGTCACCACGTTTGACCTGCGCCTGACCACGCCCAACAAGGAGCCGGTCATGAACACGGCCGAGTGCCACACCATTGAGCACCTGGGCGCGACGTTCCTTCGCAATCATGCCGAGTGGTCGAGCCGCATTGTCTACTTTGGCCCCATGGGCTGCCGCACGGGCTTTTACCTCGTCGTGTTTGGCGAGGTGACGAGCGAGGAGATTCTGCCGCTCGTGCGTGAGCTGTTCGAGTTTGTCGCCGGCTTTGAGGGCGATGTCCCCGGTGCCGCTCCCGAGGAGTGCGGTAACTACCTGGACCAGAACCTCCCCATGGCAAACTGGCTCGCGCGCCGCTACCTCGACCGCGACCTGGCCGATATCGACGAGAAGCACCTGCACTATCAGCAGGCGTAAGAGCTTTATCGCCCAAAACGCGCGCATTGGGCGCCTCCGCTTATGCGGGGGCGCCTTTTTGTTGATTGGTCGGGGCGAGCGTTCAAAATCGCTCGTGTTTGTTCTAGAATGTTCGTATAGTCACATTTACGAACAGGAGTGAACATGCATATCTACTCTGTCAACGATCCCGAGTTCAAATCCTATGGCAACGTTTGGGATGACGTTCCGTCCGAGCTCACGTCGCCCGTGCTCGAGGCGCTCTCAGCCACGCCCATTCCCGAGGGCAGCAAGTACGTAGCAAGCGCGCCGGAGCTCGAGGGCGTCAAAGATACCGATAAACTGGGCTTTCTCATGTTTGGCGGCCGTCCCTTCCAGCTCGGCTGGTGCAACGGCCACAACACGCAGCTCAACTGCCTGGAGTATCACCGCGCGAGCGAATTCAACCTGGGCGCTCGCGACTTTATCCTGCTCGTGGCGCATCGCTGGGAGATCGAGGACGGCAAGCTCGACACCGCGTGTGTCAAGGCGTTTCGCGTGCCGGCGGGTACGGTCGTCGAAGTCTTCAACACCACGCTTCACTACACGCCGTGTATGGTCGACGACGGTGGCTTCCAGGTGATGGTGGCGCTGCCCGCCGGCACCAACGGTCCGCGCCCCGAGGCTGCGGCCGACATGCCCACGGCCGGCGACAGCTACTGCTACTGGAAGGCCGACAAGTGGGTTCTCTGCCATGCTGACAGCCCCAAGGCAGCCGAAGGCGGCTACGTAGGCCTCATCGGCAAAGATCTCGACATCACCGTGGACTAGCGCATCGCCCCAAACCACCACAAAGGTGCCTGTCTCCTTTGCGGTGGTTTGGGGCGGGCGGATATCGGGAAGTGCCAGACGGGGGAGGCTGCCGGGCGCCTTGCCGTCTGCGGATTTTGGGACATGCGGCCCGCTTTTTCGACCCATCTGTCGGTACACTAAAAGCACTATGGGTACCTGCGAGCGACATATCGGCCACGCGGCCGCCCGATCCGCACCCGTGGCGGATCCCAGGGGCGGCAGGCTCTTCGCCATGCCGCGATTCCTTGTTGGCATAACACATCAGGTGTACCGTCACCGCGTCTTCGCTATCGCCGGTGTCATCACTGCGCTGTTCCTCATACTTTTGGCAGTCTTGCCGGCGCTGTTCGCCTTCGACCCCAAACTTTCTAACGCCGTGCCCGCCTATAGCGAGGTGTCCGAAGAGGTCGTGGGTGCGCTCGTCCATTCGAGCTCTCTCCCGCTGCTTGTCGCCGCAATTGTATTTTCAATTTGGGGCGTATCGGTCTATCTGCGCTGTTTGGACTATGTGTTGCGCCGCCGTCTTGTTGCCATCGCCACCATCTGCGCCCTGTGGATGATCGAAGTCATTCTCAAGTACAAGTCGTTCACGCCGTTCTATGCCACCGTGCTGTGGTACCTGTACTACGTGCCCATGACGCTCATTCCGCTGCTCTACCAGTTGTGTGGTCTGCGCCTTGCGGGCCTGGAGCAACACCGCCTGGGTCGCCGCTACTGCGCTGCGCTGTGGATTATGGCTATCCTGCTTATCGGATTTGTGCTCACCAACGATTTTCACCAGCAGGTCTTCCACTTTGACCGTACAAGCGACACCTGGAGCAACGATTACACGTACGGCTGGGGTTATTTCGCCGTCCTCGTGTGGACGGCCTTTAACTTTGTGGCCTTTTTTATCCTGGTGGGCCGGTCCTCGTCCTTTCGCATCCAACGTTTCTCGGGCACGGCGGCGCTCGTGCTGTTGGGCGGCGCGTTCTTTGCCATCTCATATGCGTTGCGCGTGCCCTGGGCATGGAGGCTCAACTTCTCGCTCGTCTATTGCGTCTTGTGCGTGGTGGCGATGGAAATCTGTCTCGATTGCGGTGTCGTTCCGTCATATCACGACATCGCCGGCATTTTCGACACCTTGCCGCTTGACCTCAAAGTTCTAACGCGCGACCTGCAGGAAGTCTATGCCACGCCAGTGTCAAAGCCAATGCCGGTAGGCGTGCGCGAGGAGTTGCGGACCCAGGCGCACAGCCGCGCCCATGCCTTTGCCGTGGCGTCCGATCCCGATGTGATGTACCGTGCCTTTCCACTACTGGGCGGATCGGCCCTGCTTGCCCAAGACGTGTCGGATCTCAACGAGCTTAACCGTGAACTGGCACATCGTCGTATGGAGCTGCAGCGTCAAAATGAGCTGCTCGCCGCCGACTACGACCTTAAGACGCACCTGGCAGACCAAGAGGCCGAGACCTTGCTGGTCCAAGACGTGGACCAGGCGCTTGCCCGCGCGCTCGAAGGGATGTACGACCTGCTGAGCTCGCTGCCGCCGTTGACCGATGAATCGTCTTCGCACGAGCGTTACCGCATGCTGCAGCGCGCCAAGATGCTCGTCGCCTATTGCAAGCGCAAGGGGTCGCTCACGTTGGCACAGCACGGGGAGAGCGGTTTTGATCGCGACCGCATTCAGCTCATTGCCAACGAGCTCGCAAGCGACCTGCGCACCATCGATATCGATTGCGCCTCGATTATCGCCATACGGCGCCCGTTGCACGCCAGTACGGTAAGCGCCCTGTACGACTGCGTGTATGACTTTGCGTTTTTTGCCTACACCACCGACCATCCGGCGCTTATGTATCACTTGGGCGACCATGACCGATGCAGTGTCGAGCTACGCGCCACGCTTTTTTCCAACGATGATGCAGATCTTTCGCAGACGCCCGCTGCGCAAGAGCTCGATAGCGCTCTGCAAGGGCGCAACGTGGCATACCGCCTTGAGGGCGAGCCCGGCCAGCTGCGCATGATCGTCTTGATGCCGAGGGCGGGTGAGTGACGATGCAGATTTCGCTCATTCTTCCCCAAATCGTTGCGCTCGATGTTGTCTTTGCCCTGGCTGCGTGTCTGCAGACGATCCACGTCCCGCTCATCGCATCGCGCCGCTCGTCCTATAACCGTAAGGTGATTTGTGCCTACGAGGCGAGCCTTGTGCTTCACCTAGTTATTTCGGCGCTCATCTTGTTCGCGTCGTCTGGCTCATATCTGGTGGCGCCGCTTGACGTTTGCGCCAGGGCAATGGGCGGAGCGTTGTGGCTCAATGCCGTGATCTTTGCCTACGGCGTGGTGCTTATGGTGCGCTATCGTCGCCCCGTCATGCTGGTCGAGCTGCTGCTCGTTGCCGCCGTGACACCGCCGGTGGTTTTTGCCATGGGCTCGGCGTGGACCGTTGTCCTTATCGCAGAGGGAGCGTTCTTCCTGTTCCGCTCCATTGCGGCGCTCTTGATGGATGTCCGCAACCGCCAGGAGGATAT
Organism: uncultured Collinsella sp.; assembly: GCA_958447445.1. Classification (GTDB taxonomy): domain Bacteria; phylum Actinomycetota; class Coriobacteriia; order Coriobacteriales; family Coriobacteriaceae; genus Collinsella. The sequence goes on from CAUDAE010000001.1 coordinate 58,592, forward strand.
CACCATGTTCTCGACGATCGAGACCATCAACGTGATTCCCGTGGGCATCCTGTATCTGGACCCGAGGGGCCGTCCGCTGCTCATGAACCGCTGCATGCGCAAAAACCTGGTGGAGCTTCATATGCCCACCGACCTAGGCGATATGAGCGGTACATGGAACGACCTGCGCAAACTCAGCATGCAAATGCCCGAAAGCAGCAGGAACCGTGTGCGGATTAATCTGGACCGCTTTGGTGAGGCGCGCGTTGTGGTCGAGGTTTCTCCCGCCGAGATTCGCTTGTTTGTGCACGACGAGGTTATGGTTTCGGGCCGCCTCTTTGAGCGCATTATCGGACTGGACGTGACGGAATACGCACACGCCTACGACCGCTTGGCGCAAGCAAACCACCTGCTTGAGCTTGCGGGCCAAGAGCTCCAAGCCCAGATCGAAGAAGTCAAAAAAGTTGCTGACAATGCGGCCTATCTGCGTATGCGCGCTCGCGTGCACGACGTGATCGGGCAGCGCCTGTCCATCCTCCATCGTTATCTGGAGGAGGGGCGCCTGGACGATGAGTCACTCGAGCAGATCGACCCGCTGCTGCGCTCAATCGCTACCGATCTGCGCAGCGGAGGCGACACCGAACCGGCAGAGCAACTGGGCGATATCGTCCATGCCTTTGGCCTGGTGAGCGTGCAGATCGATGTGGAGGGCGAGCTGCCAAGCGACGCGCGTGTCGCCGCAGCCTTTCTGCAGATTATCCGCGAGGCCTCGACCAATGCCACCAAGCATGCACAGGCCCATCAGGTCCATGTGCGCCTGCGGCAGGAGACGTCGGAAGACGGCGCTGTTGCGCGGATGACCGTTTCTAACGACGGCGCGCCTGCACCCGTATCGTATCGCGAGGGAACGGGTATCCCAGGTATGAGGCATGTCGCACAGAATCTGGGCGGCAGCCTGGAAGTCTACACCGCCCCGCCCTTCACGCTTACGGTGTCCATCCCGCTCGCCTCCAGCGCCACGGTCCAAAGGAGAAGTTCATGATTCGCGTGTTAATCGTCGAAGACCAGGCTATCTTGCGCGAGAGCCTCGCGCGCTCCGTCGGTGACCAGCCCGACATGACGGTTGTTGCCGCGATCGCCGACGCCTCGGATGCCTTGGACGTTGTGCTTAAGGAGCGCCCGGACATGATACTGATGGACGTATGCACCGAGCATGATTCCAACGGCATCGTGGCGGCGGCGCGCATCAAAGAACAACTGCCCGAGTGCCGCGTCATTATCATGACGGGTATGCCCGAAATCAACTTTGTGGACCAGGCACGCGAGGCGGGCGTCGACAGCTTTGTGTACAAGAACGTCGGTATCGACGAGCTTTTCGCCGTGATGCGCTCCACGCTGGCGGGTTACTGCACGTTTCCCAAGCCGCCCGAGAGCATCTTCTCGGGCACGGCGGCCCTCGACGATGTCGAGCTGTCGATCTTGCGCCTTGCCTGCGAGGGTAAAAGCCGCCGCGAGATCGCGGCCGAGCTGTTTATGAGCGAGGGCACCATCAAACGCCGCATCTCGGAGATTCTCAATAAGACCGGCTACGACAACATCATGCGCTTGGCCGTGCGCGCAGTAACGGAGGGCAGCATCGTTCCCAACATGGAGCGCTAGCGCTCGTTACGCATCGGCATAAAGCGGCGGGGCCGCAGGATCAACTCCTGCGGCCCCGTCTGGCATGTGCGCGGATGTGTCCGCCAATCCGCGGCTGTCGGTGTCTGCCGTTACGCGATGGTTGCGCTGTAGGAGGCGACGTCCTCGTAGGAATCGGTCAGGTAGGCGTCGATGCCGATGGTCGTATTGACGAGGTCGTCAAGGCTATCGAGCGTGCCCTTCGAGAACGTGAATTCCTCGGTGGCGTTGGTGCCGGGCATCAGGTGAGCCGAGAACCAGGGTTCCTTCATGGTGCCGTTGACGTTGGTCTTGCCGGAAGGAGCGTAGAAGGTCAGGTCCTTGTCGCTCTTGTTGGTGATGTTGACGACAAAGCCGATGTCGCCCCAGTCGTCCTTGAACTTCTCGGTGATGGTGATGGTGCACAGGTCGTCATCGGCGACGGTGACGGCGGGGGAGATTTCGATGCTCTGGACGTCGTCGTCTTCGACGGCCTCATCGATCTCTTCTTCCTTCTCGGCGTTCTCGCGATCCTTCTTCACCGTACCGGACAGATCCTTGTCGGACTTCGTAAAGATAAGCTTGTCGCCTTCCACCTCGAGGACGAGCTTGTCGTCCTTGAGTTTCAGGTCGTGCGACTCATCTTCGGCGGTAATCGTTACGGTGGTGGCGTCCTTGGCCTCCCATTTCAGGTCGGCGACCTCAAGGAACATGTCGAGGACGCCCGTGCCGTCTTCGTCGAGGATCAGGATACAGTTGAGGCCCCACTCCTTGAGCATATCCATGTACTCATCGGTGAGCTCTTCGCCGTCCAAGGTTCCACCAGAGAGTTCCCAGCTGCCGACGAAGTTGGCCTTGGGGTCTTTGCCGCCGCCGCTGCAGCCCGTCAGGGCAAAGGCGAGCGCCAGGACGCATGTCAGAAATGCGAGTACGGACTTTTTGAACGTTGTCTTCATGGTGTCCTCCTTCATCGAACGAAACCCATAGAAGCAAATGCGGGGGTGGCGGATCCCCCGCTCATTACCAGTTAGGGGCGCTAGGGCCTGGGCGTTCTGCAGTTGCTGCAGAACTTGCCGCCGTTTTCGCTGCCGCAGTTGGGGCAGAACCACTTGGCCGGTGCGGGCGCGGGCGCGGGGCTGCCGCACTCGGAGCAGAACTTGCCGGTGTTGGTGGCGCCGCAGCTGCAGGTCCATGTGCCGGCCGCAGGTGCGGCGGGAGCCGGTGCGGGAGCGGGTGCCGGAGCCGGCTGCGGGGCGGCCTGCTGCTGCGCCTGGCCGGCGGCGAACAGCTGGCTGGCGTTCATACCGCCCATGCCGCCTGCCATGCCCATGCCCATAAAGCCCGCCATCGCGCCGTTGGGGTTGGCGGCTGCCGCGCGCATTGCGTCGCTCTGGGCGCTGGCAATGTTGGCTACCGCCATAGTGGGATCGCGCATGACCGCGGCTTTCTGCAGGTCCTTGATCATCTGCTCGTCCTCTTGCGAGGCGGCGATGGAGTTGACGCCAAAGCTCACGATCTCGACGCCACGCAGGTCACGCCAGTCGGCAGAGAGGACCTCGTTGAGCGCACGGGCGAGCTCGGTGGTGTGGCCGGGGATGGCGCTGTAGCGGATGCCCATCTCCGAAATCTTGGCAAAGGCGGGCTGCAGGGCGGTGAGCAGCTCGGACTTAAGCTGGCTGTCGATCTTGTCGCGCGTATAGCTATCGGTCACGTTGCCGCACACGTTGGTGTAGAACAGCAGCGGGTTGGTGATGCGATACGAATACTCGCCGTTGCAGCGCACGGAGATGTCGACGTCCAGGCCAATGTTGTTATCGACCACGCGGAAGGGCACGGGCGAGGCGGTGCCGTACTTGTTGCCGATGATCTCCTTGGTGTTGATGAAGTAGACGCGCTGGTCCTTGCCCGCGTCGCCGCCAAAGGTAAAGCGGCTGCCGATATTGGCGAAGGTCTCCTTGATGGAGTCGCCCAGGTTGCCGCTAAAGACGCTCGGCTCGCTGCCGGTATCGAAGACGAACTCACCGGGCTCCAGCGCGACTTCGATGATCTTGCCGTTTTGCACCACGAGCATGCCCTGGCCGTCGTTGACGGCGATGACCGAGCCGTTGGAGATGACGTTGTCCTCGCCGCGCGTGTTGGAGCTGCGGCCACCGGTGCGTTTGCTGCCCTTGCAGGCCAAGACGTCAGCAGGCATCGATTCGCAATAGATAAATTCCTTCCACTGGTCGGCCATGACGCCGCCGGCAGCTCCCAATCCAGCTTTCAAGAGTCCCATGGTAATCTTCCTTTCTCGTCAAAGGCCGGGTGGTATTGGTTGGATTGCTTAGTCGTCCTTGTCGTCTTTCATGACAACGGTGGTCTCGGTGTGGCTGAAGGTGTCGTGCTTCTCGGTCAGGTCGAGCTCGCCGCAGTACTCGTCGGCGTGGGTGGCCTCGTTGGCCGTCTTGAGCTGGCCTACCAGTAGCGCGTCTCCGATAATCACGATGATGAGCGGCGGGATGACGTTGATGAGGATGCCCTCGATATCAAAGGTGAGGTAATCCGGATCGAAGGCGTATTCCCCCATAAAGAGAATCTGGGAGAGGATAAATCCGATCACGAAGAACAGCACCGAGGCGATGGCGAGCTTGGGCTTGGAGCAGGGGAGCTCGCCGACCAAGCGGCCGGTCTGGCCGTTCATGGCAAACAGGTAGCTCTTGCCGTTCCACGAGGTGGAGAGCATCCAGACGGGGAACAGGGCGTAGTCGCTGTCTTCCCAGGTGTAGTCGAGCTGCTTGCTTTCGACCGTGGCATCGTCGTATTCGTCGACGACGGTCTCGCGCAGGGCCGAGATTGTGCTTTCTTCCATACGGCGTTCGGCGCGCGCCTTGCAGGTCTCGCAGTCCTCGTCGTAACGGTTGGCGATGTAGCCGGGCATATATGCGACCGAGAACGGGCGCAGCGCGTCGTAGTCAAACGGCTCGATGGCATCCATGTGGCCGTCGGGCATCTTGGACGATCCGTCGACGGGCACGCGCTTAAACGAGATATTGCCCTTGCGATAGGCATCGTAGTGGTCGGTGGTCGTGACGGTGCGGTCGGATTCCTCGGTCACGGTCTCGTTGGTCGCGTCAAAGTACACTTCGCCGTCAACGCGGGCGCCGTAGAGCCAAAACGGCACGTAGACACCTTGGACCTCGTCGATGTGGTTGCCAGTGACAAAGCTCTTGGGCAGCAAGATCTTGCCCTTGTAGTGTTCCTTGAGTGCGGCCGTGACGTCATCGCGCCCGAGCTTAAACGGAATTACTAGGTCGGGCGAGAAGTCGCCCGAGAGCTGGCCGGGCGCCACGGCGGAGTTACCGCAGTACGGGCAGGTGGTGACGGCGACGGTGCCGTCGGACACGAGCTCGGCGCCGCACGACGAGCAGATGTAGCCGGCGTTTTGGGCGAGCTCCTGCACCGCGTCGTCGGCGACGGGCTTGGGCGTTGCGGCTGCCGCATCGGCTTTGGCGTCGGCCTTGTCCTGGCGCTCGCGATAGAGGGCCTCGACTTCTTCGACTTCAAAGCGCGAGTCACAGTAGTCGCAGACGAGCTTTTGCTCGGCGCTTGCAAAATGCAGGGGACCACCGCAGGCAGGGCACTGATAGTTAACGCTCTCGAAGGCCATGATCGGTCCTTTCCGTGCTGGGGGCTATGCGCCGATGGCGCCGCCGCAGTATTCGCAGCGCCCACTGGTATCGGGAATGGTGGTGGCTCCGCAGAAGGGGCAGGTCACCGCGGTCTTGGGGGCCTTGGCGGCCACGACGCTGTCGCGTGTCTCCTGACGCAGCTGCACCAGCGCATCGCGGACTTCGGTTGCCTGGCGCTTGGCCTCGCGATATTCGATGGAGCCGCGCTGATCGATGGTGGAGTCGTTCACGCGCAGGTTGATCTCGGTAAAGTACGGCGTGTTGACGTGGATGGTCAGATTAAAGTCGTAATCCAGGTCGTAGCGCGGCGGGTTGTAGCTCTCGCGCTCGCCGTCCTTGGTCTCGCGATAGATCTCGGTGCGATGCTCGTCGATATCCATATCGCAGCCGAGTACCTGCGAGAACTCGATGATGTCGGGATTGGCGTCGCGCCAGCGGCTCTGCGAAGTGATGATCAGCAGGCCCGCGTCCTCATCGAGCATAATATTGGTGCGCCCGGCAGAAAGCGTGCGCGTGGGGTTGAACGAAGACAGGCGCTCGGCGTTGGCCTCGCGGTAGGCGAGTTGCTCACGGATGTCGTCCGCGGTGCTGGAGCGATAGCCGTGAAAGTAGGGGGAGAGCTTGCCAGCGCACTCTTTGCACAGGTAGCCTTCATTGATTTTTGTCTTACCTAGAAGTCCCAGCTCGGTACCGCAAATCGCGCACTCTTTCTTCTCGAACATCTTGTCAAAGAAGCCCATGGCTGCCTCCCATCAACTGGTAGCGTGTGTCACTTTTGATGATGGGGGAGTGCGCGATCCTTCGCGATACCCAGACGGCTCAAGGAGTCTCCACAACTGGGACACATGGCCCATTTTGACTAGTCATTGGGGACGTTCTTAAACGACTAGTCGCGGGGGACACTTTTTGGCCACTCATTGGGGACGTACTTAAATGAGTGGTAGTTGGAGACACTCCTGGCCGCGCTAGAGGCCGCGCGTGTCCCTTCTGGTCCATGAGGCTCAAAACCGCGGTGTGACGTGAACGGCTGGGGTCAAATTTGCAGCATTTCAAGCCTGGCTTCGATATTGAGACTGGTTCTTTGTTAAAATAGATTTCCAGACAATTGAGCTGCTGGGGGTTAACCATGAGGGGCATGGGAGACACAACCGCATATCTGCGTCGGGGCATTCGGGAGATTATATGCCTGGCGCTGTTCTTCTTCACGTTTTTGGCGTGCGAGTATCTCTTTGATGTGCGCATGGCCGAGTTCGTGTCTCCGAACGAGGTCGTTATTTATGAGAGTCTTGTCATCGGCGCGAGCGTGATTGGCTTTTTTGTGCGTCCCGTTCTGTACTATCGCCGTCCCCATGCTATCGACGCGACGAGCGACATCACGGGCGTTTTGCTGGTGGCGGCATTGCTGCTGTTGATTATGGCAGCTCAGGTCGAGGTGGTAATCGTCGGCGGTTTGGTGGCGTGCTGCGCACTGGGCTACTGCGGATCGACTGCCCACGCAAACTTTGCGCGACGCTTTGCGCGGACGCCCTGCTTGGCGCGCCGCAGCACTTTCCTATGCCATGGGCGTTCTGGTACAGGTGTTCAACCACATGGTGATGCCTGTCGGTATTCCTCAGCAGGCTGTTCTGGTCGTTTGTGCGATCGTGCAGGTGGCGTTGCTCCACGGTGCCCGACGCGCCAAACTGCGCGACGAGTCCGATCCCAACTTTGAACCCAGCGTTGCCGGACTTTCGGTAGATGCTTTGGAATATGGCGCCAAGTGGCAAGACGATCCCAAGGCAAAGGCGGCATTCCGCCGCGCCGTAGTTCGCCTGACCGTGGCGACGGTGTATCTTTCCGGCGTATTCGCCGCTCTCAACGCTGGCCTCACGACCTTGCATGCTGTCGGAGCCGTCGATTTGGGCGATTGGCCGCGCCTACTGCTTGTCGTGAGCTCGTTGGCCGCTGGCGTCCTATTTGACCTGCACGGCCGTTCGTATATGAATATCGGCATGACATGCGCCGCCATGTTGTCCACGCTTTCGTTCTTTGTGCTCATCGTCGACGGCAATGGCGGCAACGAGCTTGCTGCCACGATCATCTTTTATCTGGGCTCAGGCTTCTTTGTGGTGTTCTTTACCACAAAATATGCCGCCGTCTCGCTTTATGCGCGCTGGTCATATTTTTGGCCGTGCATGGGTCGCGTCGTCAACAACGTGTGCTCGATGTTCGTGACGGCGCCGGCAGTGGCGATCATCTCGAGTCAAAACGTGCTGACTGCGGTCGGCGCGGCGCTCGTGATGTTTGTGGGCATTGCGATTACGCTGCTGGGACAGTTGGGGCAACGAGCCGATGACGCCGTGATACGGGACGAGCTGGCGCCTGCCACCGATGATCTTGGTGGGGATCTTGCGCCCACATGCTCCGACCCCGAGCCCGTGGAGGCAGCGGAGCTCACGTCAGATGAGCGCCTCGATGCTTTCGTCGCCACCTTTGGGCTTACAGAGCGCGAGCGCGATATTCTTGAGGTCTTGGTCGTTTCGGACCAGAGCGTTCAGGACATCGCCACAACGCTCTTCCTTTCGCGCTCCACGCTCTATCGCCACATTTCTTCGATCAACAAAAAGGCCGGTACCGCCTCGCGTGTGGCCCTTATCAACTTCTTCTGGTCCTGGACACCCAAGGACTAGCTAATCTCCCAATAAGTTGCGGTGGAATAGTCCCTAAATTAAAGTCACGGGGCTTTAAACAGGAACTATTTCACCGCAATTGCTGGGGGGATAGACTGCGGCGGCGACAGAGGCAACGGCAGCGGCGTCGGCAGCTGTGGTAGCGGTAATGGCAGCTGGCAGGGTGTTTTCCGCTTGCTTGCTACAGCAGCTCGCCATGGCGGGTAATGTAGCGGCGCTTTGCCAGCTGAGTGAGCGCGATGTAGGCGGTGACGATGCCGATGAGCAGCGCGAAAAAGCTCGCGGGCAGTGCCATGAGGCCGAGCGCATCGGCGATGGGGCTTGCCGGCAGCCAGGTGACAAGCGCCAGGCCTAGCACGGTGAGCGCGCACAGCGCGGGCGCGGCGTGGTCGCGCGGGCTCGGCAGGCGCGGGGAGCGCAGCATGTGGACCACGAGTGTCTGCGACCACATGGACTCGACAAACCAGCCGCTTTGGAAGAGCGCAGCAAAGGTCGCTATACCCGCGACGTTGCCCGTCCCGGCGAGCTCGGACCAGCTTGCGCCTACGGTGGCAGGGCACACCACAAAGAAGAGCACGGCAAAAGTCACGATGTCAAACAGCGAACTCACGGGGCCCAGCTCGAGCATAAAGCCCTTGATGGACGCGGCATCCCAAGCACGCGGACGGGCAGTCCAGGCGTCATCGACGGTGTCCCACGGCAGCGCGATGCACACGATCTCGTAGACGAGCGATAGCAGCACCAGCTGCAGAGCGCTCATAGGCAAAAACGGCAAGAACAAGCTCGCGACGGTCACGGACAGCACGTTGCCAAAGTTGGAGCTCACCGTGGTCTTGAGGTACTTGAGCAGGTTGCCGTAGGTGCGGCGGCCTTCGATGATGCCGCGCTCGAGCACGCCCAGGTCCTTCTGAAGCAAGATGATATCGGCGGATTCCTTGGCGATGTCGACGGCCGAATCGACTGAGATGCCGCAATCGCTCGCACGCATGGCGGCGGCGTCGTTGATGCCGTCGCCCATAAAGCCCACGGTGTGGCCGAGTAGCTCGCGCATGACGCGCACCAGGCGCGCCTTCTGCAACGGCGAGAGCTTGGCGAAGAGGTGGGTTTTCTCGGCGCGCTCGGCAAGCCCGGCGTCGTCGAGCGCATCGATCTCGGAGCCGAGCAAGACGTTGCTCGCATCGATGCCGATCTGCGCGCAGACGGTGGCGGCGACGCGGTCGTTGTCGCCGGTCAGGACCTTGACCGCCACGCCTTTGGCCTCGAGGGTGGCGACGGCGCCCGCGGCACTTGCTTTGGGCGGATCGAGGAAGGCCAAAAAGCCCATCAGCACCATGTCGCACTCGTCGGCGATGCCAAACTCGCCCACGCAGCGCGGATTGGTCTTCTGCGCCACGGCAATTACGCGTAGGCCCTCGGCGTTAAGTCCGGCGATCTGCTTGCGAATCTGGGCGAGCTTCTCGTCGGTGAGCGGCTGAGCGATGCCATCGATCTCGACAAAGGAGCAGATCTCGAGCATTTCCTCGGCGGCGCCCTTGGTAACCATCTGGGTTTTGCCTTGGGCGTCGGCGACAACTACGCTCAGGCGACGGCGCGAGAAATCGAAGGGAACCTCGTCGACCTTGGTGTAGCGGTCGCGCAGGCTCTGGCCCAGCATGGAATCGGGTGCGACGGTCGAGGGTGTCACATCGGCACGGTCGATTACGGCCAGGTCGATAAGATTTTTGAGGCCGGTCTGGAAGAAGCTGTTCAAAAACGCATGGCGCAGCACGCGCGCGTCCTCGTTGCCATCGGTGTTGAGGTAGCGCTCGAGCACGATGCGGTCTTCGGTGAGGGTGCCGGTCTTGTCGCAGCACAGGACGTCCATCGCTCCGAGGTTTTGAATCGCCGGCAGCTCCTTGACGATAACCTGGCGACGGGCGAGGTCCTTGGCGCCCTGCGACAGGCTCGTGGTCACGATGACGGGAAGCATCTGCGGCGTGATGCCCACGGCCACGCTCGTGGCGAACAGCAGCGCGTCGATGACGTTGCCCCTGGTGGCGGCGTTGATGGCAAAGACGGCCGGCGCCATAACGAGCATCAGGCGCACCAGCAGCATGGAGACGCTCGAGACGCCGCGGTCAAACGCGCTTTTTTCGCCGCGCCCGTTGAGCATCTTGGCGATGCCGCCCAGGTAGGTGTCCGAGCCGGTGGCAACGACAAGCGCCATGGCGGCGCCGTTTTGCACGGAGGTGCCGGTAAAGACGATGTTCTTGCAGGCAGAGAGTGGCAGTGCGGAGCCGCCGGCGCCCTCGACGACGGTGACGGCGGTGGTCTTCTCGACGGCCTCGCTCTCGCCGGTGAGTGCGGACTCGATCACAAACAGGTCGCGCGCGGTGATGATGCGGGCGTCTGCTGGCACCATATCGCCGGCAGAGAGGCGGATTACATCGCCGGGGACGAGCTCGTCGAAGGGGATCTCGATGCGCCCGCCGTCGCGCAGGGCGGTGCAAGTGTTGGAGACCAGGTCCTTAAGGGCCTCGGCCGCATTGCCGCTGCGGGCTTCCTGGATAAACTTCATACCGCCCGATACCAGCAGCATGATGCCGATGACGATGACCGTGGAGGGGTCGCGCTGCGGCTCGGGTACGGCGAGCACGTCGATGTAGAGCGAGACCAGCGCGAGCGCGGCGAGGATGCCGGCGAAGGGATCGATGAACGCGTCGGCGATGCGGCGGTCGAGCGTTTTGGTCGTTGCCTCGATGGTGTTGGGGCCGACGGCGTTCAGGCGCTCAGTTGCCTGCTCGACGGTGAGGCCGTTTGCCGTGGCGTCAAGCAGTACGAGGGCGTCCTCGGCACTATGGGTGGCGGCGAATATGGTGTTCTTGGATAGGCCGGTATGAGCGGCAGGGCGCGCCGTGCGGCGGCGCTTGGAGATGGCTTCGAGTACCGTGACGGTTTTGAGCATCAGCATAGGGTCCTCCTTGTTGAGGGGAGTTAGCGTACGTGTCGTATTTGCTTCAAAAAACCTAGATGTCGCTCACGTCAAGCTCTTGAGCCCACAAAGGGTGCAGCGCGCCTTTGTGGTGGTTTTGGCGATCTGCCGGTGGCGTTTATGCGTGTGCGGAGTCCTCGCGGCGTGCCGAGGGCGACATGCAGGTTTTTCGACTAGGACTGCCTTCCATGGCACACCTCCTAAAGGCTGAGCGCAGCGCGCTTTGGGTATCTCGTACCCCTTTTTAATCCGCCCGTATTCTTGATGAGGGGGTTTGACATGTCAACCCCATTGTTCGGAAAACCATTTCCCCTGACAAAGCCTTTACAGAATGCCGTGGCCCCAAAGCGCGCCCGCATCGACGCTTCGCCTGCGCTAAACTGGAAGGCACGTACGCGATTACGAGAGGAGCCCGCATGGAGGCTTACAAGCAAGAGTTCATCAAGTTTATGGTCGAGTCCGACGTTCTTAAGTTCGGCAGCTTTACGCTCAAGAGCGGCCGTCAGTCCCCGTTCTTTATGAACGCCGGCGCTTACGTGACAGGCTATCAGCTCAAGAAGCTGGGCGAGTATTACGCCCAGGCCATCCACGATAACTTTGGCGACGACTTTGATGTGCTGTTTGGACCGGCCTACAAGGGTATTCCGCTGGCCGTCGTGACCGCAATTGCCTACCACGAACTGTACGGCAAGGAGGTCAAGTACTGCTGCGACCGCAAGGAGGCCAAGGACCACGGTGCCGATAAGGGCAACCTGCTGGGTTATGAGCCCAAGGACGGCGACCGTGTGGTCATGGTCGAGGACGTTACCACCAGCGGCAAGTCCATCGACGAGACCTATCCCAAGGTCAAGGCTGCTGCCGATGTCGAGATCAAGGGCCTGATCGTGTCCCTCAACCGCATGGAGGTCGGCAAGGGCGGTGTGACCACCGCGCAGAAGGAGATCGAGGCCAAGTACGGTTTCCCCGTCGCGAGCATCGTCTCCATGGCTGAGGTCGTCGAGACCCTCTACAACCACGAGATCGACGGCAAGGTTGTCATCGACGACGAGCTCAAGACCGCCATCGACGCCTATTACGAGCAGTACGGAGCACGTTAGTTACGGCGTTTTACCAAACGCCGTAACTGCTCGTCGCTGCGCGGGCCGCATTTGGACAATCTGACGTTCAACTTCAAGGGCGCGACCAGAAGGTCAGCGCCCTTTCGTTTCACGTCACCTTGTCTCAAATGCGACCCGCTCGCTGTCCGTTCTCTGCCTGCGGCGTCGTCTTGCTCCGAATGCGGCTCGCTCGCTGTCGTTGCCGAAACATCGGCGTTGCCGGACTAGTCATTGGGGACGTTCATAAATGACTACTCAGGAATGAGCGTGGATAATCTCCCGTTTTTGGCCTGTGTGCGGGCTCAAAGTGGGAGATTATCCGCGCTCGCTTTAATTTGCTTGGGCTGCGGTGCCTATCTAATCGGTTCGGCGTCTTCCCTGAGAATCGAAAGATACTCTTCATACCCGTACTGCCGGTATCTCTGTCTTGACTCGTCGAGCGGACGGAGGATACCCAATTCTTCAAATGATTTGACGAGCGAGCTCGCGGTACTCCTGCCGATATCAAGTTGGGCAGCGATGAATGCGGTGTCGACGCGGGGGTCCTCTTCAAGAATGCCCAACACCCTTTGCCCGTTTGCAGCGGTCCTTCCGAGATATTCGGTAATGGTTGCTGTGGAACGGTTATGGAGGTCAACAAGGTTTTTTAAAGACCCTACCGAGTCCTTCGCACTCTCGAGAAGACTGTTGCAGAAAAACTCTATCCATTCCTCGTAAGTGCCTCTCTCCCTTACGGATGTGAGTTGCCGGTAGTACTCGCTTCGATTTTTCTTGAACTGGAACGATGGATAGAACAAGCAAGAATGAAGAACGCCATCATTGATGAGCATAAATGTAATGAGAAGCCTGCCCAGGCGACCGTTTCCGTCTAGGAATGGATGGGCAGTTTCAAATTGGTAATGGACGAGCGCCGCCCGCACAATCGGATCCATTTCGACTTGAGGCTCATTGATAAAGCGTTCGAGGTCCTGGAGCGTGTTGCTCAAATCTTCAATGTTTGGAGGGACAAACGATGCGGTTGCAATGGTGCAGCCTGAGGGGCCAATCCAGTTTTGTGAGGAGCGCAGCTCGCCTGGATTCTTCTCCGTTCCGCGCACTCCGTCCAGCAGGACTGCATGAACTTGCCTAAGAAGTCTCGTGCACAAGGGCATCTTTTTGAGCAGTTCTACGCCGCGGTCGACAGCACGGACGTAATTCACGACGTCTGCGACATCTTTATGATGGAGTTGTGTTTGCGATGGACTAAGTAGGTCGTCAAACGTGCACTGGGTTCCCTCAATTTGCGAAGAAAGGAGCGCTTCTTTGCGCACGTACATTGCCAGATACATGTCGGCGTTGGGAACAAAGTAGAGCATGCCTTCAAGCTCTCCAAGCTTTCGTGAGCATGCGGAAAGCGTGCGATAGGTTTCCTCGGTGAGGTTTAGCTGCCTCAATGATTGCAAGGGCGTTGGAAAAAACGAATAGTAAGCCAATTTCCCCGATAGATTATTGCGGAGCGTTCCCTGGCCGTTCTCCTCGATTTGCATCGCGCCTTCCATATCTTTAGTGCCGGAAACTCGTTATTAGGCTAATCATATCAATTCTAATAACGAGCTTAAGGATTAAATAGTTATTAGAATTGATGTAAACAATCTAATGATGAGAAGTCGTTATTACTTGACCATGGAGCTCGGCTTGGTACAGGGGGGTGTTCCTATAGTTTTGTCAACTGGGAAATGCTCTCCGTGCGACCGAAT
>CAUDAE010000002.1 GCA_958447445.1 uncultured Collinsella sp.
CCGCCACGGAGCGCGGCTACATCGGCGACGCCGTCAAGCCCGGCGAGGGGCTGCTCATCAGCGCGGGGATCCGCGTGCCCATCACCGACGACTTCCCGAAAGGCCCGCTCTACGACCTGTGGAACACCAAGCCCGCAGAGGTCGCCGAGCGCGAGATGCGCCGGGCGGCGCGAGAGGCGGAGGAATAGGAATGGCCGGCCCGAGCGAGGGCGGCGGGATGCTCGAGGTGGTCGGGGCGCAGCGCCGCGACGTGCTCACCGCGGGCGACGTCGCGGAGACCGAGCGCGACGCCCTGGGAAACGTCTCGGAGGGTGCCGGCCCGCTCGACGAGGCGGGAGGCCCCGCCGCAACGGTGAAGGGGCGCCCTTCCAGGCCCGACGCGCCGGAAGGCGGGCTCGGGGACAAATTGTCCCAACCAGCCGGCGACCGGCGCGCGGCGGCCGCGATGCGCTCGCGCGTCGATGCGGCGAAGCTGGCGATCGCCCTGGAGGCCGTCTCCCAGCTCGACGACTCGGAGGAGCTCGAGGGCGCCTCGGGCATGTACGACGCGGGGCGTGCGGCCAAGAAGGTCGCGGGAGGGCTGCGGCAGAGGAAGGCGAAGAAAGCAGCCCAAGGCAGCCGCAAGGCGGCGACCGCCCTCGGCGCCCCAAAGGGAGGCGCGCGCGGCCCCGAGGCAGCCGGCTCGACCGCCCCGGCCAAGCACCAGGCGGCCCAGGCGGCCGCGCAGGCGTCGGGCGAGGCGGCCCGCGCCGCGGGGTCGAAGGGCGCCGCCTCCGCGATCGCGGGCGCGGTCTCGGGCGCGTCGCCCGCCCTGCTCGGGGCGGTGGCCGGCATCGTGGCCTTCGTCGCCTGCGCGCTCGCCGTCGCGCAGCTGCTGAGCGCGCTGTTCGGCTTCTGGGACGACGCGGCCTCCAAGCAGGGCCTCGAGGGGCTGCCGCCCTACATCACCTACGAGATGGTCGAGGCGGCGCTCGAGTGCCAGGAGGAGTACGGGCACCCGGCGGGCTGCACCATCGCGCAGATCATCCAGGAGTCCGGCCAGGGTGACCGCATGAGCCGGCTCGCAGAGCGCGACCACAACCTCTTCGGCATGAAGTGGTGGTCGGGCTACGCGGGCTGCCCCGAGGTGGCCGGCAAGGCGAACTGGGCCACCAGCGAGGAGTACGTGCCCGGCGAGCACACCCAGATCACAGCGAGCTTCATCCGCTTCACCGGCGACGCCGCGTGCATCCGCTTCCGCAGCAGGGTCTTCCTGCAGGCGGAGCGCTACTCGGGCAACGCCCTCATCCGCGAGGCCATCGAGAGGCACGACTCGGACAGGATGGCCGAGGGGCTCAAGGACGCCGGCTGGGCGACCGACTCGTCCTACGTCGAGTCCCTGAAGTCGATCATGGCGCAATGGGGCCTCTACCGGCTCGACTCCATGACGGTCGAGGACCTGAAGGACGCATCCGCGAGCGGGAACGCGATCGTCGAGGCGGCGTACAGCCAGCTCGGCGTGCCCTACGTGTGGGGAGGCTCGACCCCCGGCCATGCGCTCGACTGCAGCGGGCTCACGCAGTACTGCTACGCGCAGGCGGGCATCCGCATAAGCCACTACACGGGTTCCCAGTACGAGGAGCTCAGGCGCATACCGCTCTCGGAGGCGAAGCCCGGCGACATCCTCTACCGCTCGGGCCACGTGGCCATCTACATCGGCGACGACAGGTACATACACGAGCCGCGAACGGGCGACGTGTGCCGTATAGCGAGCGGCATCGGCAGCTTCAGCTGCGCGCTCACCGCGAGATAGGAGAAACCAATGCAGGGAAAGTCAAGGGTCATGGCCGCCGTCGCGGCAGGCGCGCTCGTCGTGGCGCTCGGCGCGGGCGCGGCGCGCTGCGCCATCGCCCCGCAGGAAGGCGCGCAGGATAGTCCCCAGGAGCAAGAGCAGCCCGCGGTTGCAGGCGCCGACGCGGCAACCGGGAAGGCCGCCTCGGGCGCCGAGGCGCTCTGGAACACCGCATGGACGGGCGCCGACGACCCGACAGCCACGCTACGGATCGTCGAGGGCGCCATGGTGGAGAGCGCGGGCGGCACCGAGCGCGCCTGGTTCTTCTCGGCCGAGGAGCCCTCCGAGGCCGGCGGCGTGCTCAGCGTGCCCATCGAGGTCAAGGGAACCGGCGACAAGGCGGGAGGCCTGTCGCTCATCCAGGTCTCGGGCGACGGGGACAACCGCACCCTGGCATGCGACCTTCTGACGCAGGCCTACGTGCCCCAGAAGGCGCAAGACGGAGCGTTCTCCGTGACCGGCACCGACGACCGCCTCTCCGAGGCGCTTGGCGCAGACGTCGCCGCCATCGAGGAGGCCGTCGCCGGGAAGGCGGCGGAGGTGTCCCCGCAGGCGACGGGAGCCACCTGGGACAAGGAGGTGTGGCTCGACTACGCCGGGAACGTCGCGTCGACGACCTTCACGCTCGACGACCCTGCCTCGACGGTGGTCACCGTTGTCTCGCGCAGCGGCTCGCTGGAGGCGATGTAGCCGTGCGGGCGCTTGAATCGCGACGCCGAAGGGCGTTCGCCGTCTCCGCCGCGACGGCGTTCGCCCTCTGCGCGCTCCTGCTCGTCCCCGCGCAGCCGGCATACGCCGACATAGCCGGGGACGTCAACGATTGGCTGTGCGGCCTTCTGCGCGACTGCTGCAACTGGATGTTCAAGGCGCAGACGGGCGTGCTCGGGTCGATCGGCGCGAACGGGATCCTCTCGGCCGATTTCGCGCACATGCTCACGAGCTCGGGCGACCTGACCATGCACGACGTCGCCCGCGGCGTGTGGCAGGTTGCCATCCTGCCGATCGGGTGCGGGGTGCTCGGCCTGGTCTTCACCCTGAAGCTCATCGAGATCTCCCAGCGCATGGACGGCAGCCAGAGCCTTCCCGGCGTCAAGGAGGTCGTTTTCCTTCTCGTGTTCTTCGCCGTGTTCCTGTTCCTCATACAGAACAGCTTCGACCTGATGGCGTCGATCTACGAGGTCTGCGGGCTCGCCATCGACCGAGTCGAGGCGCTCTTCGGCGCCGGAGGCGTGCTCGACCTGCCCGAGGTGTCCGTCGTCACCACCGACGACGACATCCCGTCGCTCATCGCCATGCTCGTCGTGAGCCTCATCAGCTGGGTCGTGGTGCTGGCGGCCTACGTCATCGCCCTCGTGGTCTGCTGGGCCCGCGCGCTCCAGCTCTACATCATGGCCGCTTTCGCCCCGATCCCGCTGGCGTTCCTCGGCATGGACGCCACGCGCCAGATAGGCATCGGCTACCTGAAGAGCTTCGGGGCGGTCTGCATCGCCGGCGTCATCATCCTCGTGCTGCTCATATCGTTCCCGCTCGTGCTCGGCGGGCTCACCGGAGCGAATCCCGGGACGGGCACCCCGGCCGACGCGGTCGCGAACGGGCTCACCTACGCGCTGCAGTACCTGGCCATGTGCGTGCTGCTCATCCTGGCCCTCGTGAAGAGCGGCTCCTGGGCGCGCGACATCGTGAGCGGCTTCTAGCGGAAAAGCGAGGAAGGGGGCGGTCGCCATGAGATAGGGGCGCCGCGCCGGGGCACGCGTCCCGGCGGATGAAGACAAGGACCGATTGAAAACGAAAAGGAGGAAAGACATGGAAGAGAGGAAGAACGTGTACCTCTCGCTGCACAAGAGCTTCGTGCGCGAGGGCATCGAGTACACCGACCGCGCGACCGGCGAGGCCAGGACCTTCAACTCGGCGACCCTTCCCAAGGGCACCGTCGTCGACGGCGTGGACGTGGGAGGCTACGAGTTCAGCCCCATGTTCGTGAACGAGAGCCGCTTCAAGGGGGCCGACTTCAGAGACATACCGCTGCTCGCGAACCGCGAGGTGTGGCTGAGGAAGACGGTGATGGGCCCGGACGGCCAGCCCGAGCTCGACGAGGGCGGCCGCGCGGTCAAGGACACCGTGAAGGTCATGCCGGCGCAGCTCAAGGAGGCCGTCGACGCAGGGCGCTCGCGCTACCTCGCGGAGCGCGCCGAGCACGCCCGCCAGGCGAGCCGCGCCGCCGAGCACGAGGCGCCCCGCGCCCAGCAAAGCGTCGAGAGATAGGGAGGCGGAAAGATGAACGCAGCGAAAGACTGCACCCTGCAGGAAAAGCTCCTCCGATGCGCCATGGCGCTCATCCTGGCGGCGGGGGCGCTGCTCGCCTCCGTGGCGGCCTCGCCCGCCTACGCCGCGCCGAGCACGGTCGACGTGTCCATCGGCGGCAAGATCCCATACGGCGGCTTCGCCACCACGTGGATGAGTGCCGACGGGAACATCGCCTACTGCGCCGAGCCCTCGTCCCCGACGCCCGCGCCGGGCTCCTACTCGACGAGCCCCGTGCCGAACGCCGACGTGACCGCGGCCATCTGGTACTCGTTTGGCTCTCCCGGCTTCGACGCGTCGATGTTCCCGGGCAGCTGGTACGACGGCGGCGGCTGGGACGATGCCAAGTACGCGGCTGCGAGCCACGTGCTCATCGCCTACGCCTACTCGGGGTCCGAGTCGGCGGCCACGCACGGCACAAGCTCCGAGTTCTCCTCCTGGGCGAAATCCGAGCTGATCGGCGGGACCTTCGCCAAGATGAAGGCGGGCGCCGGCAAAGTCTCCGCCGGGTTCGAGGCGTTCTGCGTCAGGACCGGCGGCGGCTCCCAGACGCTCGTGAGCTTCAGCTGGTCCGCAGGAGGAGTCAAGGTCGCCAAAGAGGACTCCGAGGCGGGCGCCGAGCCCCAGGGCGACGCCTCCCTCGACGGCGCGAGCTTCTCCGTCGTGAACGAGACCGGCCGGTACGTGCTGGTCGGCGGCAAGTACTACGCCGACGGCGAGGCGTGCGCCACGATCAAGACCGCGCCCGAGGACGGATCGCACGTCGCCGCGACCGGCGCCGACGCACTTCCCGCAGGCAATTACCGCATCGTCGAGTCCGGCGCGCCCGAGGGCTACGGCGCCAGCGACGCCTCCGTCGCGTTCACCGTGAAGGCCGGCGAGGTGGCCGACCTCACGGGCGGCCCCGTGACCGACGAGGTCTTCCGCGGCGGCGTGCAGGTGACCAAGTCCGACAAGGAGCTGCAGGCGTCCGAGGCGCTCGCGGGCAGCGGCCACAAGGAGGCGCCTGGCGAGCACCCCGGCCTCGACGGGATCGAGTTCACCGTCACGAACCGCTCGGCGCACAAGGTCCTCGTTGACGGCGAGTGGCGCGAGCCGGGCGAAGCCGTGGCCACGCTGACCACCGCATGGAACGACGAGGCCGGCGCCTACACCGCCCAGACCGCGGCCGACGCCCTGCCGTACGGGACCTACGACGTGCGGGAGACGGCGACCAACGGGAGCTACCTGCTGACCGACGGCGAGCCCCGCACCTTCGAGGTCCGCGCCGCCGGCGAGATCGTGAGCGCCTCCGCGGACGGCGCCGCGCTCGAGTGCCGCGACCAGGTGGTGCGCAACGACCTCGAGCTCTCCAAGAAGAGCGAGGCCGACAACGCTGGCCTCATGGTCCCGTTCGCCATCGAGAACGCGGCCACCGGCGAGACGCACGTGCTGGTGACGGACCGCAATGGCGACGCGTCCACCGCGAGCAGCTGGAACAGGCACTCGAGGGACACCAACGCCAACGACGCCCTGCTCGGCCATGAGGGCCCGATTGCTGCTGCCGACATGGACCCGAAGGCCGGCATCTGGTTCTCGCTCGGCGAGGACGGCTCCTCGGCGCCGGTCGACGACTCGCTGGCGGCCCTGCCGTACGGCGCCTACACCATGACCGAGCTGCGCTGTGATGCCAACGAGGGCCTCGAGCTCATCACGAGGAGCTTCTGGATCGATCGCGACTCGACGGTCGCGAAGGCCGTGTGGATGGGCCTTGACGACCAGGAGGGCCCGCGCATCTCCACCACGGCAAAGGACGGGGCGGACGGCGACAAGGACGTCTCGGCCGACGCCGAAGCCAAGGTCGTCGACACCGTCGCCTACGAGGGCTTGAAGGCCGGCGAGGAGTACGAGCTCTCGGCCACCCTCGTCGACAAGGCGACCGGCGAGCCCGTGGCCGACGCCTTGGGCATGCCCGTGGAGGCCAAGGCCGAGTTCGCCCCCGCGCTCTCGACGGGCAGCCAGGACGTCGAGATCGCCTTCGACGCGAGCCTGCTCGGTGGCCGCGACCTGGTCGTGTTCGAGAGCCTGCGCAAGGACGGAGCCGAGGTGGCGTCGCACGCGGACCTCTCCGACGAGGGCCAGACAGTCCACGTCGCCGTCGAGGTGGGCACGCAGGCGGCCGACGCCGCCGACGGCGACCAGGTCATCGAGGCCGGCAAGGCCAAGGTCGTCGACACGGTGGCCTACAAGGGCCTCGTCCCCGGCGAGACCTACATCGCCGTGGGCACGCTCATGGACAAGGGCACCGGAGAGCCGTTCCTCGACAAGGACGGCAACGAGGTGACCGCGCGCACGCCCTTCGAGCCCGAGGCGCCCTCCGGCACCGTCGAGGTGACCTTCGAGTTCGACACCGAGGGCCTGGCCGAGGGAGACGAGCTTGTCGTCTTCGAGAAGGTCCTGGACTCCGCCGGCAACGTCGTTGCGGCCCACGAGGACATCGACTCCGCCGAGCAGAGAGTCGTCGTGGACAACCCCGACACGCCCGAGGTGCCCGAGGAGCCCTACGCCAAGACCGGGGCCGACGCCCCCGACGGCACCGGCTACGCCGTGGCCGCGGGCATCGCTCTGGCAGCTGCGGCGGGCGCGGGCGGAGCGCTCGCGTACCGCAAGCGCAAGACGGCCGGCGCAAGCAAGGACGCGGCAGCCGAAGAGCCGGAAGAGTAGCGGCGCCGCATCGATACCGAACCGGAGGCCCTGGGCGCCCGCCCGGGGCCTCCCCTGCGAACGGGGGAGGACATGAACAAAGGGAAAGCCGCCACGGCGCTCGCCGTCGCAGTGGCGTTGCTGGCGCTGGCGGCGCTCGCCGTCCTGCCGCTGCCCGAGAGGAACCCGTACGAGGTGCACGAGGTGCCTACTGCGGAAGAGGACGCGGCAATGGAGGCTCAAGAGGCGGGAGGCGGCATCGACTGGGACGCCCTTCCCACCTCCGTCGTCGCTTGGGTGCGCGTGCCGGGCACGACCGTCGACTACCCGATCGTCCAGGGCCGGCCCGAATCGCCCGACTTCTACCTCACGCACGACGCCAGCGGCGAAAGATCAGCGTGGGGCGCTCCCTACATCGACGCCGGGTGCGCGCAGGGCGCCGAGAGCCCGCTCGTCATCGTCTACGGGCACCACATGTCCGACGACACCATGTTCGCGCCGCTCGCACAATACTCGTCGCGCGGCTTCGCCGAGGGGCACCGCACCATCCGGGTCTACACCCGCGAGAAGGAGATCGAGCTCGAGGTCTTCGCGGCCGACGTGGTCGACGCGAGCTCGGAGGGCAAGCGGACCGACTTCGCCGACGCGGCGGCTCTCGACGCCTACCTCGGGGACAAATTGTCCCGCTGCGAGGTCGTCCTGGAAGAGCCTTCGGACATCGCGCATGCCTGGGCCTTCGTCACCTGCAGCTACCAGACGAGCAACTCCCGCACCGTCGTCTACGCGAAGGAGGTGGAAGCATGGGATTCGCGCCCTTCGGAATAGGGCTCCTCATGGGGCTCCTCACGCTCACGGCCTACGCCTGCTGCGCAGCCGGCGACGACGACCGGGACTAGCCGTGGGAAATCGAAATCGCACAACGGAAAGAGGCGGGCAATTGCCCGCCTCTTCTCACATCACCCACTTGAACACGGCGCGGAACAGCCAGACGAAAAAGCCCAGCGTGACCTTAAGCGCCGCCATGAGGAACCTACCAAGCCTCTTCATCGACGTCACCCCAATCTTCCTTGACCTTGCGGGCGCCCTCGTCGGCGCCCTCTTCCTTCTCTTCCGCGAGCAGCCTCGCCAGCTCGTCGGGCACGCCCGGGACCTCCGCCCTCCCCAGAGCGCGCTGCAGGTCCCTTATCTGCGACTTCAGCGGTTTTGAGGGAGGACCCACGTGCTCGCGGTAGCAAGCGGAAATCGCAGCGGCATCACATAGATATCCCCGCACACGGGCGAACGCCTCGTCGCCGTCGAGCAGGACGCGCCGGGCGCGCCCGAGCTCGGCCTCCGATGCCAGCATGAAGCGCCAGCCGCGGGACCTGCGCGCGGCCGGGATGCCGTCCGCGGGCGCGTCGGCTCGCCAGTCGTCGCGCACCTGGTGCCAGTTCGCCGTGAGCCAGAGCCCCTTCTCGGGCTCATCCCTCATCTCGAGCTCGAACTCCGTGAGCATGTTCGTGCCGGTGAACGGCGACCCCTCCGTGAACGAGAGCGTGTCGAACAGCGTCGTCCTGCCGCCCTCGTACTCTATCCTCACCATCATCTCCGGCCCCTCTCCCTGCGCTGGTCCTGGTGGGCCCGCTGCCGCTCGGCAGCGAGTATGCGCTGCTGCTCGTCCCCGCGACGGCCGTCGCGAGAGTTTCCTTCGGCAGCACAGCTCCCGCGATCGTCCCCGTATCGGGTCTTGAGCGGCATGAGCCCGTTCTCTGCCATGTAGGCGCGGGCGGCCTCGAGGCGACGGTACCCCTCGCCGCCCGCCTGGCCGCGGCGCTCCAGCGTCGCCATCCTGAGCCCGAACTCCTCGATGGACTCGACGTCGAACTTCGCGCACATCTCGAGCGCCGAGGAGAGCCTGCTCAGCTCCGAGAGGTCGTTGAGTTCGAGGGCGCGCTCGGCGGCCTCGCGGATGCGCGCGGTGCTCGCGTCCGTGGGACGGTAGGCGCCCTCGCGATCGAAGCGCCGGCGCAACATCTCCTTGCCGTAGACGAACCCCAGGCGCTCGCCGCTGACCTTCTTGGAGGGCTCCTCGGCCAGGCTGAACACCCAGTCGTCCCGCCGCGCCTTGGCCGAGTTGTCGGCTACGTGCACGCCCAGGGCGTCGAGGATGCCGAGGAACTCCGCCTCGTCGCGCGCCGTGGTCTTGGCGAGCGCGACGCGGGCGCGGATGTCGCCGACCCACGAGTAGCCGCCCGAGCGCATGATCTCCTTCTCGGCGCGGCCCAGGTAGACGTTCCTGCTGCTCCTGGGCCCGCCCGCGCCGACATGCCCGCGCGCCCTTGAGGGAGATTCGGGCGACCGGTCGTTGGAGAGCCCGGACAGCCCGCGCTCGCGCGCCATGTCCTGAAGGTCTCGGTTGAGATCCTCGGGGTGCTGGGTCTGCATGCGGTAGCCCGTGCGGAGGTTGACGTTGTTCACGACGATGTGCGCGTGCGGTATGCCGCGGGCGTTGTCGTCGTGGTAGACGATGGCGATCTCGTGGTCGCCGAAGTGCTTGAGCACCCACGAGCACGCGAGCTCGCGCAGCGCAGCCAGGTCGATGTCGTCGCCGGGGTCCGGCGACAGCACGAAGTGCTTGAACGTGCGCGCGGGCTTTCCCCGCCAGGGCGCTTCCGTGCCGAAGGCGGCGCGAGTGGCGTCCATCTCGGCGTCCCAGGCGCAGGCCTCCTTGGCCTCGTCTCCCAGCGCGCCGGCGTCGCGCTCGTCGTAGCTCAGGTTGAACAGGTCGCGCGCCAGGGCGCGGCCTCCCTTCTCGAGGTAGCGGCGGATGCCTCCGGTCGAGCCGTGGCCGCTTATCGGCTTCAGGATCGGCATGGCGAGCCCTCCACGAGCGAGTCGGCGCCGATGCGCCCGAGCTCCGCCGCCATCTCGCGTGCCGCGGCGTTCACGTCGGCGAGCTCGCGCTCGATCGTCGGGACGCTCTCCGCGACGAGGTCGCGGTCGACGCGCCCGTGGCGGGCGTGGAAGTTTATGAGGTTCATCGCGTGCACGGCCTGGTTGTAGTGGTAGCCCCACTTCGTGAGCTCCCGCGACATCGCCCACAGGGCCCTGCGGTCCACGAGTATGCGGTGCTCGTCTCCCGCGTTGGCCTCCGTCGACAGCGGTATGCGAACGAGGTAGCGCAGGTACTCCGACTTGCTGAGCCCCGCGCGCTCGCACCGCTCGCAGAGCGCGTCGTAGTCGCCTCCCTCCATGCGGAACGTGACGCGGCGTTCCTTGCCTTTGGCGGCGCCGGCTTCCTCTTCCATGGCGGATTCCTTTCCTCGGGCCCGCCGCGCGGCGGGCGCGTCTCTCTAGGGGCGCGGGGGATCCCCCGCAGGCGGCGGCCCGGCTCGGGCGCCGCCTCTGGGACCGGGCCTCGCGAAAGCGGGCTCCCAAACGGCCCGCGGCATGACGGGTCCGAGGCCGCCCGGTCCCCAAGTGCTATGGACGCCCGACGCGATGTCGGACGCCATAGGCTACTTGCTGGATTTCGAACCTGAGGCCCTTCTGCGGCGCTTTCGGGCATCGGTGCCCGCATCCGCGTACGGCGCGGTCATGATCGCCATCTCGCGCAGCAGCGAGAGGTCGGCCGCGCTCGGGCTCTCGGGCGGGCTCTCAAGGAAGTCGGCGACGAGCCTCGCGGCCTTCGCGATGCGCCCGTCGGGGCCGGCCTGCGTCTTGCCCTCGCTCCTCACGTAGTCGGAGAGCTCCCGCTTGGTGCGCCGCCAGGGCTCCATGGCGGCGTGCATCTCCGCCTGGCGCTCCTTCGGCATGCCCGCGAGCGAGCGCACCGCCTCGGCGCTGAGGTTGCCGCGGTCTGCCTCGGCGGCCCACTCGGGCGAGAGGTCCTCGGCGATGCGGCGGGCAAGCCTCTCCTCGCGCGCGATGGTCTTGCCGGAGACCTTGCGGCCCGTCTGCCGCTCGATGATGGCGGCCTTCACGTCGTCGACGCGCATGCCGGAAAGCGACGGGTCCTCGGAGCGCAGGCGCACGGCGTCGCCCCTGAGCGCCTCGGTCGCGGCGGCGCGCTCGGTCACGGTGAGCGCGCGGGTGAAGTAGTTCGCGGCGTGGAGCAGCGTCACCGCCCTCTCGTCGTCGATGCCCTCGATCACGCGGCAGGGCATCCTCTCGTAGGCGGGGTCGTCCTTGGCGAGCAGGGCGTAGGCGGCCTTACGGCGGTGCCCGGAGACCATCTGCCACGAGCCGTCTCCGACCTTGCGCACGAGCGGCAGGTCGGTGAGTCCGTCGGCGCGTATGGACTCGGCGAGCTCGGCTATGCCGGCCCGGTCCATGGAGTACGCGGCGTTCGCCGGGTGGTCGGCGATGTCGGCCACCGCGATCTCGGACACCGGGTAGCGCCCGCGGGTGCGCGACGCGCCGTCGAGAAGCCCCGTGATGGTGAAGCCCGCGGCCACCTGCCTAGGCGAGCTCACGGCATACCTCGTCTGCGAGCGCCTCGTAGTCGCGCGCGGGGCGGCTCCCCGGCTCGAAGGCCGCCACCGGCTTCCATTGCCAGCTGCCCTCGCAGACCTTGCTGCTCGCGTGGATGACCGTCTCGAACTGCTCGCCCGGGAAGAACCCGTCGAGCACGGCCGCGCCCGTTGCCTCGGCGTTGGTCATGCGGCCGGGCACGCAGGTGCGGAGAATCTTCCAGCGGGGCGTCGGCATGCGGAGCGCGTCGGCGATGGAGCGCGTCGCCTCCACGGTGAGCGCCGTGCCGCGCATCACGGTGGAGTCGAGCTTCACGGGGATGATGACCATGCCGCTCTCCGCTGCGGCGAGGTAGGCGTTGAAGGCGAGCCTGCGCATCACGGGGCTGCAGTCGATGAGGCAGACCTCGTAGGAGTCCGAGGCGTCGTCGAGGGCGAACTTGAGTCGCTGCTCGCGCAGGAGCATCTCGTTCTGGTCGACGAGGTCGATAGTCGAGGCCACCACGTCGAGGTTCTCCCCGGCGGCGTAGGCGACCTCCTCCACGGGCGCACCGCCGTAGAGCAGCTCGACCGATGTGCGCCGCTCGGATGCGGCCCGGTCGTAGAGGCCGAAGAAGTCGGTTGCCGACGCCTGCGGGTCGAGGTCGACGAGCAGGGTCCGGAGGCCCCGGGCGGCGAAGATCGTCGTCAGGTTCACGGCAGTAGTCGTCTTGCCGACGCCGCCCTTGTAGTTGGAAATGGCTATCGTGCGCATGGGTCGCGTCCTCTCTAGCGTGTAGCGTGGGGCGCGCCTCGCCGCATCCGGTCCGGCGCGCCCCGAGTCTCGGAGCGTCGGGACAAAACCGTACGGATTTGTCCGACAAGCGGAGTGTACCACGAAAACGTACGAACATGTACGCTTTCGTGGTACAGGGGCCGGATTCGGGGAAACCCGGCCCCGGGAGCCCGGGGCCGGGCGCGCCGCCTAGGAGAGCGGCTCCATCTCGCCGAAGCAGTTGACGTGGTGGCGCAGGAGCGCTCGGTTCTCCTTGACGACCATCATCGCCACCTCGTCGAAGCGGACCGGCGTGTCGGCGTAGTCGTCGCCGTTGCCGGCGAGCCACGTCGCCGCCAGCGCCTCGCGCAGCCCGCGCGCCCTGTGGGCCTCGGGGAAGCCGTCCGTCCCGATCCGGACCGTGGCGTCGACGAAGACCAGGGTCCCGTCCTCGTCCACCGCCACGAGGTCGATCCCGCCGATGCCCTCGGGCCCCTGCCAGGCCTCGTCGACGATCTCGTAGCCCTTGCGCTCGAGGAAGGCCTTGACCGCGCCCATCGCCTTTTCCTTCATGTCGTTCATGTCTTACTCCTTAGACTCTGAGGCCCGCCCCTGTGGCGTGCCTTGCGTCGCGTGAGTCGCATGCAGCGCGGGCGCGCCGGCAAGGGAGGAAGCGAAGTCGGGCGTGGTTATAGAAATCTCCCGACGTCAGTTTTTCGCGTTGTTCGCGCGCGGAGCGCATGGGGCGAAGAACTCGAAAAAGTGTCGCGGCCCTTGCTGGCCGCCCGCCGGCGTGCGACCCTGCGCGTCCAAGGAGCGCCAGGGCGGGTTTCGAGTCGGAGGGGCGGAGGCGTGCGGTATGGAATCGGGCATGGGCGCCGGGGCTTCCGGACATGGGATGCGATCTGTCGGCGATTGCTGGGGCGCTCGCGAGGGTTACGTCGGGACGTCGCGTGGAGGACGGAGGCGCGTTTCCGAGTCGCGGCGCCGCTACCCTAATCGGGACGGCCTCTCCCGTGCCGCTCACGGTCGATATGCTCACGGGGCCGCTGGCGGCGAGGCGGCTCTCCATGCGGAACGGCTACGGTGCTGCGCAGCACGTCCGTCGGAAGAAGGAGGACGGCTGATGATGGGCATCAACGAGAAGGACGGGCGTCGCGAGCTGCTCGACGCGGTGGCAGATGCGGGAAGGCTGGCAAGGGGCTTGGACCAGCTGCTCGAGTCCATGGCGCACGCCGACCAGCTGGACCCTCTCGATGTCGAGGGCATACTGGCCCTGAGGTCGATGAGCGAGAGATGCGCCGAGCGCATCGAGGACGCCGCGCGCATCCTGGAGGCTGCAGAACGAGGTCTTTTATGCCGAACTCTCAACGCCGCCCGTCGAAAAGGAACGCTCCGCTCTCGGCGGGGAAGCCGTCGCGTTGCCCGCCCCGCCTCTTCGATTCTGGCAGGCGCCCGGAATTGGGGCGCCCTTGGTCAGCTTAGCCCGTTGATGGTCTCCTCGAGCTCCACCATGTAGGCGACTATCTCATCGATGCTCGGGTAGCTGCCGAACAGCATCGGCCTCATCGAGGCGTAATCGGCCGCCAACTCGTCGAGCCTGCCCTTTGGAGGGGCGAGCCTGAGCGTGCCGGGCCTCGCGTCGGCCAGCTTGGCCCACGGCGTGCGGTAGAACTTCTCTTTGAACCTGACGACCTGTTCGAGGAGGCCAGGCTGCGCTACGGCGCGGCCGAGCACGAACGAGTGGCCGAGGCGGTACATGTCGTAGTAATGGCGGGAGTAGCGCCTGGGCATAGCCTTGCCCTCGGGCCTGTTGGCCTCCTGGTGCAGGATGGTGGCCTTCTCCCAAAACGTGCGCTCGGGACTCGCGGTGCGCACCGTGGTCGACAGCTCGGGCCCGAACGGAACAACGTCCGCCGCGTACGGGGTTATCGCCGCCTCCTCGGAGGGCGACCATGCCGCCATGGGTCCTATCTCCAGCTTGATGGTGTCGAGCGTGCCCGCCGACTCGTAGGAGCGCGGGTAGTCGAAGTACACGGTCTCCTCCTCGGCCCCGCACCTAACGGATGCTTCGGTGCCGAGGGACTCGGAGAGCGTAGCCCTGAGCTTCGGAGCAAAGGCGTCGGCCAGGAAGGCGTTCGTGCGCTCGATGCTGTCGGCCTTGAACCGCTCCTGCGCCGAGTTGCTGCGCGGCTCCCACGGTTCGTCCTCGCCGTAGCCCAGGAGTCGCCAATCGAGTATGAGGTCGATGTCCTCCGAGAAGCGCTCGATGAGCCCGAAAGCCTTCGACAGGCTCGTGCCGCCCTTGAACACCATGGACTCGGCGAAGCCGCTTCTGTGGAAAAGGTGGTCCAAGGTGTAGCACACCCAGAAGTCCTTCTCGACGACGGCCGGCGCAAGCGCCATCCTCTGCGCGGCGGCCTCGAAGACCAGTCTGCGCTCGTCGGTCGAGGCCCTAGCGATCCTGTCCATGCTTCGCCTCCCATATCTTCTTCGCGGCGTCGGCAACCCAGGAGGTGAGCCCCGCCGACTCTTCCAGGAACGCGCCGACCTGCTCTTCCGTGAGGTTGCGCGCGAGCGTTCCGATTTCCTCGTCGCCCACGTTCTCGCGCCCGAGCGCCTTGAGGGCCTGCACGATGGTGCAGGTGATCTGCGAGCAGTCGAGCAGGTCGCGGTTGGCGCGGTGCCGGAGCTCGATATCGTACGGCCCGTACTCGTAGCGCTTGTACGGACCGCTGCTGACGTAGACGAGCTTTGCGGGCACCTGCGTGTCGAGGCCCAGCGCATTGAGCGCCGCGTCGCCGGACGGTGCGACGATCCACTTGTTGGCACGGGCGACGGCGCGCACGACCTCGTCGGCGCTGGCCGGCACCTCGGTGCCCATGAGCGCTGCGCTCCGGCGCGTAGTAGACGCCGCGGATGGCGCGGGCGATCCCTCCCTTTGCATGCAAGCGCCCGAGCGCGTTGGCGGCATTGCGCCGGCCTGCGACGTCGGAGAAGTCGGCGGCTGTGAAGGCCCTGCCGGCGCCGAAGCTCTCTATGCGCTTAGCGATGGCCTCTGCTTCTGTCATGGCGTTCCTCCTTTTTGATGAAAATAGTATATACCTTTTTCATCAAATTGCCTCTGATTGCCTTGGTCGCCCACGCATTGCGCCTGCGGCCCCTCGCCGCGCCGGCACGCGCGCGTGCGCCCGGAAGCGGTTGCGCCTCCCAATCGCGGCCCGGGATTAGCATCGAGGCATCCCGAAGAAATCGTCGCTGGGCCCCTTCTCGCGCTTTGCGCGCCTTCCGGGCGGCGGCGCCTCGCCGAACCCGTTGAAGATCTCCATGACCAGGGCGAGCTGCCTTTGGAGGTCCGCATCAAGCTCATCGGCGTCGCACACGGCGAGGAGCCGCTCCGCCAGGCTCTTCATGGAGTCGCGCAGCGCCCGTTGCGTCCGCGACGACGGCCTCACCGTTATCTCGGTCCCGGTCAGCCTCGCCATGATGTAGTCCTGCCTGCTCATGCCGCTCCAGGCGGCCATGTTGGCGATCAGCTCGTACTCCTCCGGGGTGCAGCGGAACGCCATCGTCTTGCTGCGCTTGCGGGCGCTGTTCTCGCACGGCATCCTATTCGCCCCTCAGCTCGGAGAGCGCGTCGGCGATCTGCGCGCGCTTGGCGGGGAAAAGGTGCGCGTAGCGGTATGTGATGTCGATGGCCTCGTGTCCCACACGCTCGGCGATGTCGAGGGCGGAGAAGCCCATGTTGATGAGCAGGCTCACGTGGCTGTGGCGAAGGTCGTGGATGCGTATCCGTTTGACGCCCGACGCCTTGCAGCCGCGGTCCATCTCGTGCACGAGGAAGTGCTTCGTGAAGCCGAAGAGCCGCTCGTCGGGCGCCACGTCATCGCGCACCTCGATGAACTCCGCCATCTCGTCGCGGAGGAACGCGGGCATCTTGATCGTGCGCACCGATTTGCGCGTCTTCGGCTTCGTGACCACGTCCTCGCCGCGCAGGCGCTGGTAGGACTTGTTTATGCGCAGCTCCGACGTCTCCATCAGGAAGTCCGAGGGCGTGAGCGCCATGAGCTCGCCGCAGCGTATGCCCATCCAGTAGAGCACCTCGAAAGCGTAGAAGGCGAGTGGTTTGTCGGAGATGGCCTCCGAGAAGCGGAGGTACTCGTCCTTGGTCCAGAACTGCATCTCGCCAGCCTCCTTGCTGCCCATCTTGTCCACCTTGTGAACGGGGTTCTTCTCCAGGTTGTAGTAGCGCTCGGCGTGGTTGAAGATGGCGTTTAGCTGGTTGTTGATGATCCTCAGGTAAGTGGGCTTGAAGCCGTCGCCGTCCGCCCTTGTTGATCCAGTGAGGGAGTTCTGCCACCTGACGATGTCGACGGGCCGTATGTCGCACATGCGCATGTCGCCGAAGAACGGCAGGAGCTTGCTCTGGATGATGTTCTCCTTGGTGAGCCAGGTGTGCTCGCGGACCCTCGGCCTCACCTCCGCCTCGTAGACCTTGCAGAAGTCGGCGAAGGTCATGTCCATGGCGTCGTCCTTGAGGGCCTTGAAGTTCTTCTCCCACAGAAGCGCCTCGAGTTCGGTCTGGAAACCTTTCTTCGTCTTGTGCCGCTTGGCCCCGCGCGCGTCGCGGTAGTAGAACTGCACGTAGAAGAGCCCCGTCTTCTTGTCCTTATAGGCTGGCATCGTCCACCTCCGGGAAGTAGCGGGCATCGAACAGGTCGCTGCGGACGCGTCCGCGGATCACCACGCGCCCGAGGGCCTCCTGCTCCTTGTTCATTTGGCGGATGACCTCGTAGGCGCTGCCTTTCTTGATCTTCAGGCGCTCCGCCACCTCGTCGGCGGTGAGCATGCTCGGCCTCGGTATCTTTGCCACCGGCTGTTCCATCTTGGACCTCCTATCTATCCGTACGTATGCGTACGCTCGTATTCCCGAGAATAATCGTACGTATCTGTACTGTCAATAGAATTGCGTACAAACTCGTACGCTGATAGAATGGTCGCCGACGAAATCTATAGGAGGGCACATGGCGACAGGCGACAACATTCGGCGGCATCGCAAGGCGAAGGGCTTTACGCAGGCCCAGCTCGCCGATGCCGTAGGGCTCACCGAGGGTGCGATCAGGCACTACGAGAGCGGCATCCGCGCGGTTAAGCCCGAGCTGCTCGAGAAGATCGCGAAGGCGCTCGAGGTCTCCGAGGGCGCGCTCAAGGACTACGGCGTCGAGACGTCTCGAGACCTCATGGCCCTGCTGCTGCAGCTTGAGGAGGGCTACGGTCTCGTCCCCAGCGAGGACGGCATGGGCCTGACGGTCGACCCCAGGGCGCCGCATGCCCCCAAGCTCGCGCAGTCGATCAAAACCTGGGCCGAAAAGCGTGCCGAGCTCGAACGCGGCGAACTCGACGAGGACGCTTACGCCGGCTGGAAGGCCTCTTTCTGACATCTTCCCAGGTGAATTGACGTTTTCTTGCGAACAGCCTCCGGTTCTCCGGAGGCTGTTCCATTATTCCCGTATGGAATCGGCTCCCCTGAAGCCCCGTTCGAGGAATAATTGCGCGCCAAAATACAGCAAGATACACGGCGCTATTCGGCGGCATTCGGGGTTGTCGAAACTGCGGAAACCGATTTCCGCGTTTCTTTATTCCCGTTTGTTGACCTGGGCAAATACAATTGAAAAGGGTTTGAATCCGCCTCGCAGTTTCAACTCAGTTTCGACCGTTCGAAACCGGCCTTCGGGGGACCCGAATTGTGAATTATTCCCGCAGGGCCCAATTATTCCCGTACCGCCGAGCACTCCGCTGTACCGCCCAGTAGGGATAGACGGGAATAATTGGGTCGTTTTCCCAGGTAGAGATGCAAAAAGAAAGCCCTCGAACCAGAGGGTTCGAGGGCTGTTATTCCCACTATTTCGCTGGTGGCTTCGTCCTGCGGCGATGCCGAAACAGTATCAGGCGGTACTCGGCAGCACCAAAACGCGAGTTCAGAAGCCAGTTCCCGTTATTCCCACTCGATGGTCGCAGGCGGCTTGGACGTAATGTCGTAGCACACGCGGTTGGCGCCGGGAACCTCGGCAACGATGCGGCCGGAGATGCGGGCAAGCACGTCGTAGGGCAGCTTGGCCCAATCGGCGGTCATGGCATCACTGGACTCGACGGCGCGCAGGATGATCGGGCGCTGGTAGGTGCGCTCGTCGCCCATAACGCCGACGGACTTGATGTCAGGCAGGACCGCAAAGTACTGCCAGCAGCTGTGCTCGGAGTTGCGCTCACCGGTCTGCTCAAACAGGCGCTGGTTGTAGGCGTCGAGCTCCTCGCGCACGATAGCGTCGGCGTTCTTGAGGATCTCGAGCTTTTCCTTGTCGACCGCACCGATGATTCGGATGGCCAGACCCGGGCCCGGGAAAGGCTGGCGGAACACGATATGACCCGGCAGGCCCAGTGCCAGACCAAGCGCGCGGACCTCGTCCTTAAAGAAGTGGTCGAGCGGCTCAATAAGGTCGAAGTGCACGCCCTCGGGGAACGGGATCAGGTTGTGATGGCTCTTGATGGTGGCCGTCTTGCCGCCAGTCTTGCGAGCGCCGGACTCGATGATGTCGGGGTAGATGGTGCCCTGAGCCAGGTACTTGACCGGCTTGCCATCGGTCTCGAGCTGCTGCGCCACGGCGAAGAACTCTTTCCAGAACTGCGTACCGATGATGCGGCGCTTCTCCTCGGGCTCGGTCACACCGGCCAGAAGCTCGGCATAGCGGTCCTCGGCGTGGACGTGGATAAAGTCGACGTCAAACTGCTTGGTGAAGACCTCCTCCACCTGCTCGGGCTCACCCTTGCGCAGTAGGCCGTGGTTGATGAACACGCAGGTCATCTGCTTGCCTACGGCGCGGGCGCCCAGCGCAGCCACGACGGAGGAGTCGACGCCGCCGGACAGGGCCAGAATCACGCGGTCGTCGCCGACCTTCTCGCGGAACTCGGCCGTCATGGTCTCGACCAGGTTGTCCATGCTCCAGTTGGGCTCCAGGCCGCAGATCTCAAACAGGAAGTTGCTCAGCAGCTGCTGCCCGTACTCGGAATGCTTGACCTCGGGGTGGAACTGCGTGGTGAAGATCTTGCGCTCGACGCACTCCATGGCGGCAACCGGGCACACGTCGGTGCTGGCGGTAACGGTAAAGCCCTCGGGCACCTCGGACACGGCGTCGCGGTGGCTCATCCACACGGTCTGCTCCATGGGCGTGGAGTTAAAGAGCTTGGCACCAGCCGTGCGCGTGATGGTGGCGCGGCCGTACTCGCCCACCTCGGAGTGGCCGACCTTGCCGCCGAGCGTCACGGCCGTGATCTGATGGCCGTAGCAAAAGCCCAGAACGGGAAGGCCCAGGTCAAAGATGGCGGGGTCGATGGACGGAGCGTCCTCGGCGTACACGGAAGCCGGGCCGCCAGAAAGGATGAGCGCAGAGGCGTTCATCTCGCGAATCTCATCGGCCGAGATGTCGCAGGGGACAATCTCGGAATACACGTTGAGGTCGCGGACGCGACGGGCAATGAGCTGACCGTACTGCGCACCAAAGTCGAGTACGAGGACCTTTGCGGAAGCCTTTTGATCCATGGTTCCCCCTCTTGTTGGCGGGGAGCCGGTGCCCACCCGCGCGAATAAACGAGAATAACTTCCATAGTGTACACGTTATATGGGGTTTCTCGTCCCTCGCAGCCGCCAGCGCACGGCAAACGCACGAC
Source organism: uncultured Collinsella sp. (assembly GCA_958447445.1). Lineage (GTDB taxonomy): Bacteria > Actinomycetota > Coriobacteriia > Coriobacteriales > Coriobacteriaceae > Collinsella. The sequence continues at coordinate 19,742 of CAUDAE010000002.1, forward strand.
CTGGGCCCCTATTTGATGGCAATCGAAGTGTTACTGAACGTTACAGATGATGTAATACGTTTGAACATTGGACGCCCTGTGCCACAATACTGCCGAACGACTCCGCCTCTGGGGCGGCAAACACGATAGGAATACCAGCATGAAGCGCATCCTTCTCATCGCCACGGGCGGCACCATCGCATCGACTGAGGACGGCAACGGCCTCTCCCCCGCCCTGACCGGTGAGGAGCTCGCCCAGAGCGTCCCCGAGATCTCCGGCCTCTGCGAGCTCGACGTCGTGCAGCCCATGAACATCGACAGCACCAATATGCGCCCCAGTGACTGGATGCACATCCGCGACGTCATCGTCGAGGGCTATGCCGACCACGACGGCTTCGTGATTCTGCACGGCACCGACACCATGAGCTACACCGCGGCAGCGCTTTCCTACCTGATTCAGGACAGTCCCAAGCCCATCGTGCTCACCGGCTCGCAAAAGCCCATGGGCAACCCCTTTACCGACGCAAAGCTCAACTTGTACCAGAGCCTGCTCTATGCGCTCGACGAGCACTCGCACGACGTCTCGATCGTGTTTGGCGGCGTAGCCATTGCCGGCACGCGCGCCCGCAAGCAGCGCACCATGAGCTTTAACGCATTCATTAGCGTCAACTATCCGCCCATTGCCTACATCCGCAATGACCGTATCGTGCGCAACGGGCTTCACGGCACGCATCAGGACGAAAACCCGGTGCATTTCTACGACAGCATCGACCCGCGCGTATTTGTACTCAAGCTTACGCCCGGCGTAAACCCGGGCATCCTCGACGCCCTAGCCGATAGCTACGATGCTGTAATCCTTGAGACCTTTGGCATTGGCGGTATCCCCGAGTTTGGTGAGTCGGGCGAGTCGTTCCAGGAGGCGATTTTCCGCTGGGTCGATTCGGGTCGCACCGTCGTCATGACCACACAGGTCCCCGAAGAGGGCCTCGATCTGGGCGTTTATGAGGTCGGCCGCGCTTACGCCGATCATCCGGGCTTCCTGCGCGACGATGCGGCGACCACCGAGACGCTCGTGGCCAAGACCATGTGGGCACTCGGCCAGTCACGTGATGCGTCAGAAATTCAGCGCCTGTTCTACAGCCAAGTCAACCACGACCGTATCCCGATGGCGTAACCACCGGTCAATAGGCATCTTCTATTCAATGCCCTCGAGAAGTTCTGACACCGTCATGCCGAGTGCGGGCGCGATCTTAAATAGAACCTTGAGCGTGAAATTTGCCGTCCCGTCTTCGATTCGGTCGAGGTAAGGTCGGCTGATTCCTGTCGCTACACAAAAATCAACCTTGGAGATACCAAGGTCTCTGCGTGTCTCTTCGACCCGCCTGCCAAGAATCTGTTTCGCACGTTCGTCCATGCAGACGAGTTTGAAATGGGGCCGAACATAAACGTAAACTATAGTTTACGTTTTGCCGAATACACAGGAGTTTTCTATGTCGGGTTCTTCGGTCCGCACGTACCGAGCCACGCTTCGCACAAACAGCGCACCGCCCAAGCTCGTCGTCGTTGAAGCTGAATGCCTTTCGCCCGATGAGCGCACAGCATTTGCATTGCTATCGAGTCGCGTCGCCGCCGTTCTGGTCCCTTGCCCGGCACAAGGCGAACTTGCCATCCAATGCCAAGCGCACAGCTGCTCGCTCAATCAGGCTGCCGTAATCGCAACCAGCCAACACGGCCTGCCGCTCCTTTTAGAAGCCGGTATCGCACTCGCCCTTCGCGGCGCCGGATACGAAAACGAGGCCGCCGCCGACATGGTCTTTAAACCACGATCGAGCGGCGGCCTCGCAGCAGCCATTGAATATGCGTGCAGACTCGTTGCCTAAAAGGACAAGCTAGAAACCAAAGCCAAAGCCCGTTCCGGTAATCGCCGAGTACATAAAGTAAACGTTGATCACGTTGAGGAACACACCCGTGATGCAACCGTTGCGCAGGTAGCGCTCGCACACGATGCGTGCCATGGCGGCGGAGTCATCATTGTTTTTTGCCTGGCGTCCCGCCGTAAAGTACGTCGCCACGCTCAGCAGCAGGTTGAGCACCGGCAGTGCCAGCAGCTCGTAGCTCTTGCCCCAACGCGTCACCTCGCCGGCGGCATTAAACTTTGTTGCCACCTCGGGACCAATGTTGGGGATCACAAACGCCGCTACCACCAGCGGAAGCACCGCAAGTACGAGCAGCGCAATACCCATGTAGCCAGCTTTTTTGCCATATTTAAACATGGACGTCGTCCTTACACGTTAAAGCGGAAGTGCACGACGTCGCCATCGGCCATGACATAGTCCTTGCCCTCAATACGCAGCTTGCCGGCGGCCTTGGCGCCCTGCTCGCCACCGAGCTCGATGTAGTCGTCATAGCCAATGACCTCGGCCTTAATAAAGCCGCGCTCAAAGTCAGTATGGATGACGCCGGCGGCCTGCGGGGCGGTCGCGCCCTGACGAACCGTCCAGGCCTTGACCTCCATCTCGCCAGCCGTAAAGAACGACTGCAGACCAAGCAGCTTGTAGGCAGCCTGCGCGAGCACGTCCAGACCGGGCTGCTCCAGGCCCAGGCTCTCCAGGTAGTCGGCGGCGTCCTCGGGATCGAGCTCGGAAAGCTCGGCCTCGATCTTGGCGCAGATCGGCAGCGGCTTGACGCCATCGATGGGCGCCAGGTCCTCGTTGAGCATGTCCTCGTCCACGTTGGCCACATACAGGATGGGCTTCATGGTGAGCAGGAACAGGCCCTTGGCAGCGGCGCGCTCCTCGTCGGTCATCTCCATGGACGCGGCGCGCTTACCCTCGTTGAGCCAGGCGAGTAGGCGCTTGGCAACCTCAAACTTGGGCATGAGCTCCTTGTCGCGCTTGGCCTCCTTCTCGAGCTTGGGCAGCTGCTTCTCGAGCGTGCCCATGTCGGCCAGGATAAGCTCGGTCATGATGGTGTCGGCGTCACCGGCGGGGTCGACGAACTCGCCGGTGCGGCCCACCTCGCGCATGACGTTGGGATCCTTAAAGTAGCGCACGACCTCGCAGATGGCGTCGGTTTCGCGAATGTTAGCCAGGAACTGGTTGCCCAGACCCTCGCCCTCGTTAGCGCCCTTCACCAGACCTGCAATGTCGACGAACTCGACCGTCGCCGGCACAATGCGGCCCGGGTTGACGATGTCGGCGAGCTTTTGCAGGCGGCTATCGGGCACGTCGACGATACCGACATTGGGGTCGATCGTGGCGAACGGGTAGTTGGCGGCAAGGCCGGTCTTTTTGGTAAGCGCGGTGAACAGCGTCGACTTGCCCACGTTGGGCAGGCCCACGATACCGATGGAAAGGGACACGACAGCTCCTTTTGGTACAGGTACTTCAAACTGTATAAGTATAGCGCCGCCGCAGCATCCGGGCGAATCCGGACACCGCGGCGGCGCAAATGAAGCAGAGATAGGGATCGCTGACTAGTCCGCGAGCTTCTCCACCTGATCGAGCATCTTACCGAGCTTAGCCTTTGCCTCGGCCTTGACCTTCTCCGCTTCTTCGTGGGCCTTGGCCTTCTGAGCGGCCTTTTCCTCGGCCTCGGGGTCAACAACGACTAGATTGGACGCATCGTGCTCGACCAGTTTGAGCGCATGCTCGGGGCACACCTTGACGCAGGCTCCACAACCTAGGCAATACGTGGACTCCAACGCAAAGCGGCCGCTTCCCACCAAATCGCAGGCAAACGTGGGGCACACGTTGACGCACTCGCCACACGACGTGCACTTGTCAAAATCGCACTCCGGCGTGCTCACCTGCATGTTCTGGGCAAGCTCGGGATGGTTCTGCAGCGTCGAGAGCACCAGCTGCCGCCCATGGGTGAGCGAACGGCGGCGCTTGGTCGTCGTGGTGCCGCACATGGTGTTGAGCGTGCGCTCCAGCTGGGTAATCTGATGGCGATGGGCCTTGAGCTTTTGCGTCACCGAGGCCAGCGCCGCCGTCGCCGGGTTGAGCTTGGTCACCGTCAGGCCCGTCGTGCGGGCAATCTTTTCCATGTACTCCTTGCGCTCGTACTCGCGAAGCTTATGGCACTTGAGGCTCTTGGGGTCGACCTCCAGGCCCATACCCGTGCCAGACCACTCCTCGGCCTTCGCAATTGCCTCGCCCAGAATGTCCTCACCGCCGGTGTTGCGGCATTTATCGCACACGCCCAACGGCAGGTACACACTCACGTTAGGATAGTCGGCCAGTACCGAGAACCAGGTCTCGGCAGTAATATCGCCCACGCAGGCGACGACGACCTCGTTCTCGCGCGGCATGCGCTTGAGGGCACGCGTACAGGTGACGTAGGCGGTCTCGTGGCTCGTAGCCGCCGAGACAATATCGTCATACAGGTTTTTGGGCGCCAGGCGCGGCGAGATGATCGCCTCGGTCGGACAGGCAGCGGCGCACAGTCCGCACTTGCGACAGGAGTCGAGGATCTCGATGGCGTCCTCCTCGACCTCGATGGCGTTGACCGGGCACACGTCCATGCACGCGGTGCAGCCGCTCTTTTCGTTTTTGCAGGTCAGGCATGGAATGGTGTTGCCGCGCGGACGCTCCTTGTAGTCGGCAGGATTCCACTGCGGCGCCGATGGATCGAGCGCGTCGGTCACGCCGCCAAGCGGGTTTTTAAGAAAGTCGAAACCCTTGCTGATCTCGATAATGTCATCAAACAGATCGTGTTCCTGCGCCATGCGCGGCCCCTCCCTGAGCAGTGCAAACAAGCAAGAGATAATGATACGCTATCGGCCCATGCCTCGGGCAAATTACACGCGGAGCATCTTTGCGGCAAATAGCCTATGGCCTATCGCCGCCTCGATTGCACAAGGTCAATCAAGCGCCAAGCTATGCCTCGCACATGAGCTGCACGAGCTTTTGTTTGGTCACCTTGGCCTGCTCGTTGGCCATATTACGCTCATTTCTAAAGACCGCATTTGCAACACTCTGCAGATCGGCATCGGAAATCTCGCCAAGGCCCAGCTCCTCGAGCGTCGTCGGCAGACCAACGCGCTGGCAAAACTCGAGCACCTGATCAAGCTCGGGCGCACGCTCCAGGCGCAGCTGCACCACCAGGCCAAATGCCACGGTCTCGCCGTGCATAGCCCTGCACTCGGGCAGAATCGTCAGACCGTTGGCGATGGCATGCGCCAACGCCAAGCCACCGCTCTCAAAGCCGATGCCCGAGAGCAGAATATTGCACTCGATCAGGCGCTCAACCGCCGGCGATGTACGCACCTTTTTGAGATCGCGCTTGGCAGCGATGCCGCACTCCACGAGTGTGTCGTAGCAGGCACGCGCCGCGACCAGGGCCAAGTGCCCCGGCGCGCCGCCGTGCTCGTTGGTGCCGTGCACCGCGGCGCACGAACGCGCCTCGAAGTACGTTGCCAGTGCATCGCCCATACCAGCAACCGTCATGCGCAGTGGGGCCGCCGCGACCACGTTGGTATCGACCACGACCAGGTCTGGATTCTTCTCGAGCATCAGGTAGCGGTCGAACGACCCATCCTCGTGATACAGCACCGAAATCGCGCTGCACGGACCGTCCATCGAAGCCGCCGTGGGGCATACACACAACGGCAACTCGGCATAAAACGCAACGGCCTTGGCGATATCGAGCATCTTGCCGCCGCCAATACCCACCACCATGTCACAATACTCGGCCTGGGCTTCCTTAGCCATTTTTACAACGGCCTCTTCCGTACACGGACCGTCATAAATCTTAAAGAACGGCTCGCTCAGATGGTCGTCCAGAAATCCATCGACGATCTGCTTGCACAGCCGATCCTCGGTGCCCTGGTCAAACAAGACATAGGCAGCGCAGCCCAACCATGACAAATACCTGCCCTGACGCGAGAGCTCACCCGGCCCCTGGACATACCGGCCGGGACCGCCATAAACCACGGGAAGCGCCATACGAGAATCCGCCCTTCATCAAACAACGATTGGTGCAAAGTAACCTTACCCCTTTGCACCATAGCAAAAAGGGGCAAAGCCATCTGCCGGCTTTGCCCCTCCTTAGATTTGTTTTACTCATCCATGAGGTAATAATGACCCAGCGCGTCGGCACCCAGGATGGCGTTTGCGACCATCTCAGGCGTCACCTCAAACGGCATGTTGCACATGGTATCCTCGGGCGCGCACGCGGCCTCGGCAACAATCATGGCCTTCTCGCGCGTAACCTCGGCAACGCCAAGTTCCTTCATCGTGACCGGCAGGCCAAGCTCAATGCAGAAGCCCAAGACTTCCTCGAGTTTCTCAGTCGGGGCATCCTCGAGTACCAGCTGGACGATAGTGCCAAAGGCGACCTTCTCGCCGTGATACATGCTGTGGCACTCGGGCAGCATCGTCAGGCCATTGTGGATGGCATGAGCAGCAGCAAGACCCGAGCTTTCAAAGCCAATGCCCGAAAGCAGCGTATTGGCCTCGATGATGTGCTCGACGGCAGGCGTGAGCGCACCCTTCTCCAGCGCAACCTTGGCCTTGACGCCATCGGCCATGAGCGTCTCATAGCAGAGCTTGGCGAGCGCCAAGCCGGCCATTCCGCCCTTACCGCCGGCGCAAGTGCCACCGTCGGCGTCGTGCGTCGCCTGAGCCTCGAAATAGGTTGCGAGCGCATCGCCCATACCGGAAACCGTCAGGCGCACCGGGCTCGCCGCGATAACCGTCGTATCCATAAGGACAATATTGGGGTTTGCCTTAAGGAAGAGATATTTATCGAACTGGCCGTCGTCGGTGTAAAGCACCGAAAGTGCCGAGCACGGTGCATCGGTCGAGGCAATGGTGGGGCAGATGATAACCGGGGACTCCAGGTAGTAGGCGACGGCCTTCGCGGTATCGAGGATCTTGCCGCCACCGACGCCGACGACGATATCGCAACCGTTGTCACGAGCGAGCGCAACCAGGCGATCGACCTCGCCCTTGGAGCACTCGCCGTTAAAGTCCTCAAACAGCAGCTCGGCCTTAGCCTCGGCAAAGCCGCCCTCGATCTTGGCACCGACGCGCTTCTTGCCCGAAGGCGTCACGATGACGAGGGCCTTAGCGCCGAGCGGCTCGACATAGGAGCCGAGCTTGGCGAGCTCGTCCGGGCCTTGGATGTACTTGCTGGGGCTATTGAAGATTGCAGCCATAACTATCCCATTCTCTAAAAAAGAAAGGGGCTCCGTACGGATACGTGCGGAGCCCCTCGTTACGATAACAAGAGTCGATTAGAAATCGATATCGGTGTCGTAGTAGCAGGCCTTGAGGATCTTCTCGAAGTCGGCAGCCTTGGTCTCACGCGGGTTCTCGGGCGTGCAGGCGTCCTGCTCGGCGTTCGCGGCGATCTCGGGCAGCTTGGCGAGGAACTCCTCCTCGGAAACCATCTGCGGGTTCTCGGCGTCGACCTTCACGCCACCATTCGCGTAATCCTTGATGGACTGCGGAATGTTGAGCTGGTCGTTGAGGTCGCGGATCTTCTGGACGAGCGCAGCGATGAGCTCCTCGTTGGTCTCGCCGGGAAGGTGCAGGATCTCCTTGGCCACGTAAGCGTAACGCTCGGCAGCACGGGGATCCTTGGAGTTCCACTGGATGACCTTGCCCAGGTACATGGCGTTAGCGGCACCGTGGATGATGTGGCCGTTCTCGAAGGCAGCACCGGTCTTGTGAGCCATGGAGTGAACGATGCCGAGCAGGCCCGAGGAGAAGGCGATACCGGCGATGCACTGAGCCTCGTGCATGTGCTGACGGGCCTCATGGTCGCCAGCATAGGACTTGGGCAGCCACTCGACGATCTCGCGGATGCCGTGCAGAGCGTTGGCGTCGGTGAACATAGAGGCGCAGGTGGAAACGTAGGCCTCCATGCAGTGGGTCAGAGCATCCATGCCGGTGTGAGCGCACAGCTTGGCGGGCATGGTGTAGGTGAGCTCGGGGTCGACGATGGCGACATCAGGGGTGATGTTGAAGTCGGCCAGCGGGTACTTGATGCCCTTGGCGTAGTCGGTAATGACGGAGAACGCGGTGACCTCGGTAGCGGTGCCGGAGGTAGAGGAGATGGCGCAGAAATGAGCCTTCTGACGCAGCTCAGGGAAGCTGAACGGCTGGATGATGTTGTCGAAGGACTCCTCGGGATACTCGTAGAAGACCCACATGGCCTTAGCGGCATCGATGGGCGAGCCGCCACCGATGGCGATAATCCAGTCGGGCTCGAACTCGCGCATGGCCTCGGCGCCCTTCATGACCGTCTCGATGGACGGGTCGGACTCGACGCCCTCGAACAGCTTGACCTCGAAACCGCCCTCTTTGAGGTCGGCCTCAACGTCCTGCAGGAACCCGCCGCAGCGCATAGAGCTGCCGCCAGAAACGATGATGGCCTTCTTGCCCTTGAGGTTCTTCACCTCGTGGCGAGCGCCCTCACCAAAGTACAGATCGCGAGGATTGGTAAAACGTCCCATACTGTGCCTCCTAAACAAGCCCCTCTTAGACTTGCGTATATAACGGAGCACCCAATTGGCTCCGTTAGGACCGGTTTGCGCGTTGCCGGCGATGACAATGCGCTATGTCTAAACGTCTCAACGCTCAGACAAACACTATTTTACCGTTCTGGTTGGTCAGTTATTCACCTAAAGCCGCCAATGATGAAACGTTTTTTCTATCCCTGAAGACCCTTGTGCGGCATTCATACTCCCAAGCTGGGCAAACGTTTTATCAAGGTTGACTACATATCCCGGGCAGGACTGTGCCCCTCCAAAATATGCACCGTTCGCCGCCAAAAATCGACCGTTTGCGGCACCGTGATACCACTCGGCCGTCCATGGTGCCGACATTTGTGCGACATCCGACTTCGTGGTGCAAAGGTGCAAGTCCAAGTGCGGCACCCCCGGTGTGCCACATGCGGGTAAACTAGAACCTTATATAGAAACATCTGAACCCTAACCGCAGCAAAGGAGGCCCCATGGCATTCGATCCCATTCAAGAGGATTGCCATCGCCTCGTTCTTGAGGCCTTGCGCCGCGACAATATCCCGCTCACCGACGCTGCCGCCGTAGAGCGTCTGATGGAGCAATTCACCCGCAACCCCGCACCGCTCATCGTGCACGACCGTGACCGCGCCGGGCATCTGATTGCCAAGGTAGTCGAGGCCGTCGACTACCGCATTCCCTTTATCCCTGACGATGCCCAGGCAGAGCAGGAAGAGGCAGCTGCCGAGAACATGCTCCGCGAGGCGGCCGCACTCGATCCGGCCAACTGGGATGCCCGGCGCATGCTGACGGCACTCACCGCCGAATCCAACGAGGAATACGTGCAGTATCTGGTGTCCAAGTGCGACGAGGTGGAGCACGATCTGGCGCTCAAGATCGCCTCGGCGCAAGACCCCTACGAGCGCGAGGCCGCAGGCGACCTTATGCGCCGCCCCTACCTGCGCTGGCTTGCCGCCCTTGCGTCACGCGCCCTCATTAGCGGACGCTACCGCATGTCGCTCGAAGCCGCAAACCGCAGCCTCGACTTTGCGCCCAACGACCCCGCCGGTGTCCGCCACACCGCGATGCTCGCCATGGCAAAGCTCGAATACCCCGCCGAGGAGCTCAAGCGCTTTCGCTCTGCCCACTCCGTCCCCTATCTCGCCAACACGCCGCTGCGCCGTCGTCCCAAGGATGCGGAGCGCGACTTGGACCCGTGGACGCTCATCGCGCTGATGAGCGCTGCCTGGCGCGAGCTGGACTACGAGGGCGCCGAGCACTATTTGCGCATCCTCGCACGCTCGTGCCCGCACGCGGCCGAGGCGCTCTACTTCCAAACCGAGTTTCCCGATGGCGTCTATGCCCGCGTCAACGTGGGTGTGGGCTCCACCGACGAGCTCGTCCTTGCGCTGTCCGAGGCGACGCCGGTACTGCAGGAGGGCCTGGGCGCCCCCGACAACGCCAGCTTTGCCGCCTGGGTCGCCACCAACGATATCGTGCGTTCCCAGATCGACGAGCGCATCCTGCGCGCGGCCGAGCAGGGGCTTCCATTTAAGGGAGGGGACCTCTAATGGATCCGAGCGTCTACATCCCCGCCTACCTGGAGCGCACCTATCTGGCGTCGCACCCCGAGCTCACCGATGCAGCACGCGAACTTGTCCATAACGACGTGGGCGTCAACCCTCATAAGTATGCGCAGACCGAGCATGCCCAGGCACTGCTGTCCTACGCCGGCGTTCATCGCCACCTGCTCGACGAGCTCCATCGCATCGAGGACATGGGCAGCGACGAGGAGTTCGAGCAAACGCGCAACCGCCTGTTCGACGACATGCGCGATGAGCTGCTCAAGATTGTCCGCATCGATGCGTATGTCCTCGATGCCCAGCTGCTCGCCATCATCCTGGCCGACACGCCCGTTGACGCCTGCCTGGGCGACCTGATGAAGCTCGAGGCGACCACGGCCGATTACCTGCAGCAAAGTGTGCCCGGGTTCGATATGGAGGCCCCGCACTACTGGGCCAACAAAGTTTTGACGGACGGCGTGACGGCGGCAGAGTTCACCGTGAGCGAGCCGGCGCTTATCGGGTGGCTCCACACACTCGAGGCCATCTCGCAGCTGTGCATGGCGAGCGCTCGTTACCGTGCTGCCGCCAACTACGCCCGCCGCGTCCTTAAGGCGGAAGGCTACCCCACCCGAGCCGCAGGCACCGTGTTGCTCGCCCTCGCTCGTCTGGAAGACCAGGACGGCTTTTTTGCCCTGGCCCACCAGCTCGAGGAAGAGATCGGGGCTGACGCGCTCGAGAACTCTCCTTGGTATCTGCTCGCCCGCACGATTCTGCTGTTCAAAACAAACAAGATGCGCCCGGCGACACGCGCGCTGCGCGAGTTTGCCAACCGTTGCGAGGGCGGTGCGTTCTTCTTACTGAACCCCATGTACCAGACACCGTACCTTCCCTGCCGGCCCGAGCCACACGATCCCTGGGATCTTTCGCACCAGGCCGTTTGGGAAGCGGACGGTATTATCTCGGACACTCCCGACTTTGCCCCCTGGGCCAATGCCTGCGAAGACGTGTCGCAGCTTGCCCAGGAATTTGCGCGCCGCTACGGTTTTTAGTGACGCACTCGACCCGACCATGTCGTTTACGTTAGGAACGGTTTCATGAACCTCCGCTCATCTCTTGCCTGCACCTCGAGCGATATCGCTCGCTGGGGACTGCGCTCCGTCCTCAAGCGCCAGGGCGGCGTACTCCCCGGCCGCATCGCCATGAAGATCGACCCCGAGTTGCTGAGCGACCTTGCCGGCCTTGTCGACCGCAGCGTGGTGATCACCGGCACCAACGGCAAGACCACCACCTCCAACCTCATCGCCGACGCTGTTGCCGCCAGCGGTGCCACCGTGGTATGCAACCGCGCCGGCAACAACATGGAGCCGGGCGTGGTGGGTGCACTGCTCGAGGCGCGCAGCGGCCTCAAGCGAGCCGGCGGCGGCAAGCGCGTGGGCGTTTTTGAGTGCGATGAACTTTACACCGTACGCGTTCTGCCCAAGCTCAAGCCGACGTACTTCGTGCTGCTCAACCTGTTCCGTGACCAGCTGGATCGCTATGGCGAGATCGACCATACCCAAGACGTCATCGCCCATGCGTTGGAGCTCTCTCCAACGACAACGCTCATCTACAACGCAGACGACCCGCTGTGTGCCGCGATCGCCGCACGCGTTCCCAATGCAAGCATCGCCTTTGGCATCGACGGCGCCACCAACACCGAGTCCGACCGTATTAGCGACTCGCGCTTTTGCTCGCAGTGCAACGCCCCGTTGGAGTACGACTATGTGCAGTATGGTCAACTCGGCGCCTACCATTGCCCCTCGTGCGGTTGGGCACGCCCCGCACTGGTCCGCCGTGTGACGGGCGTGGAGCTCGGCTGCGACGGCTACGGCTTTGACCTGGTCTTTGGATCTGCGTCCGACGCGGCTGCCGTACACATCGCCACGCGCTACAACGGCCTGTACATGGTCTACAACGTTGCCGCTGCATTCTTTGCCGCACATGAGTTAGGCGTGGATACGGCGCACCTGCAGCCCACGCTCGATGCATACGTCCCCGCCGGCGGACGCATGGGCCGCTGGGATATCGCCGGCCGCACCGTCGAGGCCAACCTGGCCAAGAATCCCGTAGGCTTCGATCGACAGATCCAGTCCATTAAGACGGCGGGCGGCAGACTCTGCGCTTTCTTCCTCAACGACAACGACGCCGACGGACACGATGTATCGTGGATCTACGACGTCGACTTTGAGCGCATCGCCGGCACGCCGGGTCTTGTCGCCTTTGCCGGAGGCACGCGTGCGCACGACATGCAGGTACGCCTCAAGTACGCCGGCATCGATGCCGCGATAATCTCGGACGTCGCCCAGGCAATTGGCGCCGTGGCAGACGAGGCTGCCGGCGACACTTTCTACGCCGTCGCTAACTACACGGCCTTCCCGCCGCTGGTCAAGGAGCTCGACGGGCTGAAAGGCGCTGACGCCGACGCTGTTGCCGGGCACGCCGTAGCCCGTGCCGATGGCAACACCATCCCTTCCGCCGTCGCGCCGGTCGAGCTTTCGCGCCCGCTGCGCATCGTCTACCTGTATCCCGATGCCCTTAACCTCTACGGCGACGGCGGCAATGTTATCGCGCTCGAGCGCCGCTGCGTCTGGCGCGGCATTCCCGTGCGCGTGGACGAGGTCCGTATGGGCGAAACGCTTGATTTGACCGATGCCGATATCGTCATGATGGGTGGCGGCTCTGACCGCGACCAGCTAGCCGTGGCACACGAGCTGCTCGCTCAAAAAGACAAGGTCGCGGCCTATGTTGAGGACGGCGGCACACTGCTTGCCATCTGTGGCAGCTATCAGCTGCTCGGCCGTTCGTACTACATGGGCGACGATCGCATTGAGGGCCTGGGCGTCATTGCCGCCGAAACCGTACGCGGCTCCGACCGCCTGATCGGCAACGTAGCCGTCAAAACCGATCTGGCACCTGAGCCCTTTGTGGGATTCGAGAACCACGGTGGCCGCACGCTTTTGGACGCCGAGGCCACGCCGCTCGGAACGTCCGTCGTCACGGGCACCGGCAACAACGGCGACGATGGCTTTGAGGGTCTCATCTACAAGGGCGTCATCGGCACGTACCTGCACGGACCGGCACTGCCCAAGAACCCCGAACTCGCCGACTGGCTGATCGCGCACGCCCTCGAGCGCCGCGGCGATGCGCAGGCCACGGCCCTGCTGCCGCTCAAAACCCTCGACGACACCTACGAGCACGCCGCCCACGACGCAGCCATGAAGCTCCTCCCCTAGCACCCCACCACCACAAAGGGGACAGGCACCTTTGTGGTGGTTTTCCAGTTTGCCAACGATATACGCGCCGACAAAAAAGTCTGCTATACTCTTTCCCGCTGTCCCCATCGTCTAGCGGCCAAGGACGCCACCCTTTCAAGGTGGATATCGCGGGTTCGAATCCCGCTGGGGGCACCATTTGAAACTAGAAGCCCGTTGCCCTCGCGGTGACGGGCTTTTTTGCTATCCATGTGCCGGGATTCGAACCCGGCAGGGTGCGGAGCTGAGGAAACGCGCAAGCGTTTTCCAGCGCAGCACGCAAGGAGCGGAGCGACGCGGCGAAAGCGGGCGGCGTCAGCCGCACGCGGACATCCCGCTGGGGGCACCACAAAATCTGAGAAGCCCGTTACCAATTCGGTAGCGGGCTTTTTGCTACCCATGCGCCGGGATTCGAACCCCGAGGGCATTAAATCACACTGTCGTCCAAGGGCCTGTGGGCAAAAAATAGCAAATATGAGTACTGTTACCAATTTAGTAACAGCGATTTCATGCCATCAGAAGGCGATTCAGACGCCAGGGGTCCTACGGCGGAAGAATTGCAGGCGTTTATCAGCTATGTACTTGGACATATGTTGCGTAACAACCCATATTTTGTAAATAGATAATGCTACAGGACTTGTGACAGTACTCATATTTGACGTTTTTTGTCCACAACCCTTTATACCTAGGCAAGTCGGCGGCAAAACGGGCTTCAAAGCGTCCTTCGCAAACAAAAACCGGGGCCCGCACGATGCGGACCCCGGCTCAATACCGTGACGATATGTCAGTTACGCTCTACACGTAGAACAGGATGTCGTCGTAGGTCGGGACCGGCCAGTAGTCGGCAGCCACGATCTCCTCCATGGCATCCACGGCGGCGCGCAGCGTATCCATAGCGGGAACGACCTCGTGCGCGTACACGTTGGCCTGCTCCTGACCATCGAGGCCCTCGGCCTTCTGATGCACGGCGTCGAGCGCCTTGATGGAGTCGTTGATGGTGGTGATGCCGTTGCAGAGCTTGTTGAGCGTGTTCTGCTCACACTGCATGGCGGCCTCGGCGCCGGCGGCACGAATAGTCTCAAGGCCCTTAGCGACCTTGGTGGCATAGGCGGTAATGACCGGGCGATAGGTACGACGCGCCTCGCGAACCATCGTGGTAGCCTCGATGTTCATGAGCTTGTTGTACTTCTCGAGCTTGCAGTCGTAGCGGCACTGAGCCTCGGCCTTGGTCAGGACACCCGTCTCCTCAAAGAGCGCGATAGCCTTATCGGAAACAAAGGCGGGCAGGGCATCGGCCGTGGTCTTGTTGTTGGCAAGGCCGCGCTTCTTGGCCTCGACGGGCCACTCGTCGGAGTAACCGTCGCCGGAGAACAGGATGCGCTGGTGATCGGTCAACACCTTCTTGCAGTACTCGAGCGCGGCATCCTGGAACTCATCCTCGGGCGTACCCTCAAGCGCGTCGGCGAAGGACTTGAGCGACTTGGCCACGGCGGCATCGAGCACCAGGTTGGAGTCGGAGACGTTCTGCTCGGAGCCGCAGGCACGGAACTCGAACTTGTTGCCGGTGAAGGCGAACGGGGAGGTGCGGTTGCGGTCGGTGTTGTCCTGCATCAGCTTGGGCAGAGTATCGGCGCCCAAGTCGAGCACGCCGCGCGTGGCATGGACGGAAGCCTTGCCATCGATGATCTTCTCGACGACCTCGGTAAGCTGGTCGCCCAGGAAGATGGACATAATCGCCGGAGGAGCCTCGTTGGCGCCCAGACGATGGTCGTTACCGGCCGAGGCAACGGAGGCACGCAGGAGCTCCTGATAGTTATCGACGGCCTCGATCACCGCGGTGAGGAAGACGATGAACTGCAGGTTGTCGAGCGGGGTGTCGCCCGGATCGAGCAGGTTCTCGGACTCGGTGCCAAGCGACCAGTTGTTGTGCTTGCCCGAACCATTGATGCCCTCAAAGGGTTTCTCGTGCAGCAGACAGACCAAGTCGTGGCGGGAGGCGATGAGCTTCATCTTCTCCATCATGACCAGATTCTGGTCGATGGCCTCGTTGACCTCGCCATAGACAGGGGCGAGCTCATGCTGGCAGGGAGCGACCTCGTTGTGCTTGGTCTTGGCGGGAATGCCAAGCGCCCACAGCTCATCGTCCAGATCCTTCATATAGGCCGAGACGGTGGGGCGGATAGCGCCAAAGTAGTGCTCCTCGAGCTCCTGGCCCTTGCAGGGAGCGGCGCCAAAGAGGGTGCGGCCGGTAATGACCAGGTCCTTGCGCTTGCGGTAGGCGTCCTTCTTGATCAGGAAGTACTCCTGCCCGTCGCCCACGGAAGGAACGACCCTCTTGGGGGTCTTGCCAAACAGCGCCAAAACGCGCTTAGACTCACGCGAGAGCGCGGTCATGGAGCGCAGCAGCGGGGTCTTCTTGTCCAGGGCCTCGCCCGTGTAGGAGCAGAAAGCCGTGGGGATGCACAGGACGTCGTCCTTGATAAAGGCGGGGCTAGTGGGATCCCAAGCGGTGTAGCCACGGGCCTCGAAGGTGGCGCGCAGGCCGCCGTTGGGGAAGCTGGAGGCATCGGGCTCGCCCTGGATGAGGTTCTTGCCCGTAAACTTGGTAATGGCGGTGCCGTCGTGGTTGGGCTCCAGGAAGCTGTCGTGCTTCTCGGAAGTAATGCCCGAAAGCGGCTGAAACCAGTGCGCATAGTGCGTCGCACCCTTGGAGATGGCCCAGACCTTCATGGCATGGGCAACGGCGTTGGCCACATCCAGGTCGAGCGGCTCACCGCCCTCGAGGGTTGCAGCAAGGCGCTTCCAAATGTCCTTGGGGAGGTAGTCCTTCATGACTTCCTCAGAGAACACCATGGTCCCGAAGCGGTCAGTAAGTTCGGCCATACGGAACTCCCTTCGTATCGCGTGAGAAGCGGTGTTGATTACTAACGAACGAGTCATAGCTTAGACTCGCCGTGTTTCCGCGACATTACCGTTATGTTGCTGTCGCGAAACCAATCAATGAGGTTACCCTGTCGAGGCGGCGTTGCCACCCTCAACAGCCAATCAACTGCATAAATTGCAGACCTCTCCCCATGGTTTAAGGGTAGTCAATTTGGGATGGAGCTCTATTAACTGGTATTTTGCATCAGATACCAGTCTTTATAGTCCGTGCCTAGATTAGCCGCTCTGTTATAGAGAAAGCCGATAGCAAGGCATCTTTGATTGGTATCCCCGAATAACGAGTGAAACTCCACCGTGACACAGTGGTGCTGTAGAATCCTTACAACACATCACACTATTACGTATCTAGAGGAGCACGATATGCGCGTCGACGAGGTTTTTAAGCAGGCAGCATCCCAGGGCACCGCGCCCGTTTCGTTTGAGATGGTCCCGCCCAAGGGCGAGCTCACCCTCGACACGGCTCGCGAAGTGGCAGGCAATCTGTGCAAGCTTTCGCCGAGCTTTGTCTCGGTCACCTGCTCGGCCGGCGGCTCGGGCAACGGTGCCACCACCGCCCCCATCGCGCATATGATTTCGAGCGAATTCGACACGCCCTCGGTGGCACACCTCACCTGCGTGGGCCGCACCCACGCCGACATCGCCGCCAAGATCGACGAGTATCGCACCGCCGGCGTTGAAAACATTCTGGCCCTGCGTGGCGATCTCCCTGCCGGCGCGACCGAGGACGACAAGCCCGCCTCCGACTACGCCTACGCCCGCGACCTCATCCCCGAGCTCGTCGACGCCGGCTTTTGCGTGGGCGCCGCAGCCTACCCCGAGGGCCACATTGCCTGTGAGGATCTCAACCTCTCGGTCGAGCACCTCAAGCAAAAACAGGACGCCGGCGCGAGCTTCTTTGTGACACAGCTCTTCTTTGATAACGAGTGCTTCTACCGTTTTCGCGAGCTTGCCGACAAGGCCGGTATCACCGTGCCCATTACCGCGGGCATCATGCCGTTTATGGGCAAGTCGCAGATCAGCCGCATGGTCTTTATGTGCGGCGCGTCGCTGCCCTCCCCCGTCATCAAGATTCTCGCCAAGTACGAGAACGACCCCGAGAGCCTGCAGGCAGCCGGTGTAGATTATGCCGCCCGCCAGCTTTGCGACCTCAAGGAGCACGGCGCCGACGGCCTGCACCTGTACACTATGAACCGTCCTGCGATCGCCGCGACCATTATGGAGCGCCTGGGGTAATGGAAAAACCGCACATCGATACAACCGCTGCCGAAGTGCCGGCCGACCTTGCGTCGCCGGCGCTTTACCGTGTCGATGCCGCGCACCATCCCCGTGTCGACCGTGCCGAGATGCTGCGGTATCTGGGTTACGGCGGCCAGCAGATCGAGCCCGAACTGTCACGACGTATTGAGCTTGTGGTCGAGCGTCTGGAACTTGACATTGAGCCCCGTGGCGTGCGCCGCGTGTTTGCCGTCGATGCCACGGGCGTGGACGAACAAAGTGAGCCTTGCATTCGCTTGGTCGGCACCAACGTTGAGCTGCGAGGTCGCGATATCTATCGACATCTCAAAGACGCTCGCTTTGCCGCACTCATGGCTTGCACCCTCGGCATGGACGCCGAGCGTCGTCTGCGCACCACGGGAGCTCAGCAGCCCCTCGAGGGAGCCGTGCTCGACGCCGCGTGCTCCGCTTACGTGGAAGCCGCCGTTGAGCAAATGGACCAACATGTCAAGACGGACGCCGCCGCACACGGACTCGCCGGCAACTGGCGCTTCAGTCCCGGCTATGGCGACTGCCCGCTCTCGGCCCAGCGCTCGATCGTGGATGCGCTCAACGCCACGCGGCTCATCGGCCTGACCGTCACGCCCACCAACCTGCTCATGCCCACCAAAAGCGTGACCGCGGTGATCGGCCTGTTCGACGGCGAAGTCCACGACGCCCAGACCCGCCCCACCTGCAATATCTGCCGCATGCGCAAGAACTGCCGCTTCCGCGCCGCCCACACCACCTGCTATTCCAGCCATTAGGAGCCCTCGATGTTTACTCCGCTTATCACTCATGATTCTGACGGCACTGCATTGGCGGCACCCGTTGATGCCGCACGTCGCAACGGTGCCACGTACAAGACGCGCACGATCGACGATCTGCGCATTAAGAACGATCGCCTGCGTGCGGCCATCGAGGGCACGGGGCACTTGCTGTTCGACGGCGGCATGGGCACCATGCTGCAGGCCGCTGGCATGAAGGCGGGCGCCCTGCCCGAGCTGCTCAACTTTGAGGAGCCCCAGGTTATCACTGATATCCAACGTCAATATGTCGAGGCCGGCTGCGACGTGATCACCGCCAACACCTTTGGCGCCAACGCCCACAAGCTCGACGGTGCCGCCACCGTGGCAGACGTCTTTGCCGCGGCCGTCGCCTGTGCCCGCGAGGCCGGCGCCCGCTACGTCGCCGGCGATATCGGCCCCATCGGCGCGCTGCTTCGCCCCTTAGGCACCCTCAGCTTTGACGAGGCCTATGGCCTCTTTGCCGAGGAAGTGCGCGCCGGCGTCGACGCGGGCGTGGACCTCTTTATTATCGAAACCATGACCGACCTTGCCGAGATCAAGGCGGCCGTCCTCGCCTGCCGCGAAAACTCCGACCTGCCCGTCTTTGCCACCATGACCTTCGAGGAAGACGGTCGCACCTTCCTGGGAACGAGTCCCGAGGTGGCCGCCATCACGCTCGACGCTATCGGCGCCGACGTTTTGGGCATCAACTGCAGCCAGGGACCGGCCGAGCTACGAGGACTCGCCGCACGTATGCTCACCGTTACCGACAAGCCTATTATGGTGCAGGCCAACGCAGGACTGCCCCACGTGGACGACGACGGCAACACCGTCTTTGATATCCAGGCCCCCGAATACGCCGAGGCCGTCGCCGGCATGATCGCCGACGGCGTGAGCGTCGTGGGCGGCTGCTGCGGCACCACGCCGGCGCACATGGCGGCCTTGCGCACGCTTATCGACAACCACACGCCCAGCCCGCGCCGCCGCAAGCCCAGTATGTCGGTCACGAGCGCCCAAACGGTCGTGGACCTTCCCTGCGACGGCCACAAGATCGCCGTCATCGGCGAGCGCATCAACCCCACCGGCAAAAAGCGCCTGCAGCAGGCTCTGCGCGACGGCGACCTGGACTACGTTGTGAGCCAGGGCATCAGCCAGCAGGAACAGGGCGCCGACATTCTGGACGTCAACGTGGGCCTGCCCGAGATCGACGAGGTCAAGATCATCCAACAGGCGACCGAACAGCTCCAGGGCTCCACGCTGCTGCCGCTGCAGATCGACTCCACCGACCCCGCAGCCGTCGAGGCCGCCGTGCGCCGCTACGCCGGCAAGCCCATCATCAACTCGGTCAATGGCAAGCAGCAGATCATGGATGAGATCTTTCCGCTGGTCGCCCACTACGGCACCAACGTTGTCGGCCTTACGCTCGACGAAGGCGGCATCCCCGATACCGCCGAGGCTCGCTTCGTCATCGCCGAGCGCATCGTGGCCGAGGCCGCCCGCTACGGCATCGGCCCGGACCGCATCCTCATCGACTGCCTGGTCATGACCGCCTCGACCAATCAACGCCAAGCCGAGCAGATCCTGCGCGCCATGTCCCTGTGCAAGGAGCGTCTGGGCGTCAAATGCGCGCTCGGCGTGTCGAACATCAGCTTTGGCCTACCTGCCCGCCCGCTGCTGGGTTCGGTCTTTTTGGCCGCCGCCTTTGGCGCGGGCCTGGACGCCCCCATCATGAACCCGGGTTCCAAGCGCTTTATGGACACCGTCTACAGCTATCGCGTCCTGAGCGTTGAGGACGAGGGCTCGACCGGATACATCGAGCGCTACGCCGGCTGGACCGATCCGTACAAGATCGCCGCCAACCCGGCAGCGGCTCAGGCCGCATCGAGTGATGCCGCGCCTGCCGCGGGCACCGCCGGCACCGACGGCAACGACGACCCGATTCGTCGCATGGTCGTCTCGGGCCGCAAAGGCGAGATCGCTGCCGAGACCGAGCGTCTGCTGGCAGACCACGACGCCATGGACCTCATCAACAACCACTTTATCCCCGCCCTCGACGAGGTGGGCGTCCTCTTTGACCAGGGCAAGTTCTTCTTGCCGCAGCTTATGGCCTCGGCCGAGGCGGCACGCGTGGGCTTCGACACCATCAAGCGCCTGATGCCCGCCGGCGAGATTGCCGACAAGGGCAAGATCTGCGTGGCCACCGTCAAGGGCGACATCCACGATATTGGCAAGAACATCGTCAAGATGCTGCTCGATAACTACGGCTACACCGTCTTTGACCTAGGCCGCGACGTCGACCCGCAAGAGGTGCTCAAGACCGTGCAGGAGCGTGACATCAAGCTCGTCGGCCTCTCGGCGCTTATGACTACCACCGTCGTGGCCATGGAAGAGACCATCAAGCTGCTTCATGCCGAGGTGCCGGGCGTCAAGATCATCGTAGGCGGCGCCGTACTCACCCCCGAATACGCCAAGCAGATCGGCGCGGACTACTACGCCAAGGACGCCGCCGAAAGCGCTCGTATCGCCGAAGAGGTCTTTGGGCAGTAACACAACGGAAACAACCGAACACCAAAACGTGCCGCATGCGCCACTTGGCACGTGCGGCACGTTAAAATAGATAAGACTATGCTCGTTTTGGCAGATAGGAGCGCAAGGATGGCGATCACGCCCGCAGAAATCGCGGAAACCCGCGGCATGGTTGAGGAGCAGAACCTCGACATCAGGACCATCACCATGGGTGTTTCGCTCATGGGTTGCGGCGACGAGAACCTCGACCGCATGTGCACGAAGATCTACGACCACGTGACGCACACGGCTGAGCATCTGGTCGAGACCGCCGAGAACCTCGAGCGCGAGTACGGTATCCCCATCGTCAACAAGCGCGTTTCCGTCACCCCGGTGGCGCAGATTGCCGCGTGCTGCAAGGATGAGGACCTCACCCCCATCGCGCATGCCCTCGACCGCGCGGCCGAGACGCTCGGCATCGACTACCTGGGCGGCTTCTCCGCGCTCGTCCAGAAGGGCATCGGCGACGCCGACCGTCGCGTCATCCAGTCCATCCCCCAGGCGCTCGCCACCACGAGCCGCGTCTGCTCCAGCGTCAACGTCGCCAGCCTGCGCGCCGGTATCAACATGGACGCCGTGCTTATGGCCGCCCAGACCATCATCGATGCCGCTAAACTCACGGCCGACCAGGACTCCGTCGGCGCTTCCAAATTTGTCTGCTTTGCCAACATGGTCGAGGACTCCCCGTTTATGGCGGGCGCCGTCCACGGCGGTGGCGAGGCCGACGCCGTCATCAACGTAGGCGTCTCGGGCCCCGGCGTTATGGCCGCAGCCCTGGAGACGCTGCCCGATTCCGCATCGATGATGGAAGTCGCCGAAAAGATCAAGCAGACCGCCTTTAAGATCACCCGTGCCGGCGAGCTCATAAGCCGCGAGGCCGCCCATCGTCTGGGTGTCGAGAAAGGCATTGTCGACCTGTCGCTGGCTCCCACGCCTGCCATCGGCGACTCCGTCGCGCGCATCCTCGAGATCATCGGCGTGGGCACCTGCGGTGGCCCCGGCACGACCTGCGCGCTCGCCATGCTCAACGATGCCGTCAAGAAGGGCGGCGTCATGGCCAGTTCCAGCGTGGGCGGTCTCTCCGGCGCCTTTATCCCCGTGTCCGAGGACGCCGGCATGATCGCCGCCGTCGAAGCCGGCGCGCTTTCCCTCGAGAAGCTCGAGGCCATGACCTGCGTGTGCTCCGTCGGCCTGGACATGATCGCCATCCCCGGTGACACCCCGGTCGAGACCATCGCCGGCATCATCGCCGACGAGATGGCCATCGGCGTCATCAACAACAAGACCACGGCCGTGCGCGTGATCCCTGCCATCGGCAAGGGCGTGGGCGACTGCGTCGAGTATGGCGGCCTGTTTGGCCGTGCGCCCATCATGCCGGTGAACCCCAACGCCGGCACCGTGCTTGCCCACCGTGGTGGTCGATTCCCGGCGCCGCTGAACTCGCTGAAGAACTAGCTGAGGGGGACTGGCGAGGAGCCCCGGGGAGGGCAAATATATAAGGTCGCCTGCTCGGACAGTCCTGACTCGCACGGAGAGCACATTAAGTGCTCTCCGGCTCGTGCGGAACTCGCGATCGACCTTATATATTTGCCCTCCCCGGGGCTCCCGCACAACGGGACCTCAGTTAGGTTCTATCCCGGTTGCAGTTGCTTCGCTCCTGCACCACTTGGCTGGTGCGGCGATTTGGCGTTGGAACGGTTCTTTTTCTGATATATGCTGGTTGCGGCTCTTCTTTTGGGAGGAGTCGCTTTTTTGTTGCTAGGAGGTTGGCCCGTGGTTGATGGGGAGAATCGTTCTGAGCTGCTTGCTGCGGATTGGAATGGCGAATGGATGCGCCTGCAAGCTGGTCGGCGACGGGCTGATGATTCTTTTGAGTGGGATAAAAGGGCTCGGCATTTTCGGCCGTTGGAGACTGCCCCTTATGCTCAGGATTTTATAAAGCTGTTGGCGCTTGAGCCCGGCGAGTCGGTGCTGGATATGGGATGTGGGGCTGGGTCGATTGCTATTCCGCTTGCTCAGGCTGGGCATCCTGTGATTGCAGCCGACTTCTCCCCCGCTATGTTGGGCACCCTTGATGCCGGCATTGAGTACTACGGGCTCGAGGGGCGCATAACGCCGCTTGAGCTTGCTTGGGATGATGATTGGGATTTGGTTGGACCGGTCGCGAAAGCGGTGGATGTTGCCTTTGCCAGTCGGTCAGTTACGACGACCAATCTAAAAGGCGCGCTTGCCAAGCTTGATCGTACGGCTCGTCGTCGTTGTGCTGTCACGATGGTCGCCAACTCCAGCCCGCGCTATAACCTACACTTGATGAACGCTATCGGTGCCTCGGTTACCTGCAGTAATGGCTTTGTGTACGCCTTCAACATCCTTATTCAGATGGGTGCGTTGCCGCAGGTTACGTACTTTGAATCGCCTCGTCGCGATACCTTCGACAGCCTTGAAGCGGGCGTGGCGGACTTTTCCCGCATGCTTGAGCATGGCAACGAGGATAAGGTCGACCGCCTGCACGACTACATCGCCCAGCACATGATTGAGAATCCCCATGCCGGTGAGCCGGGCTCCAAGGGCGTGCCGCAGGGGCGCTATATGCTCGATCATGTCCGCAAGGTCCGTTGGGCGTTTATTGCATGGGATCCGGTCTCTGCGCCCAGCTCATAGCCTGTTCGCAGCCCGCACCGCCCACTCACTCGGCATCCGCATTCTTTTTGAACTGGGCAAACGCGCTCCACACCGCGCCGTTCCTGCGCTATCGTGGGACAGCTCACGTAGATTAAGGCCCCGTCGCGGGGCGCCCCATACATAGAAAGCGAGAACCCATGGCACTGACAGGAGCACAGGTCAAGCAGCTTCGCAGCATGGCCCATCACCTCAACCCCGCCATCATCATCGGCAAGTCCGATGTCAACGAGGGCACCGTCGAGCAGACGGTCGCCTACCTGGAGAAGCACGAGCTCGTTAAGTGCTCCGTGCTCGATGGCTCCAGTCTTTCCGCCCGCGAGGCCGCCGAAGAGCTCGCTGAGCGTTGCCACGCCGAGGTCGTCCAGGTCATCGGCCGCAAGTTCTCGCTGTATCGCGAGTCCTCGCGCAAGGACATCGAGAAGATCAAGCTCGTCTAAGAGCCAATGATCCGGCGAGCCAACATATAGCAAGCTTACGGGTGCCCAAGTACTTCGGGCGCCCGTTTTTTATCGCTCGACCAGCACGCGGTTGAGCCGACCCTCCACCAAGCGCTCGTATAGACGCCGCGTCTCGGGCTCGGGCACGCCATTGACCTGCTCCCTCAGATGGTGCATATGCCCGCTGTACAGCTCGACGATATCGCGCCGCCGCCCCGCCGCACTGTAGACGCGCATGGCGCAGCGCACCATATCCTCACGCGCCGTTTCCTGCCGAAGCCCCGACTCCGCCAGCCAAATCGCCGACTGCAGATCGTTTTCCTCTAGAGCGGCATTTGCTCCCTTAATCATGCAATCGATGTACTTTGACTGCATAATGCGTCGCATACGCAAAAAGTAGGTGGGATTACAGCCATTGGGAACATACAGCGGTCCGGCATAAAGCTGCTCAATCTTAAGGCACAGCTCAACTAAATGGGGCCCGCGCGCACCCGTGCGATTTCCCAAAACCTCGCGGCTTATCTGGTCAAACAGCCGCACATCGGTCTTAACGTAGTCGCCATTGAGTCCGATGCATTCATTTTGGATGAGTACACACGACTTGCCATCCGGCGTCGGGCCCAAAGCCGACCGCAAGCGCGATATCGTCGAATACAGGTTGTTGCGGGCGCTATTGAACTCGGCATGGGGCCACAGCTCCATGGCCAGCGTCTCACGATCGACGAGCGCATCCATGCCCAGCGCAAGCCGCTCGGCAAGCGTCGCCGCTTTCTTGCGGCGCCACATCTTATCCGTGATGGGAAACCCGTCGCGCTCGGCGCGAAACGCCCCAAACATGCGGATCTCGATATGGCCAATCACATCGACGCCCTCGGCATCGCCGGCCTGGAACAGACGCTCGCCTTCGCCCTCAAAGTCGTCACGCAGCGAATACCGCGACAGCTCGCGTACCGGGAGCTTCTTTCGAATTCTAGCAGCCGGCTCACCCAGACAATGCATCGCAAGACGCGCAAACAGCCGATACGACGGATCCAAAATCCCTGGGCGGTTCATGGACATCCAGGCTGCAAGGTCGCTATCGCGGCCCGCGGAGGCCAAATGCAGCGCCACCATCCAAGCCTCGGCACCACCGACCTGCGTCCGACTCAAATCGAGCAGCTCTGCCTCTTCGCGCACCGATACCATCGATGTATTGCGTAAGTACGCCGCGCGCTCTAGCAGCAGTGCGTTGTCGCGTATGTATCCAATCGATTCCTCGGCAAGCCTGAGCACCTGCACCGCACGGAATTTGGCATTGACCGGACGCCCCTCAGCCAGTGACTGCCAGCCTTCCAGTATCAAGCCAAACAACTGAACCTGATTGTCACGCACGCGCACGGCAAAACGGTCGAGCTCATTGAATGCCTGCTCGTCGGTCACCGGCATGCCGGCGAGCAGGCGCCGCGCCGATAACACCATGCGCACCCAGATGGCGAGCGCTCGGATTCCACGCGCTTCGAGCGCCTCGAGTGTCAGGGCCATCTCGTCATCACGCTCGTCAGTCCCTGCATACGACCCATCAAATAGCTCCGTCAACATGCGGTCCGCTCGCACAAACGTCCCCGCGATATCGAGCTCGCAATCGTAGGCCTTATCCGTTTTGAGCCCCGCGAGGATCTCACCGCCCTTCGCCCGCTCGGTCAGCCCATGTTTTATCTCGACATGTGCGGACAGCATATCGAGTGCGGCACAAGACGCCTCACTTTCCAACGCTGTATGGCTTGCCGGAAGCCCCAGACCACTATCTCCATAACAGGCGGCCGTAAACGCGTGCGCCACCTTCCACGACACGGGATCGAGCTCGCAAATCGCTTGCTCGCCCGCACGCTCGATTATTGAGGCCATATACCGCGCGAGTTTTGTATTGGAGACGCTCACCGCCGCCAGATAGATGCCGAGTGCCTCGTCAGGCGTCGGCTCCGATGCCCGGCCATCTGACTCGGTCTTTCCCAGCGCCGCGCGGCAAACATCCCCTCCATGCCCCGTCAGGGCCAGATCGACCCCATACTGTCCGGCAAGCTCCAACACCGCACTGCGGTCCAAAAACGCGTCAGCAAGGTCCATCGCGGTATCGCAGCGCCCCGCTTTAATCAATATACGCGCCGCCCGCACAACGAGTTCGGGGCGAATTTCGGCGACCAGCTTGCGCAATCGCAGGCGTGCGTTATCCTCGGTACCCAAGCAGGTAAAGCTCCGGTCTGCTGGATCGACGCCAAAAATGGGATAATCGCGGACAAGATAGGACTGGTCAATCGCCGAAAGCCTAACACCGCAAGCCTCGAGCTCCGAAATATTGCCCTCGCCCATTAAGACCATCAAGCATGCCACACTAAACAGAGCGTTGTTCTCGAGCGACGCCAAATCAACAAGTGCCGCACCGTAGATATTGACGATCTCGTTTTCGAGCATCTGGGCAACGTCTCCCTGCCCGTATAGTCCCGACTGCATAGCCGAGACGAGCTCGGGCACGCCCTGCGTAAGCTGATAGAAGTCGAGCGATGTGCTGATCGAAAACGCCGATGCCCACGCCGAATACTCATAGGCATGCACCTTGAGCATCTGCGCGTTGACTTTAATCGAATCGCCCAGTCCATGAATCAGCTGGCGATTCGAAGGACGGCAGCTCATAAAGACCCCAACCCCCATAGCACGCAGGCTTCGGATTCGGTCGATCAGCTCCTCGGTCTCGCTCTGGCTGAGGTTAGGCACGTTATCGATTGCGATCAGGGAGTGCGGCTTGTCCTTAAGCTCTTCGGTAACGACCTCGAGCTGCATAAACAACTCGCGCCCAATGGCGCGGTCTGCCTCGATGATCCGCACGGGACCTCGCGTCGGATCGCTTTTAACCTCTTGGGCATACTGCAGCAACACCGAGGTTTTCCCAAAGCCATCAGGCGCGTAGAGGACTACGATGCCGGCCTTTCGGCCCTTGGCGATAAGTTCGTTCATCAAGCGATCGCGCCGCACCGTATAACTGCTGCCCAGCGGCATAAGCTCGAGGTCGTCCGTATTGCCCAAATCGTTAACCATGCCCGCTCCTCAACTCGACCACATGGACACCGTAACGCTAGACCATATGTATCGCTAGATGAATAGAGCGATGCTACGGTTTAGGATGTTTGTTGGTACGCAAATGGCAAGTTTTTGTTCAGCGTGGTCCGATTGAAACTTATCCCCCAACCAATCAGTCTTTGCGCAGGTCAATGCGCTTGCCAGCTTGTCCCATCCTTTGGCAGTGTACCTCAAATGAGCGCTGTTCAATTGTGTTGCGCAACTCACCTAACGCCAGCTACCGTCTGCGACCTTTTCATAGCATTTATGCATAGTATCTGTTATGGAATGAATCATGCTGCACCTAACGCACCCGTCAAGTTCGCTGCAAGATTTTCGTCAAGCACACGGCGCGCGCTCAGCAAAAAGGCCCCCGCAAAGCGGAGGCCTTCGGCAAAGCTATGTCGAGGTGATAGGCTTTCGCTACTCGCAGAGCGAAAGGGCGGCCTCGTCGGCAACGACAACGCAGTTGGTGTGCAGCTGCAGGATCGAAGCCGGGCACTCGGGCGTAACCGGACCATAGCACATGTCATGCACGGCCTGAGCCTTGGCCTCGCCGTTGGCGACGACCAGGATCATGCGGGCATACATGATGGTCTGGGTACCCATGGTGTAGGCCTGACGGGGAACATCGTCGATGCTGTCGAACAGGCGGCTGTTGGCCTGAATGGTGCTCTCGGTGAGGTCGACGCAGTGCGTGCCCTTGGAGAAGTGGTCATCGGGCTCGTTGAAGCCAATGTGGCCGTTGTTGCCAATGCCGAGCAGCTGCAGATCCGGATAACCGGCGTCGGCGACAATCTTGTCGTACTCAGAGCAGGCAGCGGCGGCGTCGGGGTTGGAACCGTCGGGCACATGCGTGTTGTTCAGGTCGATGTTGATGTGATCGAAGAAGTTCTCACGCATGAAGTAGTGATAGCTCTGGGGATCGTCGTGCGAAAGGCCGCGATACTCGTCCAGGTTGTAGGTGCTGACCTCGGCAAAGTCGACGTCGCCCTTCTTGTACCAAGCAGCGAGCTGCTTGTAGGCACCGATCGGGGTGGAGCCGGTGGCAAGACCCAGCACACAGTCGGGCTTGAGGATAACTTGGGCCGAGATGATATTAGCGGCCTTGCGGCTCATATCCTCGTAGTCTTTAGCTTTAATGATCTTCATTACGCGTCCTTTCTCGTACAAGAGAGGCAAGGCTCCCTTACAAGCACTTGCCCGCGGCCCGCGTCGGCCGCAACCAACGTGTGCGGCCACCAGGGCGAGGTCGCGTAATGTATGTGTCTCGTGTCTAGCCGCGTCGAGGCCCCTGCCCGTCCACGGTGACCCAAAGCCTTTTAGCTTCGGACAAATCCCATCTTGCCACTGAGGGCGTCCTCTTTCAAGGGCGCCCTCCGTAAACGTGTTTGAATTGTAGACTAATGGCCACGTGCACTTGCTAGCGCTCGCGAGCAACGATGAGCTGGTCCATCTCTTCGACATGCACGCCAACGGAGCCCTTGATGCTCGAGAACTCAACGGAGTTGCACACCAAGATGGGAACCGTCACATCGTAGCCCTCGGCAGCAATTGCCTCGCGATCGAACTCAATGAGCACATCGCCCTTATGGACGATGTCACCCACTTGCGCATGTACGGTAAAGTGCTTGCCCTCGAGCTGAACAGTGTCCAAACCAACGTGGATGAGCACGTCCAAGCCATCGACCGTGTTAAGCGCAACGGCGTGTCCCGTGGGAAAAATAGCCTCGACCTTGGCATCAGCCGGCGCGATCACGCGCGTTCCGGTGGGCTGAATCGCCACGCCCTGGCCCAAAAGGCCGGTGGCAAACGTCTGATCGTTTACCTCGGAGAGCGGAATGACGTCACCCGAGATGGGAGCATCCAACGTAAGGACTCGACCACGCATACCAAAAGACCTTAGGACTTTAGTGAACATGCTCCCCCTCGGACATACCGATCAACCAAAATAACCTTAACAGTTTACCACTTGGCACCCGTTTTTGACCATTAGGGAAGTTCGCGCTTGACAACCTCGACGATGTCGTCGACAACGCGCTGAGTCAGCTCGTGCGTCTCGGCCTCGGCCATCACGCGGACCAGCGGCTCGGTACCACTCGGGCGCACCAGAATGCGGCCGCGGCCGTCAAGCTCCTTCTCGGCAGCAGCAACGGCGTCCCAAATGGGCTGGCAATCGTCCAGACCAGCCTTGTTGTCGGAATGCACGTTGACGAGTACCTGCGGGTACTTCTTCATGATGCCGGCAAGATCGGTGAGGGTACGACCGGTGCGCTTGAGCACGGCCAGCAGCTGCAGAGCCGTCACCAGACCGTCACCGGTGGTGTTGTGCTCCAGGAAGATAATGTGGCCGGACTGTTCGCCGCCGATGACGGCGCCGTCCGCGAGCATGCGCTCAAGCACATAACGGTCGCCCACGGCGGTCTGGACCATCTCGAAGCCCTGCTCCTTCATAGCGATGGAGAAGCCCAGGTTGCACATGACGGTCGAAACGATCTCGGAGTTGGCGAGCTTGCCGCGAGCGGCGAGGTCAGAACCGCAGATAGCCAGGATGTAGTCACCATCGATCTCATTGCCCTCGCTGTCCACGAACAGCACGCGATCGGCGTCGCCGTCGTGGGCCAGGCCGATATCGGCGTGGGTGCGCAGCACGAGCTCGCGCAGGGGCTCAAGGTGCGTAGAGCCGCACTCGACATTGATGTCAGTGCCGCAATAATCGGTGTTGATGGCATGGACCGTGGCACCTAGGCGCTGCAGCGCGGCGGGCGTGGTCTGGCAGGAAGCACCGTGACCGCAGTCGACGGCAACGACCAGGCCATCGAGCCTCAGGCCATCAAGCGTATCGATGGCGTGGTCGACATATGCCTTGCGGGCATCCTTCATCTTGATGATGTGGCCCACGCCAGCACCGGTCGGCAGCGTGTCGGCAGCCATGGCTTCCTCGGACATGACCCAGGCGCTGATCTCTTCCTCGACAGCATCGGGAAGCTTCATACCCTTGCGGCTAAAGAACTTGATGCCGTTGAACTCCGGCGGATTGTGCGAAGCAGAGATGACGATGCCGCCATCGAGCTCGTTCTGAACGGTAAGCAACGCCACGGCAGGCGTGGGAATGACGCCGCAGCAGTGCGGACGGCCGCCCTCGGCCATAATGCCGGCGGTCAGAGCACTCTCGAGCATGGTGCCCGAAAGGCGCGTGTCACGGCCGATGCAGATGTCCGGACCAAGAAACTTGGTCGCCGCGCGGCCCAGGCGAAACGCGAGGTCGCACGAAAGATCGGCATTGGCGACGCCACGGACGCCGTCGGTACCGAAGATGTTCTGGGGCATAGGATCGCTCCTTCCCTAGCAGGCGATATGCAACCGCCCACCCTAGTCGAAAAAGAAAAGCGGGACCCGCCGAGGAATCGGCAGGCCCCGCTTGTACATTGTATCTCGAAAGGAGATAAAACCTTAGCGCTTGGAGAACTGGGGAGCGCGGCGGGCCTTCTTGAGGCCGTACTTCTTGCGCTCGACCACGCGAGCATCGCGCGTAAGGAAACCGGCCTTCTTGAGGTCAGCACGGTAGTCGCCAGCGTTCAGAAGAGCGCGAGCGATGCCCAGGCGCAGAGCGCCGGACTGACCGGAGATGCCGCCGCCATCGCACAGAGCGATAACGTCGAACTGACCGGCGGTGTCGGTCACCTTGAAGGGAGCAAGGGCGTTCTCAACGAGCTGATGACGGCCGAAATACTGCTCGGCGTCACGCTTGTTGATGGTCACCTTGCCGGTGCCGGGGACGAGACGGACGCGGGCGACGGCGTTCTTACGACGGCCGGTACCCTGGTAGACAACGGTGTTCTCAGCCATCTTTAAGCCTCCAGCTCAATCTTCGTGGGGTTCTGGGCAGCGTGCGGATGCTCGGCACCAGCGTAGACCTTAAGCTTGGTCATCTGGGCACGGCCGAGGGTGGTCTTGGGCAGCATGCCGCGAACGGCGCGCTCGATGACCTTCTCCGGGTGCTTCTCCATAGCCTGGCGGAAGCTCTCAGCCTTGAGGCCGCCGTTGTAGCCGCTGTGGCGATAATAGGTCTTCGTGTCGGCCTTGTTACCGGTAAGCTGGACCTTATCGGCGTTGATGACGACAACGAAGTCGCCGCAGTCGCTGTTGGGCGTGAACTGGGGCTTGTTCTTACCGCGCAGGATCATTGCGATCTGGGTGGCAAGACGGCCCAGGACAGCACCATCGGCGTCGACGAGAACCCAGTTGCGCTGGACCTCGCCCTGCTTGGCGTAGTGAGTCGATTTCGAAATCACTTAGACTCCTCCATGTACAGTACGTGTTGTTACAGAGATTCACGGGGCTCTGCAAGTAACCCGTCCATATTACCCCGCTCGCCGTACGAGTCAACAGGTATTTTGGCTCCGACCAGAGTTTCTGCACATGTCATCCACGAGCCGTGATTTTTCCAGCTCTTTAGCTGTTGTCATTTTTTGAAGGTTCGCCGTCGTTAGCGCTCAACGAACTCTTGGATTTCCGTGAGCAGGCGCTTTGCCTCCTGACGGCCCTGGATATACAGGTCCAAAAGCTTTGCCGGATCGTGCTCGACATGGCCGACCTCGACCGGCTTTTGCGGAGCGACGACCAGCGCACGGCCCTCGCGCTCATACTTCCACAGATGCATGCGCTGGATGTTATAGCGGTCGTGGCGCGTCTCGATAGCCTCGAGCAGATAGGGGTAGTCGGCATAACGCGCACGCGCGGCCGGCAAAAACTCGTAGGGCTTTTTCTCATACGAACGGTCCTGCGTGACGATGACGACCGCACGGTCGAAGCCCGCCTCCTCGAGCACATGCTCGATAGGAACCGAATCGGCCACGCCACCGTCGACGTATTTGTGCCCGTCAATCTCGACCGGCGGCGTCACCAGCGGCAGCGACGTCGAGGCGCGAACAGCGTCGAGGTCAAGTACGGCGCTTTTGACCGGCAGGTACGTGGCGGTTCCAAAGAGCATGTCCGTCGCGACGGCGTACATCTCGATGGGGCTCGCGTCGAACGTCTCGTTGTCAAAGGGATCCAGGCGGTCCTGGACATCGTTGAAGATAAAGTCGTAGCCCACAATGGAGCCCGTGGACGCAAACGATGCGGCGCCCATGAAGCGGTTGTCGTTGCAGAAAGCCAGGTTGATGCGGTTGGCACGGCCGATCTGGTGCGACTTGTAGTTCACGCCGTTGAGGGCGCCGGCCGATACACCGTAGACAGCCGGAATCTCGACGCCGGCCTCCATGAGAACGTCGAGCACGCCCGCGGTAAACTGCCCGCGAAAACTACCGCCCTCCAAAACGAGCGCGACCTTGCCAGCGTTCTTTGCCTTATCTTCTGCAGTCATATTGACCTCCTGCGATTGCGTTTTGACCTTCTTCTACCCAGTTTTGGGATGGCGAGCGCGCAGGTTTTTCGAGGCGGCAGGTGAAGCGGAAAGTGTGTCCCAGTTTGAGGCGGGATTCCGGGATGCGCTTTCCGCTTGATGTGTCATCCGGAAACTACGTCCCAGTCTGAGCGCGGATTCCGGGATGGACTTTCCGCCTGGGCCGCCATTGGGAAAGCGTGTCCCGGCCTGCGTTGACGCGGCGTTTTCTTTACGCTCGCGTCCTGCGCAGAGTTCGATTCTCCGCGGTACGGGGGGAATCCGTTGATGCGGGGCGAGGCCAGCTGAAATTCGACAACCATCGCATCCGTTTTGAGTCGGAAGTTTGCGCGGAGAATCCGCGTGTTCGCTTCGCGAACCCGCACCGGCTTCGGTCGGCTGCCGCCGCCCTCGCCCGCTCGCTACAAACGCTCGCGCCCTGCATAGAGTTCGATTCTCCGCGGTACGGACAAGAAATAAAAAGGCAGGTAGATATGAGCATCTACCTGCCTGTTACTTATGGTGGAGGCGCGGAGAATCGAACTCCGGTCCACGAAAGCCCCCTGATTGGCATCTCCAAGCTCAGTCGCTGGTTTTGTCTCGGACGCTTTGCGCGCAGCGACACGCTCGCGGCGTCCTAACCGGTTCGGTCTTAGCCTGCGCCATACCGATTACGTGCGCAGGAGCATTCCCCTAAAATGACGTCGCGCCGGTGTCGGGGAAATCACCGGGTTGACGCGCCGCTATAAACTAAGCAGCGAGAGCCATAGGCTCAAAAGAAGAGTTGTTGTCAATTCAATTTGACGGTACCCCTGTTTAACGAGGCGAGGAGACCTCGGCTTGCTTCCTCTCTCAGAGCTATCGTGTCGAAACCAGTCGCCCCCGAATGTCGGGAAAGTCTGGATGGCATTGGGCACGAGCACCCAACACCCGTCGACTTTTCAAGGAACATACGGGGCGAGCCCCGCTTGTGGAGTGTTATCTTACCACGTTCTGAAAGCGGACAGCTGTTCTATGCACGAGCTGTGAAGACCCCAATGTGCGCCGCACTTCGCACTTTTGCTACCGATCGCGTCACGTATATTTTCGCCAAGCAAAATTGACCCGTCGAAAGGACCGTTATGGATACCAAGCAGCAACTCGTCAATGCCCTCGCAGGCCTGGGTTCAACCATTACCGAAGCTATGGATGTCATCGAAGGCTTTGTCCCCTGCGGACATCCCGCCCTCACAGTATCGAACGCACTCGTCGCGCTGGACGCCGACGATGATGTTGCTCTCGCCCAGCAGCTCGAGACCGTCGAGGGTTTTATCGACCACGTGAGTGAGAACCGCGGCGTGTCCGCCTACCACGGTATCGAGGTCGAGCTCGCGGGGCCCAAGGCCGATCTGTTCGCAGCAATCCGCGAGGTAGGCGCCCTTATGCAGACCGCAGGCGTCAAGAACACCCAGGTCAACGAGTGGGTCTACCGCAGTCTGGCAGCACTCGACAGCTCCGACGAAAAGGCAGCCGAGCAGCTCGCAGAAAGTCCCACCATTAAGGCCGAGCTTTTGTAAATAGCAGAAGCGGGCCCCTTGGCGCATCGTCGTCCAAGAGGCCCGCAACCAGTTCGCGTCAACCGATAGCCGCGCCGCCGCGTTCGGCCAAAGCAAGAATCGGCATCATTTGGCGCGGGGTCTTCGCTGCAAGATCGGCATGTTCGAGCAGCTTGAGATCGTTAGTTACCAAGTAATCAACCTGGGCGCGCTTGCACGCGGCGAGCACCAAGTTGTCCTCGTAATCGCGATGGAGCGTCAGATATTTGTCGGCCAGCCAAAGGTCCGACGCATCTGCACCCACGGCCGTAGCGTTTTCGGTCATGTTCCGAACAAACGCCAACGCCGCATCGCCAATTGCACGGGCAGACGCCTCGTCGAGTGCTCCCCCGCTGGCAAGAACGCTACGCTTCAGCTCGTGCTGAACTACGTACAGCACGTCCTTAGCGATATGCACCGGGAAGAACAGCAACGCCCGCGTCTCCGTCGCCTGCCCAATAAACGCACGCGCGGCAAGCGACTCGGCATGGTCGGCGCAAAACGAATCGACCCATACGTTAGCGTCCACCATGATCTTGAGAGGCGCTCCACTCACTGGATCATCCCCTTTTGGCGATAATGCTCATCCATGGCGTCGGAATAGATTACGTCCCAATCGCGATCGTCGGATACGGGCGACGTAGCGATGCCCAGGTCCGCGTAAAGCTGATCCGCCGCCGCCCATGATGCGGCGAACGGCGAGGTGGCACCAGCACTAGGCAGTTGGTCGTCAACGACCGACAACACCTCTTCGCACGAACCGCCGCCCTGTGCAACCTTCGCTACGACCTTTTTGATAAGCTCGGGCAGCGAGGCGCCCGAAAACCGCAACGCTTCCTCCGCATGGTCCTTGACCTGACGATCAACGCGAACGTTCACCTGCGCCATGCCGCTAGCAGCACCCATCTCAACCTCGCCTTCGACTTCTGCTATCCATGCTAGCATTACTATATATTGCTGCTAGCACATGGTCAAACGCAAAAGGCCTGCATTCCGATAGCTGCAGCACCGTTCGAATGCAGGCCATAAACTCAACCAAAAGCGCTAGCGCAGATATGCCTTCGCGTTGCTCAGGCTGTAGGCAATCGTCGAGCCATTGTGCAGCAGCGACGACGTCTGCGGCGTAATCGTGCCGGTAATGCCGAGCGCCAGCAGCGCCGAGTTGGTAAGCATTACCTTAGAGTAGGAGCTCGTCAGGCGATCAATGAGGCCCTGGCTCATGCGGCGCAGGCGCACGATTGCGGCGAGATCCGTGTCGGTCAGGATGATGTCGGCGACCTCCTTGGCGATATCGCTTCCGCCACCCATCGCCAGGCCCACGTCGGCCAAACCGAGCGCTGGCGAATCGTTGACGCCGTCGCCCACCATGGCAACGTGGCGCCCCTCGCTCTTAATGCGCTCCACATAAGCGTACTTGTCCTCGGGCAGCAGCTCGGCCTTAAACTCGTCGACCCCTGCCTCTCGCGCAATGCGCTCGGCCGTGCGCTCGGAATCGCCCGTGAGCATGACCACGTGCTTGACGCCCAACGCGTGCAGGTCGGCGATGGCCTCGCGGACCCCGGGCTTAAGCGGGTCCTCGATACCGAGCACGCCCACAACGGTGCCGTCGACCGCCAGATACAGCGGCGACAGACCCTGCATCTGGGACTCGATGCGCTCCTTGATGTCGGATTCGAGCTGTGCGCCCTCGTCCTCAAACACAAAATGTGCCGAACCGATGATGGCACGACGTCCTTCGATGGACGAAGCGATGCCATGCGCCACGATGTACTCGACCGCAGCGTGACGCTCGCGGTGCTCAAGTCCACGCTCGCGAGCAGCGTTGACGACGGCGCGCGCTACCGGGTGGGGGAAATGCTCCTCCAAGCAAGCGGAAAGGCGCAGGACCTCGTCCTCGCTCCAGCCATCGGTCGTCAGTACGCAAGCCAGGCGCGGCTGCGCCTCGGTCAGCGTGCCGGTCTTATCAAACACAATGGTATCGGCCTTGGCAAACGACTCAAAGTACTTCGCACCCTTGACCATGACGCCCATCTTGGCGGCATCGCTCATAGCGGTCATGACGGCAACGGAACCCGTGAGCTTGAGCGCGCACGAGTAGTCGACCATCAGTGCCGCTGAGGTCTTGATGAGGCTACGCGTGGTGAGAGCGACAAGGCCCGCGAGCAGGAAGTTCCACGGGACGATCTTGTTGGCAAGGTCCTCCATATGCGACTGGCCCTCGGACTTGAGCGAATCGGCCGTCTGTACGAGCGAGACGATCGAGCGAAGCTTGGTCTGAGCCGTGTTGGCGCGCACGCGCACCAAGATGCTGCCGTCTTCCACGACGGTACCGGCGAACACGTCGTCGCCTGCGCTGCGCTCAACGGCAAGCGGCTCGCCGGTCAGGGTCGCCTGGTTGACCATGGCGCTCCCCTGCTCGACCACGCCGTCAATGCAGATGGACATGCCGGTGCGCACGGCTACCAAGTCGCCGGGCTCAAGCTCGGTGGAGGCAACGCTCACCTCAGTGTCGCCGACCACCTTTTGTGCCTTGTCGGGCACGTCGAGCAGCGAGTTGATGAGCTCGTTTTCGCTCATGGCGCGGGTGTAGTCCTCGAGCAGTTCGCCCACGTTGAGTAGGAACATCGTCTGGCCTGCGGTGTCGACATCACGTTTGACGAACGAAATGCCAATGGCCGAAGCGTCGAGCACAGGAACGGTCAGGCGTGGCTGCGCCAGCTCATGAAGGGCAGCGCGCAAAAATGCCATGTAACCGGCCACGACAAACACCGCACGCAGAGGCGTCGGCAAGAACCAGCGACGTGCGTAATGAGCACCGACGAGTGTCGCCAGGTCCATAACGAGTTTGTGCTTGCGCGGCTCGAGTTGCATCACGTAGCCCGACTTGGCATCGGCGATAGCTTGAGCATCGAGTGCGCCCAAGGCGTCGAGCACGCTCGCGCGGCGTGGCTCGTCGTACTCCAGCGCCATCTGGCCAATGCGGCCATAGACGCGCACCTTGTGCACGCCGTCGATATCGCCGCTGAGCTTAAGAAGTGCATCGAGATCGCTCTCTGGCACAGGACCCGCCAATTGAAGACGGGTCCTGCCGGGGATCTCGCTAATAATCGAGAATCTCATAGTTTGTGCCTGGGAGCGTTACTCAGCTGCCTCGTCAGCAGCGGCCTCGCTCTGGGTGATGTAGGCAGCCTCGGCAACCATGTCGTCGACATTAGCCTTGGCCTGCTCGACCATGTCCTGGTAGCCGTTCTTGATGCGCATGCCGCACGCGATACCCTGCACGCAGGCATTCTTGACCGGAGCGCTGGTGAGCAGCTTGATGCCGGCCGTACCAAGCAGAAAACCGCCACCGACAAGCAGGGTATTGAACGTCGACTTCTTCATGTTGCTTCTCCCTTTTGCCGCATTGGACGCGGCACGGCGCCTCAGCACTCGAGTAAACAAGTTTGCTCGAGCACACTTTTGGAAAATAGTTTAGTTTATCTAACTATTGAGGTCAACAAAGGTTAACTTTTTGGAAATCTTGAGGCGCGATGTAACCAAGGGACCGTACCTGCGCCACATCCACAAAACAATGGGCGTGCCGACGGCACGCCCATTCACTCTATTTCATTCAGCCCACCTGACCCGAACGGCCGAGTCGTTGCGGAACCGAGGGGCCGGGCGCAGGGCCTTGCCTCTCAATGAGTTCCGCACGAACAGGAGGCGCCAGTGGCGCCTCCGTCGTGAGTCAGGACTGTCCGAAATTGAGAGGCAAGGCCCTGCGCCCGGCCCCTCGGTCCCCGCTTACGAGAGCGACGTTCTCAGCAACTCGTTGAAGAGCTTCGGATTGCCCTTGCCGCGGCTCGCCTTCATGCACTGGCCCACCAAAAAGCCAATGACCTTCTGGTTGCCGTCACGATACTGCTGCGCCTGATCGGCACAGTTTGCCAGCACCTCGTCCACAATCGGCTGCAGCGCGCCGGCATCGCTCACCTGACGCATACCGCGCTCGTCGACGATCTTGTTGGGGTCGTCGCCAGTCTGGGCCATGGCCTCAAAGACCTCGTGCGCCTGGTTGGAGCTGATGGCATCGGTCGCCAGCAGCTTAGCCAGCGCTGCTACCTGAGCCGGCGCGATGCCGGAATCGGCCAGCGAGACGCCCGCGCCCTTAAGGTAGGCAATCATCTCGTTCACCAGCAGGTTTGCGACCGTCTGGGCCTCCTTGCCAGCCATGCCGGCAGCGGCGGCCTCAAAGAACTCGGCAAACTCGGGGTCGCCGGCAATCTGCTCGGCATCAGCCGCCTTAATGCCAAAGTCGGCCTCAAAACGGGCGCGCTTGGCATCGGGCAGCTCGGGGATCTCGCCACGGCAGCGGTCGATGAACTCGTCGTCCAGATCGAACGGCGCCAGATCGGGATCGGGGAACAGACGATAGTCGTCTGCCGTTTCCTTAACACGCATGACAACGGTGCGCTTGCGGCTAGGCTCCCAGTGGCGGGTCTCCTGGTAGATAATGCCGCCCTCCTCGAGCACCTCGGCCTGGCGGCAGATCTCGTAGGCAAGGCCGTCGTGCAGGCTCTTGAACGAGTTGAGGTTCTTGAGCTCGGTCTTGGTGCCCAGCTTGGTCTCGCCGCGGCGGCGCAGCGACACATTGCCGTCGCAACGCATGGAGCCCTTCTCCATGGAGCAGTCGGAGATGCCCAGTGTCACAAAGATGCGACGGAGCTTCTCCATAAACAGGCGAGCCTCCTCGGGCGTGCGCAGATCGGGCTCGGTGACGAGCTCAATCAGCGGCGTGCCGCAGCGGTTGTAGTCGACGAGCGACTCGGCCGCGGCGGTAATGCGGCCCTCGGCGCCGCCCACATGGACCATCTTGGCGGCGTCCTCCTCCATATGGATGCGCAGGATGCGGATGGGCACCGTGTAGGAACCGTCCTCGCGACGCTCGGGCATCTGCAGGTTGGACGCGTCGTAGCTGGCCAGGTGACCGGCGCGCTGGTTACCCTCGCGCATGGTAGAGGACATGGACGTGGACAGGCCCTCGGCGTTGGCCGAGGCGCTCGCCAGGCTCTGGGCCTCGGCCTCGCCAAACGCGCAGTCGGGGCGCTCGGCGGCACCGCGACCGGTCACGTCCAGATCCAGGTGACCGTACATGGCAAAGGCGACCGGACCCTGCGTAGTCTGGAAGTTCTTGGCCATATCGGGATAGAAATAGTGCTTGCGGTAGAACATCGAGTGGCGCTGGATCTCGCAGTTGGTAGCAAGACCGGCCTTGACGATGCTCTCGATGGCGCGCTTGTTGGGCACCGGCAGGGCGCCGGGCAGACCCAGGCACACCGGGCACACGTTGGCGTTGGGTTCGTCATCGTGGCTGAGCTTGCAGTTGCAGAACATCTTGGTATCGAGTGCGGTGAGCTCGGTATGGATCTCCAGGCCAATCACGGCCTCCCAATCCTGCAGGACCTCGGAAAGCTCCTTCATTACAGCTCGCCTCCCTTCCCGGCAAAATCGGGCGCGACGGAAAGCGCGGGCGCACCCGTGGCGGCATCGGCAAAGCCGCGCTCCAGGGCGCGGGCAAACGTGAGCAGCTGACGGTCCTTAAACGCCGGACCCACCAGCTGGGCAGAAACGGGCAGCTGAGTATCCTCGCCCAGGCCCAGCGGCACCGAGATACCGCCGTTGCCGCAAATGTTGAGCGAGATGGTGTACAGGTCGGAGAGGTACATCTGCGTGGGGTCGCTGATCTCGCCAAACTTAAAGGCCGTGCGCGGCGAGGCGGGCATGAGGATGGTATCCACCTTGGCATACGCGGCATCGTAGTCCTGCGTGATGAGTGTGCGGGCCTTTTGCGCAGCGTAGTAGTACTTGTCGTACACACCCGAGCTCAGCAGGTAGGCGCCGAGCATCTGGCGGCGCTTGGCCTCGGCGCCAAAGCCGTGGGCGCGCGACAGCGAGCTCTGGTCGGACAGGTTGGCGCAGCCTTCCTCCTGATAGCCGTAGCGAATGCCGTCGAAACGGGCCAGGTTGGAGAACGCCTCGGCTGGGCCGATGACGTAGTAGGCGGCGATGGCGGCGTCCAGGTGCGGCAGGTCGACCTCGACCAGCTCGGCACCCTGGTTCTGCAGCTCCTGGGCGGCGCGCTGAACAGCGGCCTTGACCTCGGGCGTCAGGCCCTCGGCCTCCATAAACGCAGGGATGATGCCCACGCGCTTGCCCTCGATGCTGTCGTTGAGGTGCTCGGTAAAGTCGACGGCGCAATCCTGGCTGGTGCAGTCGTACGGATCGTGGCCCGCACCGGTAAGCGCGTTCATGGCCAGCGCGACATCCTCGACCGTGCGGCCAAAGGGGCCCACCTGGTCGAGCGACGAGCCAAAGGCAACCACGCCGTAACGGCTCACGGCGCCATACGTGGGCTTAAAGCCCACCACGCCGCACAGCGACGCCGGCTGGCGAATGGAGCCGCCGGTGTCCGAGCCCAGCGAGAGCGCGACCTCGCCCGCGGCGACGGCGGCAGCGGAGCCGCCCGAGGAGCCGCCGGGCACGCGCTCGGTATCCCAAGGGTTGTTGGTGCGGTGGAACGCCGAGCTCTCGGTGGAGCTGCCAAAGGCAAACTCGTCCATGTTGGCCTTGCCCATGGGCAGGCAGCCGGCATCGAGCATGCGCTGGACGCAGGTGGCGGTGTAGACACTCTGGTAGTTCTCGAGCATGCGGGAAGCGCAGGTGGTGCGCGTGCCCACGAGGTTCATGTTGTCCTTAATGGCCAGCGGCACGCCCGCGAGCGGGGGCAGCGGCTTGCCTGCGGCACGGTCGGCATCCACGCGCGCAGCGGCCTCGAGCGCGAGCTCGGGCGCCACCTGCAGGAATGCCTGGACCCCGCCCTCGCGCGCCTCGATGGCGGCAAGGGAGGCCTGGGCCACCTCGGTAGCGGCAAAGTCGCCGGCGGCAACGCCCGCGGCGATCTGGGTGGCGGTAAGGGAATCGAAGCTCTGCGCCATTACTCGTTCTCCCCCTCTCCCAAAATGGACGGCACGCGGAAGTAGCGGTCGCGCGCGCTGCCGGCGTTTTCCAGCGCAACGTCGAGCGGCAGGTCACGCTCGGGCTCGCGCAGGTCATCGCCCATCACGTTGGACAGGCTTCCGATGGGATGGAACGTGGGCTCCACGTCGGGCAAGTCATATTGCAAGACGGGCTCGAGCATCTGGACGGCGTCGTTCATGTAGGACGTCATCTGGGTGAGCTCGTCATCGGTCAGTGCGATCTTTGCGTACTCGGCGATGCCGCGCACGTCTTTCTCGCTGAGTGCCATAGGCGCTCCCTTCCGCATAACAGTTAAACCGCTCTAGTATACAAGGCAACGCCGGCTTGGAGCAGGCGCTTTACCCAAATGCAGCGAAAACGTAACGAGGGCGGCGGTCTGGCAGGCGGCGGGCTGGCGGTTCCGCAGCGAAACCGCACCGTCCGAAACGAAAACCGTCCCGCCCGCAACGAAGACCGTCGCGTCCGCAACGAAAAGCATCACAACATTCGACGTTTATCGTCAAAATCGAGATTTTCATCGAATGTTGTGATGGTTCGGAAGTCCCGACCACCACAAAGGCGCCTGTCCCCATTGCGGTGGTTCTGAGCGATGTCCTATGCCGAGGCCTTGGCCTTGCGACGTTTGCGGACCGCGTGGATCACGATGTCCAGCAGCAACAGCACAATGGCTACGACCACGATAAGCACGGCAAACTCGCGCTTGCCCCAGTGGCGGCCGGCCAGCGACTTTTGCTCGTCGACATCCTTCTTGCTGTACTTGGTGCGCACGCAATGCACCAGCAGGCGATGGTCGTTCACGCCATAGGGCGTGCAGGTAACGAGCGTCACCTTGTCGGCGCCGGGCTCGATGGTCAGCGACTCCATCTCCTCGGGCAGCTCGACCTCGGAGTCCACCATCTTGTAGGCGAGCGTCTTATTCATGGTGTGCAGCAGCACCAGGTCGCCGGGCTCCAGCGAGTGGATGTCGTCGAACATGCTCAGGTTGCGCATGCCCGAGTGCGCGGTGAGCACGCAATGCGTCGAGGAGCCGCCCACCGGCAGGCTCGTGCCCTCCAGGTGGCCGACGCCCGCCATAAGGACTTCTTCGCTCGTGCCGTGGTAGATGGGCATACTCACGTCGATGGAGGGGATCTCGACCCAGCTCATCATGGGGTCGCGGTCAAAGATGAGCTGCTGAGCGTAGGGCTCAATCTGGTCGGCGGGGAGCTCGGTGGCCTCGCCCGCCAGCTGCTCGTTAAAGGAGCGAGCCTGGAGCAGGATGCGCTCGCGCTCCTCGGCAGACAGCGCGTCCACGGTGCTGGACACGGTGCTGATCTGGTTGAACACGCCCGAGGCCTCGAGCCGGTCCAAAATCCACGGCCAGGTCATAAGGCCCACGCCAATAAGGATGATAACGATGGTGATGAGCCGATCGGCCCAGCGCGGCAGTCGCTTGCGACGGCGTTTGGACTTTGGTTGAGGTTTGGGCTGAGGGCTTGAGCCACCGTTGGCCGCGGCGTTATTGCTCTTCATATGTTTGGCGCCTTGCACCATCGCCGGTCACTCCTCTACAACTCAAGTTGTCTAAACAAATAATAGCCGATTAGCGAGCTTCCGCGCCAGACAACGCAGCCAGATTGCACCGTCCGGGCCACGTAACCCCACTCAACCAATCAAGCCATATGTTGCTTTCATCGTCTCGAGCAACTGCACCATCGTTGCGCCCGCAACCCCGATCTGTTTCAGATTGACGTCGCCCACCTCACAATCTTTAACAAACGCAAGCATATCGTCCTTCAGTTCTCCGCGCAGGTCGACTCCTTCCGACTCGCCAAGCAGCTGAGCAAGCCTCAGCGCATCGCGTTTATGCTTTTTTACCTTCCTCGAATCAACGTTCTCCCCCGCTTCCCTTCTAGCTTTTAGGTCGAGATACGCCTTCGCTTTGAACGGGACAATGTATTCCGTACCCAGGACCGAAACGCCGCCTACGGCCCGAATTCCCTGAAGGAACAAGCTGTAGTAAGCATCGTCCAACAAAATTGCCGAAAGACTGCTTATGTTTTCATCAACGTGAATTGGCGCCACATCAATCCCCTCACGACCCTTTAGAAAGTCGGGGCACTTCGCGAAGAGTTCGATCATATGGGGGTAACCCGGCCTCTTTGGCTCTGTAAACCGATAAAAACATGAGCCTTTACCTTCGCCCCAGCCGCAGCGGTAGCCGCCATCACGCACCAAAGTCCATATGGCTTCTGCCGTCTGAGACAACCGATCATCGGCGACAATTACCACATCAAAATCGTGAGTCGCCCTAAACGGAAGTCCCGCCTCCGCGAGCAAAATGTCGCATGCCGTGCCGCCGATAAGGGCATATGATCCTGCAGCTTCTTGCATATGCTGCTGAAATTCTTGGAGACCTTCTACAGCGCTTCTTGCCATGGATATTCCTTTCCAAACATGCGATCGACTTCGAGCTGAATTCGCTCATCGTCGATTGCCGCCAAAGATAGCGCAAGCGAAATGTCATCGACGCGGGAGGAGTCAACAAACACGGGCGCATAGCGCCACACTTGGATCATCGCCGTCTCGTTATCCGGCAACTCCCCGTCTGCGACTTCGAGATCGCTCAGTTGACGCCATGCACTTCTTAAGACGGCCTTTTGTTCCATGCCCGGCGCAGCGAGCATCGAACGCGCAGCGAGCGCCGTCTCCCCGGCGTCAACAAGATAGTCGATCTGCGGCGTCTTCCTTGCAAAAAAGACCTTCGAGACAGGCGAGGAGAGCTCTGCCATGTGCTCACTGAGCAGAAGATCAACGGCAACAGGGAACACGACGACACGTCGCTCGCGACGCTCGCGCCTCGCGAGTCCCCTGTCAACAAGCTCGGTTATGGCCTCACTCGCGCGGCTTGCCGAAATCCCAAGCGCACGACAAAGGTCATAGGGACGATATGGCTCCTGGGCTGCTCCCCAGATTGCGGCAGCCTGTGCGTTGGGTGACATCTTGGTCGCATGATTGCGAAACCAGGCACCGCCCCTCTCCGTGCAGGCCGTGCCCATAAATGGAAGAAAAGCCTGTTTACCCGGGCAGACAAAGGGAATCCCTTGTGCGACCAATGCTTTG
Organism: uncultured Collinsella sp.; assembly: GCA_958447445.1. Classification (GTDB taxonomy): domain Bacteria; phylum Actinomycetota; class Coriobacteriia; order Coriobacteriales; family Coriobacteriaceae; genus Collinsella. The sequence goes on from CAUDAE010000002.1 coordinate 63,887, forward strand.
CGCTGACGTGCATCGGCATCAGGAAACGAAACGACAACAGGAGTCTCCGCGCGCAAGGCTAGCTGACTATAGACTCTCTTAGCCTCGGAAAGCCCGACGCCAGTAGGCAAACTTGCAAGCAAAAACGAAAAACCGTTTGCGTCAACAGCGCGGACCTCAATCGCCCGCAGATGCAGTGGCAAGCGTGCGGATCCAGGCCAAGTTTTGGTCTTGGCGGAGAGGCCTAGTGCTTCTTGTAAGTAGATTAGCGCTTCGTTCATTTCCATCGTTTTCGTTTGATTCCAGTTTATATTGGAATTATACATAATTTTTGGAATTGAAGAGATTCCGTTCATGCCTAAGCCAGCATTTGAGTTTTCAAAATGTCCCGGATCGGCGGGGCGATTCGGGATACAATGTCATTAGGAAACGACGCATCCCGCGTAAGTGTTCGAAAGCGCGGGCGGCCTAGTTTTCTGGTTTTGTTAAATGCCCGGGCCTCTAACCCCGGGCATTCTTATTTGCGCTTGTTGCGGCGCAAATGCCTTCTACCGTCCGCACCGCGCGTGCGCCTACGGACCTTAAACCGAACCTCATACGAGTCAAGGAACGCGATGACGAACGTGCCCACCGCCGCGAGGGCGGCGAGCGCGTTAAGGAATTTCAGCATTTGGGGACCTCCGATCGAGTCGTCGGCCGCCCGCGCACGGGATGCGTCGCAAGGGTATTTTACTGCGAGCACTCGCACTTACAGCTGGTTAACGCAATATTTGCAAACATCTGTTCGATAATCACACGCCCGAT
>CAUDAE010000003.1 GCA_958447445.1 uncultured Collinsella sp.
GGATATCGGACACAGGGGCCGCAAGGGCCCTTACACCAACTTTCTCGACACTACCAGCGAAAGAGCGCTGACCTTCTGGTCGCGCCCTTGAAGTTGAACGTCAGATTGTCCAAATGCGGCCCGCGCAGCGTCGAGTCGTTACGGCGTTTGGTAAAACGCCGTAACTCTAGTAGTTGGCTTCGTAGCCGTTGCCGTCGCCGGTGGGCTCTTCGTAGTAGTCCGTATCGCTTGAATCGCTTGAGTCATCGGAATCGTCAGAGCTGACCGATGAGGTTGCGGTACCGTTTGCGTAGTCGTCAGACGTGTTGTTGTTCAGGTCGCCGATCGTAGAGCTGGAACCGTCGGAAAGACCCATGGTGTTGGGACCCTTGGGATCCTTGCCGGCATCGACGCGCTCCATCATTTCCTTGAGCTCGTCCTCGTAGACAAAGACGTAGCTCACACCGTCGATCATGGTGCTGTCGTCGGCGTACGAGGGCAGGTTGGCCGAGTAGATACCGTCGACATCCATACCGCGCATGGCATTGACCGTAGCCACGATATCCTGAACGCTCATATCGGTTACGAGCATATCGGACAGCGAATTAACCAGGCCAAAGATCTTCGTGGCATCGAAGTTATTGAGAATCTGGTTGGCAAGGGCGCCAAGCACCTGACGCTGGTGGCGCATGCGCGTGTAATCGCCGTCGGCATAGGTGTAGCGGCAGCGGGCATAGGTAAGGGCGGTGGCACCGTCCATATGCTGCTGGCCAGCGGTAATCTTAATATCCAGGTGCTCGGGGTCGTCAACATCATCGGTTGCGTTAATGTCGATACCGCCAACCGAATCAATCAGCGCCTGCATACCGTCGAAGCTGACCTCGGCATAGTGGGAAATCTGAACACCGCACAGCTCGTTGACCGCCTCGACCATGGCCTCGGCGCCGCCAACGGTATGGCAGGCGTTGATCTTCATGGTCTCGCCCTTGTACTCGACCTTGGTGTCGCGCGGAACGGAAATGAGCGTCGCCTGCTTTTGCGTGGGGTCGATGCGTGCCAGGATAATCGAGTCGGCACGATACGTATCCTCGCCCGGACGGCCATCGGTGCCAAGAAGCAGCACGTAGAACGGATCCTTTGCCTCATCGGTGTCAACCAGAACCCGACGCAGATTGTCGGTAATAACATTAGAATCGCCGAGCTTGCCCATAATGGTGGCAAACCACAGGCCGGCAGCGGTAGTGGCACTCAGCAGCACGCCAAGCACGACAATGAGCGCGACGTGACGAATCGTGTGGCTACGACGACGTTGGCGAGCGCGCTCGGAATAGCGAGCCACGTTATCGCGACTGTAGATCTTGGCCTGTGCACCAGTTGAGGGTCTTCGGGCGGTGGTATCCGCGAGGGGCTTTTTATTAAACATAGACAACCTGTATTAGTAGATGACGGGATCGGGGACGGTAGCATGCTCGACATGCGCGCCGAGCGCCTGCAGCTTTTCGACAAACCGCTCGTAGCCGCGCTTGATGTGATGGATGGCCGAAACCTCGGTCGTCCCGTCGGCGATCAAGCCCGCTACGACGAGGGCCGCTCCGCCACGCAGATCGGGCGAGGTAACCTGTGCGCCCGAGAAGCCCTTGACGCCATGAATCATGGCATGATGACTCTCGATACGAATGTCGGCACCCATGCGCACCAGCTCAGAGGCAAACATAAAGCGATTCTCGAAGATGTTCTCGGTAATAACGGAACTGCCGTCGGCAAGGGCGGAGAGTACCATAATCTGTGCCTGCATGTCCGTCGGGAAGCCGGGGAACGGAAGCGTCTGGATGTCGACCGGCTTGATACGCTCGGCACGGTTCACATGGACGCCATCCTCGACGCGCTCGCAGTCGATACCCATGAGCTCCATCTTCTTGAGCACCATGCCCAAGTGAATGGGGCAAAAGCCCGTTACATCGACACCGCGATCGTCGGCCATCAACGCACCGGCAACGATAAAGGTACCGGCCTCGATGCGGTCGCCTACTACGCGATGGGTAACAGGATGGAGCTCTTCCACGCCCTCGATAGTCACGACGGGCGTACCGGCGCCAACAATCTTGGCGCCCATCTCGTTGAGCATGTTGGCGAGATCGACGATCTCGGGCTCACGAGCGGCATTGTCGATAACCGTGGTACCCTTCGCGCGCACGGATGCCATAATGAGGTTCTCGGTCGCACCGACACTGGCGAACTCGAGCGTGACGGTGGTACCGCGCAGACCTTGGGGCGCATTAGCGTTGATGTAACCGTGGGCGGTATCGAACTCAACGCCCAGGGCCTCAAGACCAAGAATGTGCATATCGATCTTGCGAGCACCCAGGTTGCAGCCGCCCGGCATGGCAATCTTGGCGCGATGGAAGCGGCCCAGCAGGGGTCCCATGACGGCGGTGGAAGCACGCATCTTGGCAACGAGCTCGTAGGGGGCCTCCCAAGAATCGACCTGAGAGGTATCAATCTCGAGCGTGTGCTCGTCGAGAACATCGATCGTAGCGCCCATGCCCTTGAGCACCTTGCCCATCACGTGAACATCGGAAATATCGGGCACGTTCTGCAGCGTCGTCTTGCCCGGCGCCAGAAGCGTTGCCGCCATGAGTTTGAGCGCGGAGTTCTTGGCACCCGAGACGGGCACGGAGCCTCCGATGGCGTGGCCACCCTCAACGCGGATAATATCCAAGGTCTACCCTTTCAAAAAGCATGCCCGGGGTGGCTGGGCCATCCCGGGCATGATGTGTTCGCAAATGGTCGAACGCTAAATCGTTTGACTATTGGGCAAGCTTGAGCTTACACCATGCGATTTCATTATAGAGGTAGGCGCGGCGTGCATCATCCTCCGACAAATTACCCAGCTTCTCTTCAAAACCTTGAATATCAGCTTTAAGCTTGTCGGCATCGACGGTCGCCAAATCGCAAGCGCGCTCGGCGAGAACGGTCACGACATCGTCCGCAACCTGGGCATAGCCGCCGGCCACGGCAAACGTGTGGTCGACAGTGCCCATGGCCTTATCGGAAACGCGAACGTAACCGCGGTCGATCGTGCAGATCTCGCTGGAGTGAGCAGGCAGAACGCCAAACTCGCCATCCGTGGACGGAATCGACACAAACGCAGCGTCGCCCTCATAGGCGCAGCTCACGGGGCACACGATGCGGATACGCATAACCTACTTCTCCCCCATCTTGCGGGCGCGCTCGCGCACGTCCTCAATCGTGGAAGCATAGCGGAAAGCCTGCTCGGGCAGGTCATCGGCCTTGCCGTCGACAATCTCGGCGAAAGAGCGGACGGTATCCTCGACGCGGACGTAGACACCGGGGTTGCCGGTGAACTTCTCGGCGACGTGGAAGGACTGCGAGAGGAACTGCTGAATCTTACGGGCACGGTTGACCGTAAGGCGCTGCTCCTCGGACAGCTCGTCCATACCCAGAATGGCGATGATGTCCTGAAGGTCGGAGTACTCCTGCAGGAGCTCCTGGACCTTGACGGCGACACGGTAGTGCTCCTCGCCAACGATCGAGGGATCGAGAGCGTCGGAGGAAGACGCAAGCGGGTCGATAGCCGGGAACAGGCCGAGCGACGAAATGCTACGCGAAAGAACCGTGGTGGCATCGAGGTGCGTAAACGTCGTGGCAGGCGCCGGGTCGGTCAGGTCGTCTGCGGGGACGTAGACAGCCTGGACGGAGGTAATGGAGCCCGTCTTGGTCGAGGTAATGCGCTCCTGGAGGTCGCCCATCTCGGTTGCCAGCGTGGGCTGGTAACCAACGGCGGACGGCATACGGCCCAGCAGTGCGGAAACCTCGGAACCTGCCTGAGAGAAGCGGAAGATGTTGTCGATGAACAGCAGAACGTCCTGGCCGCGATCGCGGAAGTACTCAGCGGTGGTAAGGCCGGCCAGACCGATGCGCAGACGCGCTCCGGGCGGCTCGTTCATCTGACCATAGACCAAGCAGGTCTTGTCGATAACGCCAGACTCGCTCATCTCGAGGAACAGGTCGGTGCCCTCGCGGGTACGCTCGCCGACGCCGGTGAACACCGAGGTGCCGCCGTGCTCCTGGGCGAGGTTGTTGATGAGCTCCTGGATCAGAACGGTCTTGCCGACGCCGGCGCCGCCGAACAGACCTGTCTTGCCGCCGCGGATGTAGGGCTCGAGCAGGTCGACGGCCTTGATGCCGGTCTCGAAAATCTCGGTCTTGGTGGTGAGCTCGTCGAAACGGGGCGCTGCATGGTGGATGTGGTAGAACTCCTCCACCTCGGGCATGGGCTTGCCGTCGACGGGCTTGCCCATGACGTTCCAAATGCGGCCGAGCGTCTTGGGACCAACGGGCATCTTCATGGGCTCACCGGTATCGGTGGCGATGAGGCCGCGCTGCAGGCCGTCGGTCGAGGACATGGCGACCGTGCGGACGACGCCGCCCGGAAGCTGGCTCTCGACCTCGAGGATCGTGCTCAGATGACCGATCGGGGTCTCGGCCTCGACCGTGAGCGCGTTGTAGATCGGGGGCACCGCGCCGTCAAACTTGACGTCGACGACAGGGCCGATGATTCGCACGATGCGACCATCACCGGCAGTCGTCTTCTTGGTGGCTTCCTCGACCGCAAGCTTTACGGTGTTATTAGCCATTACTGTTCCTCCAATGCTGAGGCTCCGCCGACGATCTCGTTAATCTCGGTCGTGATCGAAGCCTGGCGCACGCGACTATACGTGCGGGTAAGGGTCGAGATGATCTCGGTGGCGTTTTCCGTCGCGGAGTGCATGGCCTTGCGGCGTGCACCCTGCTCGGCAGCCGCCGAATCGATCAGGGCCTGGTAGATGACCGTCAGGATATAAGACGGCACAAGCTTGCCGAGAACATGCTCGGGAGAGGGCACGAACTCGAACGTGGACGAGATGCGCTTAGGGGCGTCGGTCTCGTTCTTACGCGGACCGTGGGCCATAGCGATCATCTCGGGGTCGAGCGGCAACAGATGCTCGACGCGAAGCTCCTGATCCACGCGGTTCTTGGCGTGGTGGTAGACAAGCTCGACACGGTCAAGCTCACCGGCACGATACGCATCGCAGATATGAGAGGAGATCATGCGGGCCTGATTGAAATCGGGCTCAGAGGAGTTGCCCTCAAAGTGCATGACAACGTTTGCGCGGTCACGGAAATACGTGGCCGGCTTACGCCCGCACGCGATGATCTCGTATTCGATGCCGTCGTTCGCCCAAGAAGCGGCGAGCTTTTCGGCCGTGCGCTCCACCGTCGTATTGAAACCGCCGGCAAGGCCGCGGTCCGAGGCAATAACGACAATCAGGCCATGCTTGACGCTCTCATGCTTCTGCAGCATGGGATCGGTGCCCGAACAGGAGGCGTCGCCGGCGACCGTCAACATGACGTCGGTCAGCGCCTCCTTATAGGGCTCGGCCTGCTTGGAGCGATCGAGGGCACGACGAATCTTGGCCGTAGAGACCATCTCCATCGTGCGCGTGATCTGCTTGGTCGTGGTAACCGAGGAGATTCGCTTCTTAATGTCGCGAAGGTTGGCCATGGGGCTTAGTTCTCCTCTGATCCAGAAACATCCGAATGGTGCTTGGCCATGAACTGCTGCTTGAAGTCGCCGATGACGCGCAAGAGCTCAGCCTTGGTGTCATCATCGATCTTCTTGGCGCGAACCTTGTCGAGCAGCGAACCAAAGCCATTGTCCATGTACTCGATGAGCTCGGCACGGAAGGGCAGCACGTCGGCGATCTCCAGGTCATCCAGGAAGCCCTCGTTGCCAGCGAACAGCGTAACGATCTGCTCGCCAACCTCAAACGGCTTGTAACGCGGCTGCTTCAGGAGCTCGGTCATGCGAGCACCGTGGGTCAGCTGCTTCTGAGTAGCCTCGTCGAGGTCGGAGCCGAACTGCGTAAAGCCAGCGAGCTCCTGATAGGAAGCGAGGTCCAGACGGAGGTTGCCGGCGACCTGCTTCATGGCCTTGGTCTGCGCATCGCCACCGACGCGGGACACGGAGATACCCACGTCGACTGCCGGGCGCTGACCCTGGAAGAAGAGCTCGGACTGCAGGTAGATCTGACCATCGGTAATGGAAATAACGTTGGTCGGAATGTAGGCCGAGACGTCGCCGTCCTGGGTCTCGATGATCGGCAGTGCCGTCATGGAGCCGTAACCGTTCTTCTTGGACATCTTGACGGCACGCTCGAGCAGACGAGAGTGCAGGTAGAAGATGTCGCCAGGATAGGCCTCGCGTCCGGGCGGACGATGCAGCGTCAGCGACATCTGACGGTAGGCCACAGCCTGCTTGGACAGGTCGTCGTAGATGACGAGCACGTGGCCGCCGGGGTTGGTCTCGCTGGCGGGCTTGCCGTCCTCGCCGTTGTACATAAAGAACTCGCCAATAGCGGCACCGGCCATAGGCGCGATGTACTGCATAGGGGCGGAATCGGCAGCGGTGGCCGAAACGATGATGGTGTAGTCGAGCGCACCGTGCTGAGCGAGGGTCTCGCGGATGTTGGCAACCGTGGAGGCCTTCTGGCCGATGGCGACATAGATGCAGACCATGCCCTTGCCGCGCTGGTTGAGGATAGCGTCGATGGCGATGGCGGTCTTACCGGTCTTACGGTCACCGATGATGAGCTCACGCTGACCGCGGCCAATAGGCACCATGGAGTCGATAGCGAGCAGACCGGTCTGAACCGGCTCGCACACCGGGGTACGATCGATGACGCCGGGAGCCTTGAACTCGATGGGGCGACGGTGCGTAGCGACGATGTCGCCCAGGCCGTCGATGGGCTGGCCGAGCGGATTGACGACGCGGCCGAGCATGGCACGGCTCACGGGGATATCCATAACGCGGCCAGTGGTGCGGCACTCGTCGCCTTCCTTGATGGAGTCGACGGCACCGAACAGAACGGCGCCGACCTCGTCACGGTCAAGGTTCTGGGCAAGGCCGAAGACGGTCTCACCGGTATCGGAGCTCTTGAACTCCAGAAGCTCGCCTGCCATGGCGCTCTTGAGGCCGGAGACGCGCGCGATGCCGTCGCCTACCTCGTCGACCGTTGAAACCTCATGCGTATCGACCGTCGCGGAGAGGCTCGTGAGCTGCTCCTGCAGTTTCTTGGCGATATCCTGGGCATTGAGGGTTTCGGACATTAGGCTTCACCTCCGTACGAATTAGCAGAGTTTGCGAGGGTCTCCTGCGCGATGCGCAGCTGCGTCTTGACGGAAATGTCACGACGCTCGCCGCGGGCCTCGAGCACCAGGCCGCCCACGATAGACGGGTCGACCTGCTCGATAAGGAATACCTTGCGGCCGAAGTCCTGCTCGCATTTCTTAGTGATGGTTTGACGCAGCTCGTCGTCGAGCGGGATCGCCGTGGTGACGGTCACGCCCACTACATCCTCGTCTTCCTCGGCAACATACTTAAAGGCAGCTGCCACCTTGGGAAGAAGGTCGAGCTGGTCGCGCTTGGACATGGTGTCGAGCACGGCGATGATCTCGGGGCTGGCAGAAGCCAAGCGCTCGATCATCTCGAGGTCCTCGAACACATGGTTCTCGGCCTTGGCGGCTTCCAAAAGGGAACGCGCGTAGGTCTCGAGCACCTTGTCCTGATAGCGGCTAGTCGGCATTCAGGCTACCTGCTTCCTGGATGTAGCGCTCGATGAGCTTCTTCTGCTCGGCATCGTCCTCGAGTGCCTCGCCCACGATCTTGGTGGCGACGGCAACGGACAGGTCGGCGATGGAGCTCGCGGCACCGGCGTAGATGGACTTGCGCTCGTCCTCGACGGTCGTATGGGCCTTGGCGATGATCTCCTCGGCCTCCTTGTGAGCAGCCTCGATGATACGGGCACGCTCGGACTCGGCGTCCTTACGGGCCTCGAGAACGATGTCGGCAGCCTGACGACGGGCGTCGGTGACGATCGAGTCGGACTCAGCGCGCTTGGCGATAGCCTCCTGCTTGGTCTTCTCGGCCTCGTCGAGGCTCTCCTCGATCTTCTTGCCGCGCTCCTCCATGGTTTTCATGATGCCCGGCAGGGCGACCTTGGCCAGCACGATCCAGATAATCAGGAAGGCGATAAGCGCCGGGATGAACTCCGCCATCTTAGGGATGAGGATGTCCGCACCGGCGGCGCCGTCCTCGGCGAACGCGGAAACCGGCATGAGCAGCGCGGCCGCGGACGCGGAGAGTGCGATCGCGCTCTTCTGGGATGAAAGATTCATACTTGACGCTCCGTGCTATTTAACGATCAGCGCGACAACGAAGCCGATCAGAGCCAGAGCCTCGCCGAAAGCGGAGCCCATGATGAAGACGGTGAACACGCGGCCCTGGACCTCAGGCTGACGGGCCATAGCACCCGTAGCACCCAGAGCAGACAGGCCGATAGCAAGACCAGCGCCGATAACACCGAGACCGTAACCGATAACTCCCACGATTCCTCCTTTGTCGTGCGTGTCTTATTTCACGCAGGATAACCTTTTTATAACTGCCGGGCTCCATGGGTACGGGCACCGGCGGTTTAACGAATTGCCTTACCTTTAAGGCACGAACGGAAGACTACTCCTCCTCCGCGACCTCCTCTGCCTCGGAGACATACACGGCGGTAAGGACCGTGAAGACGTAAGCCTGGATGGCGCCGACCACAAGCTCGATCGCATAGATCAGGATGAGGATGGCAAGCCAGGCCAGCGAAGGCAGGGCGCCGACGGCGTGGGCCGCGGAAACCTGCTGAAGCAGCGGCTGCATGAACATGCTCGCCATGATGGCGAACGAGCCCATGACCACGTGTCCTGCGAACATGTTGCAGAACAGACGGACGGCAAGCGTGATGAGGCGCAGGAAGGTCGAGAAAAGCTCGACGACCCACACGAGCACGTTCATCGGGAAGCTCACGCCCTGCGGGGCGAGGCTCTTGATGTAGCCGATCACGCCGTGAGCCTTGCATCCGTAGTAGATGAAGTACACGAAGGCGAAAATGGCGAGTGCGGCGGTGGAGCCGATTGCGCCGGTGCCGGGCTTCATTCCCGGGATCAGGCCGATCATGTTATTGATCAGGATGAACAGGAAAAGCGAGCACAGGAACGGGAAGTGCTTCTTCCAGTTCTCACCCACGACACCCTTGCCGATATCGTTCTCGACGTACTCGATGATGTACTCGAAACCGTTGACGAAGAAGCCCTTGGGAACCAGGGTCTGCTTCTTCTTGAACACGGCCAGGACGATCAGGAGCACGATCGTGGAGACGATCAGCCAAAACGAGTACTGCGTGATGCCGCAGCTCAGATCGCCCACGACAGGGGTGGAGCTGAACTCGCTGACCAGATGATTAATCTCATCAGGCAGCTTTTCAAAAATTTCCACGACTTACCTTTCGACCTCATGAGGATCTCGCAGCGCCTTGGCGACGCGAACCGCGCAGGCGGCCATAAAGGCCACGAAGCCGATCGCCTCGCCCAGGAGGAACATGCGAAATGCCTCTCCGAACAACACAAACACAACCAAGGTAAAGACAAGCAACGCGATTGCCGAGACCGCGAGACTCACCATACCCTTGAGCATGTCCGCATTCTGCTTATCGTCAAGAACCGGCTTGAGCGTAAAGACAAAGGGAAGGAAGGCAATCGCGCCCGCGATGGCACCTGCAACGATAGCGAGCAGATCGGCTATCTGAAACACTGGCGTCCTCACTTTCCTTTTTTATCGCCTCACAGGACAGTTCCCGCCAAACATTGGTGACTATTGTACGAGCCAATCGCTAAAGTACAACCGAAAAAGCATCGGTTAATACGCACCTGTTCGTTTTCTTAAGACCTTCTTTATGCCGCAGGTACGGTAATACGTTTTTCTCGAACCCTGCAGGGCAAAACGTCCGTTAACAGGAGTGCGCGCGGTCGTCTTTTGCTCGCCCGCGCGCACCATTTCTTCGTATTTTCGACGTTAGCCGGTATGGCCCAGAGATTACAGCGTGCCGTAGATGCGGTCGCCGGCGTCGCCCAGGCCGGGAACGATGTAGGCAGCTTCGTTGAGATGGTCGTCGATGGCGCAGGTATAGATATGCACATCGGGATCCTTCTCAGTCAGCGACTTGAGGCCCTCGGGGGCCGCGACGATGCACAGCATGCGGATGTCCTTGACACCGCGCTCGCGCAGGTAGCTGATGGCCATCTCGGCCGAACCGCCCGTGGCGAGCATGGGGTCGACGACCAGGCAGATGCGCTGGTCGATATCCTTGGGCATCTTGCAGTAATACTCATGCGGCTCGTGGGTGACCTCGTCGCGCTCCATACCGATGTGGCCCACGCGAGCGGAGGGCACCAGGTCGAGGATGCCGTCGACCATGCCAAGGCCCGCACGCAGGATGGGCACGATGGCGAGTTTCTTGCCGGCAAGCTGTTTGAACGTGGCGGTAGTGATGGGGGTCTCGACCTCGACGTCTTCCATAGGCAGGTCGCGCATGGCCTCGTAGCCGTCAAAAAGCGCGAGTTCGCGCACGAGCTGGCGGAACTGGTTGGTGCCGGTGTTTTTGTCGCGCAGGATCGACAGCTTGTGCTGGACGAGCGGGTGATCGACAAGCGTCACACGGGACGCATCGTAGGTGACGGTCATGGATTGATTGCCCCTTTCGTTGCGGCCGCAAAACGGCCTTGCTGGCAAGGCGTGCAGCAATGTTGCCGCCGCACGCCATGCATTAGTTTAGCGGTTTGCTGTATCGAGCACCCCATCGCAGCCCTACTGTGCGGTGCTGAGCGAGCGCCTGACTGCATCACGCCAGCCCGCAAGGTTTTGCTCGCGGCGCTCGGCGGACATGTGGGGAAGGAAGGTCCTAACGATCTGGGCATTTTGCTCCAGCTCTTCCAGGTCTTCCCAATAGCCGACGGCAAGACCCGCCAAGTACGCGGCACCGATTGCCGTGGTCTCCACCGTCTCGCATTGCAGCACGGGGATATCCAGCAGGTCGGCCTGGAATTGCATGATGAACTCGTTGCGCGAGGCACCGCCATCGACAGACAGGCGCTCGATCGAAAGCCCCACGTCCTGCTCCATGGCGCGCAGCACGTCGTAGCTCTGATATGCCATGGATTCGCAGGCGGCACGTACGATGGTCGCACGGCTCGAGGCGCCGGTCAGACCGCACACGATACCGCGGGCATGCGGGTCCCACCAGGGAGCGCCCAAACCCGCAAAGGCGGGAACGAAGTAGCAGCCCTCGTTGTCGCTAATCGAAGCGGCGAGTTGTGCCGACTCGCTCACGCTCGAGATGATGCCCATGTTGTTGCGAAGCCAGTTCATCGTTGAGCCGGCGGCAAAAATAGAGCCCTCGAGCGCATAGCTGACTTTGCCGTCCGCAGCGATACCGATGGTGGAGACCAGGCCATTCTTGGATTCGACGATCTCGTCGCCGGTGTTCATGAGCATAAAGCAGCCCGTGCCATAGGTGTTTTTGGTCTGGCCGGGATAGAAGCAGCAGTGACCGAACAGCGATGCCTGCTGGTCGCCCGCCACACCCATGATGGGCGGCATGTTGGTCATGATGTCGCTCGCGACGCGGCCGTAGTCGCCCGAGCTCCAGCGAACCTCGGGCATCATGGAACGTGGAACGTCAAAGAGCGCCAGCAGGTCGTCGTCCCAATCGAGCGTATGGATATTAAAGAGTGCCGTGCGGCTGGCATTGGTGTAGTCGGTGGCAAAGACCTGGCCGCCGGTGAGGTTGTAGATGAGCCACGTGTCGATGGTGCCAAACATAAGGTCGCCCGCCGCCGCGCTCTCGCGCGCGCCGTCGACGTTATCGAGAATCCACTGCACCTTGGAGGCCGAGAAATACGGGTCGAGTGTAAGTCCCGTGCGGGAGCGCACCAGCTCTTCTGCGCCCTGCTCAACCAAATTATCGATCTGAGACGCGGTACGACGGCACTGCCATACGATGGCGTTATAGATGGGCTGACCGCTCACGCGGTCCCAGACCACCGTGGTCTCACGCTGATTGGAGATGCCGATGGCGGCGATGCGGTCGGAATGAATCCCGCTCTTAAACTGGACCTCCATCATGACCGCAATCTGGCTGGCAAGGACCGCCATGGGATCTTGCTCCACCCAGCCGGGACGCGGGAAGCTGGTTTTGACGCTGCGACGTGCCTGCGCGACGATGCAGCCGTATTCGTCGACAATGGCCGCGAGTACCGAGGTAGTGCCGCAGTCGAGCGCCATGATGTAGGAACCGCCAAAGCTAAACGAGGCGTCTTCCATACCCAGGCTACCTAGATTCAACGACATCGCTTAAACCTTTCTATTGCATCGGGTCGGACAGGACCCGTTCGATCTCTGATGCGGGAAGCGCGCCTTGGCGCAGGATCTGGAGCCCGCCGTGCTGGAACGACACGATGGTCGAGGCGTCGCGACACGGGGTCTCACCGGCGTCGACGGCCACATCGACCCCCTCCAGGATGCGACCCTCAACAGCGGCAAAGCTTGCCGGCGAGGGCGCGCCGTGCGTGTTGGCGCTCGTACAGGCAAGGGGACTGCCGCAGGCGCGGATGAGCGCTTGGACCACAGGTGAGGCCGACGCGCGAAGAGCCACCGTGTCGTCGGCGGCACGCATAAAGGTCGGCACGCAGGGGGCCGCCTTGACCACGATAGTCAGGGCGCCCGGCCAGCATCGTCGGGCAAGCACGCGGGCCTCTTCCGGGATATCCACGCCATAGCGGTCGAGTGCTTCGACGCCATCGACCAGCCAGGCGACCGTTTGGGTGAGTTCACGTTGCTTGAGAGTGAAGATACGGCGGTAGCCGGTACCGAGCGCAGGGACTGCGGCACCGTTGACGGCAACCTGCGGATCGCGCGGCCACGATGGGAATTCGCTTGTATCTTGGGGCACGGCGTCCGAGAAGGCGTTGACTGCCACGGCGACACCGTAGACCGTCTCGGTTGGGATCAGCGCCAGGCCGCCACAGCCGAGCACCTCGGCCGTACGCTCGACGGCAAGCCGATGCGGCTCGCGCGTTCCCTCGTATACCCGATAGACCGTCTGCATGTGTATGCCAGCCCCTTACGCTCCGGTGCAAGTTTGTTTACTGTGGGGCATTCTCGCACGAAACGTTCAACCTATTTGCCCAGAGCGCATGTTGGTTTGGTGAGCGGCTCTAGTAGTCGGTGAAAGTGAGGGGGTTATTGGACTGCGACGAACTTCTTTGGCCTGCCGGCGTGGCGTTCTTGGGCGGAGTAGCGCTCGATGCTGTCTATCGTTATCATCCGACGGCCGTCGACGAGTTCAACATCGAGTTTTCCGGCTTTGACCAGCGCGGTAATCCGCGGAGCGGAGACTTTGAGGTCCAGCGCTGCGTCTTTAAATGTTCGGCACGCCGCTTCCCGAGCGTCCTCGTGGTCGATTTCGACTGAAAGGGCCACGACCTCGGCCGAGCGTTCGTACCCCGCCGGAGTCAAACCGTTGTTGAGGTCGTCGGCCAAAAACGCCATCAGCGCCTCGGTGGCATGGGCAATCGCTTCTTCGCGCGTATCGCCATCGGCAAAGGCGCCGGGAATCTGCGGGAAACTGGCGCAGTAACCGTCGTCTTCTTTTATGAGAACGCAGTCATAGGTAAATCGCTGCCTCATTTTGCCTCCAACTACCATCCAGCTTGGCGACGAATACTTGCCCACGTGCCCTTCTTTGGTCGATCACCACCAGAGCCGTTCACGGTGACAACACGGTCACCAGAAACATACTTAGCATGACTACCGATTTGCGCGACCTTCACGAATCCATCGTGCTTGAGTAGGGCAATGATTTCCCGAAAGGTAGGAGGTTGCATGGGCCGACCTCTTTCAGCCGTCCTAATTATAAACTACTTTATAATTTTTGCTAACCAGTTAATAAATATTACTGGCGCTGCTTGGGCTCGGTGACGATGGCTCGGACGATGCGGGGGCGATCGGTGAGGTCGTGGACGATATGCACGTCCGAAAGGCCTGCCTGGCGACAGAGCTCGGCCGCAGCGTCGAGCGCGCCCTCGTAGAGCTCGCAGGCAAAGAGGCCGCCGGCGCGCAGCATGTAGGGCGCCGCGTTGAGCAGGCGGCGGAAGATATCGAGGCCGTCGGCACCGCCCTCGAGCGCCAGATCGGGCTCAAAGTCCTTGACCTCGTGCGGCAGCGAGCGCATGACATCGGTGGGGATGTAGGGCGGATTGGAGACGAGTACGTCAAAGGTGCCCCACTCTTCGCGGGGAATGGAGCTCACCAGGTTCGTGAGGCTGAAGGCGACCTCGTCGGACGCGAGGCCGAGGGCGTCGCGGTTTTTGGTGGCCAGATCGATGGCGCGCGGCTCGATATCGGTGGCGGTGCAGGTAACGTGGCCGCGGCGCTCCCAGGCAAGGGAGAGCGAAATGCAGCCCGTGCCGCAGCCGACCTCGAGAACGCGGGCAGTGCAGGGCTCGGCTGGGGCAGGCGCAGCGGCATCCTGAGCTGAAGCCGTCTCCTGGCCGGCACCCTCGATGGCGATGCCGTATTCGTCGAGCTCGGACTCGGCGGCTTCCGCGGCTTCGGCTTCTGCTGCCTGCGCGGCGGCTTCCTCGGCCTCGCGGTCGGCCAGTTCCTCGGCATAGGCACGGCTGCCCAGTACGTCGCCGCCTAGCGCCGCCTCATCGGCAGCCGTCAGGTTAGCGGCACGGCGCTCGGCGGTCGCCCGTTCGTCTGCCAGCGCGGCCTCGGCCTTGCGTGCCTCCTCGACCTCATCGTTCCAAGGCAGCTCAACACGCTGACGGGCAGCAGCCTCGGGGCTCAGCACCTCGGCATCCAGATAATTTAGGACTTCCTCGACGAGCATCTCGGTTTCGGGGCGCGGAATGAGCACACCGGGAGCGCACGCGACGTCAATCATGCGAAACTGCGTGCTGCCCGTGATGTATTGCAGCGGCTCGCCCTTAGCGCGGCGGACAACGGCCGCATGCATAGTCTCGAGCTGGGCCGCGTTAAGCGTCTCGTCCATACGCATATATAGGTCAATGCGCGCCAGGCCCGTGGCGGCGCACAGCAGCCACTCGGCAGAAAGACGGGGGTGCTCCTCGCCGCGCTCGGCCAGGTACTCCTTGGTCCACTCGAGACAACGCTTGATGGTCCAAATCTCGTTTGCCATGGGGCCCTCCCCTCTTAAGCGCCGGGCGGCGCGCGAATGTCGGAGCAGATTGTACGCGAGGCCAGCGCTTGGCAAGGGACAATTGAAGGCGATTATCGAGAATCAGCCCAGAATTTTGCACCGAGCTCGCTCAAAGTGTTCATTCGCCGACGTCTAAATCTGCATTCGTCAAGCTTTTGGCAAGGTTGACCCAAAACTGACCAATATCTAACCAAGAACCTGCCACATCGCTTGACGCGCGACGCATCAAAAATCGCCCCGCGACTTCTCGGACGATTTTTCGAGCATTATTTTCAATAGCAGATGAATGCCGCTAATTTCTTTGAGCAGGTAGCCGGCTTAATGGCCATCAAAGCCGATTAAATAACATCTCAAAGCAATGTACCCAACCTAGTCATTTAAGAACGTCCCCAATGACTCCCTACGGATCATTTGACAACCAAGAAAACGCCGATGTTTTGGCAATGCCAGCGAGCGACGTCCAGAGCGAACAAGTTGGCACGAAAAAGGCAAGGCATAGACCTTCTGGTCATGCCTTGCCTTTTGAATGACAAATTGTCGCTCTGGGCGGCGCGCAGCGTCGAGCCGTTACGCGGTTTGGCAAAACCGCGTAACCCACTACACAGCCTGTGCCAGCTTCTCGGCTCGCTCGGCGGCGGCGAGTGCCTCGATGACGGTGCCGAGCTGGTCGCCCAGAAGGACGCCGTTGTAGGTGGAGTTGAAACCGATGCGGTGATCGGTCACGCGGTCCTGGGGCTGGTTGTAAGTACGGATCTTCTCGGAACGGTTGCCGTGGCCGATCTGGCTCTGGCGCTCGGCACCGAGCTCGGCCTGCTGCTTCTCGAGCTCCATCTCGTACAGACGAGCACGCAGCATCTGCATGCAGACCTCGCGGTTCTGAATCTGGGAGCGCTGCTCCTGCGACTGCACCACGGTGTTGGTGGGCAAGTGGGTGATGCGCACGGCGGAGTAGGTAGTGTTAACGCACTGACCGCCAGGGCCGGAGGCGCAGTAGGTGTCGATGCGCAGGTCGGACTGGTTGATCTGGACGTCAATTTCCTCGGCCTCGGGAAGTACGGCGACGGTAGCCGTGGAGGTCTGAATGCGGCCCTGGGACTCGGTCTTGGGAACGCGCTGGACGCGATGCACGCCGGACTCGAACTTCATGACGGAGTAGACGCGGTCGCCCTCGACCTTGAACTCGATGGACTTAAAGCCGCCGGCCTCGCTGGGGCTGGAATCGAGCACGGTGGTCTTCCAGCCGCGCGATTCGCAGAAGCGCTGGTACATCTTGTACAAGTCGCCGGCGAAGATGGCTGCCTCGTCGCCACCGGCGGCGGAGCGAATCTCGACGATGGTGTTCTTGTCGTCGTTGGGGTCACTCGGGATGAGCATGTACTTGATGTCTTCCTCGAGCTGGGGAAGCTTGTCCTCGTTCTCGGAGATGTCCATCTGGAGCATCTCTTTCTCGTCAGCATCGGTGGTATCGTGCAGCATTTCCTTGGCAGCCTCGATGTCATCGAGCGCGCCGATGTACTCGCGCGAGGCAGCGATGAGGTCGGACTGGTGTGCGTACTCCTTGTTGAGACGCGTGAACTCCTTGATGTCGGAGGCGACGGCCGGGTCGGAAAGCTTCTTCTCGAGCTCCTCGTAGGCCTTAATGATCTTTTCGAGCTTGTCGCGCATGGCGGGACTCCTTTATGTGCGTGAAGGCGAAAATCGGCAGAGTTGATGGGGCGCGCGGCGCCACTGCGGGGGTAAGCCCAGCTAGAACATGTCGATCTTCAGATACATGCGCATCCCTTCGCGTATGAGGTACATAGTTGCGGTCTAACCCATACATGATAGCGTGCGCAGGCATACCTGCATATAACCCGCACGGAATGCGACAAAGGGTCAGTCTCTTTCCTTGAATACAACTTCATCCGAACGCCTCCCGCATTCATCCGCACATATACGGATAAATTTGGGAATCCGATACCCTGAGGGCCGGATCGGCCGGCCCCGGGAGATCGGAGGACGCCATGTCCGGAAAGGGCGGGAAGGGCGCCGCGAGGGCGGTCCCGAGGACCCACGGCAGGCTCACCGGGTACGAGCGGGACACGGTCCAGAGGATGCTGAAGCGCAGGGTTCGCTCGGCCACTTCCTCGAGAGGTTCAAGGGCGTATCGACCCGCAGGCTCCACAGCTGCCTGATGTGGTTCAGATGGCTGCGCGAGGCCGCACGCGTCGGGGACAGGACGTCGCTCATGCGCGAGCAGTTCGACGACGGGCGCTACGAAAAGATCCGGAAGAAGATGATGGAGCCGGAGTACGAGTTCCATCTGGAGCCGGACGTGCAAACGGCGGGTTAACATAGCCTTTCACCAAAAAGGGCGAGCGGCCGCGCCCTGCGACCACCCGCCCTCAATCAAAGCCCTTCTCGGCCGCCGTAGCTACCGGTTCCGGCGCCGCAGGATAACGCCTGCGGCGATCAGCACCACCGCGCCGCCCGCGATGCCACCCAGGGCCATCGGCGACAAGCTGGCATCGCCCGTATACGGCAGACCCGGCTTCTCCTCCTTCGGCACCGTTGACTTGCTCGGCGGATTGGTGGGCGGCTCCGTCGGCGGGGTGGTCGGCGGCGTGTACGTGTTCTTGAACACCGGCGCCACGGCGCCGTCATAGGTTACCGTCGCCACCAGATGGCCCGCACCGTCGTCCGTCACCGTCACCGTTACCCGGTGCTCGGCCGCGTCGTACGTCACGTTCTTCTGACCGTCGTCCACCTCGGAGATGCTGTAGGCGTACGTTCCGGGCTTGTCGTACGAGATCGCCTCGAAGCCCACCGTGCCGTCCGCCGCGTTCTTTGCGGTCTGCAGCACCTTGCCGTCGGCATCCTTCAGCTGGAAGGAGAACTGCCCTTCCTTCAGGTCCTCGCCGCTCAGCACCTTGGAGGCCCCCAGCTTCACCTCAGTCGCGGCCGGCGCGTAACTGTTGCTGAACGCCACCGCATCCGCAGCCTTGCCGCCCTTGCTGTAGGCAACCTGCGCCTCCAGCGCGTGCGTCTCCGCATTCTCCGTCACCGTCACCGTCGCGGTAAAGACCGTCGTGTCGTAGGTGACGCCGTTCGCCGTCGCCCCTGCCCGCTCGGACACGGTGTAGACGTACGTCCCCACCTTGTCCAGCTGCAGCGGCGCGAAGCCGAACGTGCCGTCGGCGCCGTTCTGCACCGTCTGCACCACGTTACCGTCGGCGTCCTTCAGGTCGAAGAAGAACTCACCCTCGGCCAGGTCGCGGCCGGTCAGAGCCTTCGTTCCGGTAATCGTCGCCGTCGTTGCCGTCGGCGTGTAGGTGTTGGTGAACGTCAGATCCGCAGCCGTCTTGTTCGCCGTCGCGGTCAGCTGGCCGCTGCCGTCATCGGTCACGTTCACCGTTACGTCCAGCACCGCATCGCTGTAAGTGATGGTGCCATCTTGGCCCGCAACCTCCTTCACCTGGTACGCATGCGAACCAGTTGCGGTGTACGAGATGGCCTTGAAGGTAAACGCTTTACCCACGTTCGTGGTCCGGTCGATCTCCTGCCCGGTGGCCACGTCAATCAGCGCGAATGTGAACTCGCCATCGGCGGGCGTCCGCGTGGTGGCCGGGTCGGCATTCTCAAGCACCTTGGTGCCAGAGATCTGGTAGGAGGTCTGACCCGGCTGGTAGCTGTTCGCAAACGTCATGGTATTGGGGGTGACGCCGTTCTCGGTGCCCTCGCTCGGTTTCACCGTAGAGCTCTCTACCACCAGCTTGCCGTCGTTGTTGTCCTTCACCACGTAGGTCAGGGTGTACGTCTTGCCGGTGTAGGTCACGCCCGGCACGCCCGGCGCGCCGTCCGTCGGCTGCACCTCACGGACCGTGAAGGGAAAGGTGCCCGCATGGTCGAAGGTCAGCTCGTTAAAGTAAACCTTGCCCTCGGCGTCGTTCTTCTGGGTCTGGAGCACCGTACCGTCAGACCCCACCAGCTCGAAGGCGAAGTCTCCCGCCTTTAGCTGATAGCTGCCGTCGTGCACGTCAACGCTCTTGGTGAGGGCGATCGCGCCGGAGTTCGTCGCCTTCGCCTTGTAGGTGTTGGTGAAGGTGGGCTTCGTGGCGTCCGCGCCGTCGTAGGCGACGCTCGCCTGCAGCGTGCCGGCATTGTCCACAACCGTCACCACGGCATGATGCACCGCGTCGTCGTAGGTCACGTAGGCCAGATCACCCTTCCGCTCCACGATAGTGTACTCGTACGTGCCCGGCTTCGCGTAGGAGAAGGCGTCGAAGTTAACACTTCCGTCCGCGCCGTTGGTCGCGGTCCGGACGGGCTTGGCCCCGGCAAGCTGCTCAGCAGTCATTTTGCCCTCGTACACATCGAAGGTGAACTCGCCGTCCTTGGGGACGATCGGCGTGTTGTCGTCCTTCTTCACATAGCTCTTCTGCGCACCGAGGGCCAGACCGGTCGCGGCCGGCTGGTAGGTGTTGGTGAAGGTATCCGAGCCGGATGCGCTCGTCACGATCGCCTTCGCATTCAGTGCTCCGTTCCCGCCGTCTGTGACCGTCACCGTATAGGTGAGGGCATGATTGTCATAGACCATGCCCGGCTCCGCGCCCGGCTTCTCCGCGATGGTGTAGGCGAAGTCCTTGCTCGCGGCGCCGCCCAGGTCGGCGAGCTCGAAGTCGCGCGTGAACTTCACCGTGCCATCGGCCTCGTTCTTCGCGGTGTCGAGCACCTTGCCGTCGGCGTCCTTCAGCTCGAACGTGTATTCGCCGCCCTTCAGCTTGGTGTCGTGCGTGAAGCCCGGCGCGACCGCAACGACCTTGGTCGCCGTCAGCTCCACGGATCCCTTTGCGGTGTAGGTGTTCGTGAAGGTGGGGGCATCGGCCTTGTCACCATCGTAGGCAACGGCGGCGTCCAGCTTGCCAGCTTTGTCCATGACCTTCACCGCGGCATGGTGCACCGCGTCGTCGAAGGTCACGTGGGACAGGTCGCCCTTCTTCTCCACGATGGTGTACTTGTACTCGCCGGCCTTGGTGTAGTTGATGGCCGGGAAGGTGACGGTGCCGTCCTCGCCGTTCTTGGCGCTCCGGATGGGTTGCTTGCCCTTCAGCTGCTCGGCCGTCAGATCGCCCTCGTACAGGTCGAAGGCGAACTCGCCGCCCTTGAGCGCAGCCGGCGTGCTGTCGGACTTCACATAGGCCTTCTTCGCCGCGAGCGTCACCGAGGTCTCGGCGGGCTGATACGTGTTCTTGAAGGTCGGGATATCGTTCTTGCCGTCGTAAGTGACGGTCGCCTTCGCCTTGTCGCCCTCCGCCTTCACCGAGACGTGAACCCTCACCTCCGTGGAATCGTAGGTGATGGTCGAATCGCTGCCAGCGACCTCCTTGAGCGTGTAGTCGTACTCGCCCAGGTTCAGGCCCTTGACGGTCAGCTTGACCTTGCCATTCTTATCGTTGGTGCCGCGAGCGTCCTCATTGCCGTCCTGGTCGTACAAGCCGAAGGTGAACGCATCGGCCGTCAGGTCCTTGCCCGCGAGAACTTTCGTGGCCTCAACGGTGACGTCCGCCGTCGGCTTCGTGTTGGTGAAGGTCGGCACGGCCTTCTCACCGTCGTAGGTGACGGTCGCCTTCAGCTCGCCCTTTTCGTCGGTGACCTTGACGTGGACCTTCACGCCCTTCGCGTCGTAGACGACGGTCGAGTCGGCGCCCTTCACCTCCTTGATGGTGTAGTCGTGGTCGCCCGGCGTAGCGTAGTCGATGGCTGCAAAGGCGACCTTGCCGTCCTTCTCGTTTTGGACAGTCTGGACCACGCTGCCGTCCTTGTCGAGCAGCTGGAACGTGAAGTCACTCCCCGCGAGCTCACCGCCCGTGAAGCGCTTCGTCGCCTTGAGCGTTACCGAGGTCTCCTTCGGGCGGTACGTGTTCGTGATCACCGCAATCTGATCGTCGATCACCTGAGATGTGGCGGTGCCATCATCCTTATAGATCTGCTCCATTTTGACGACTGGCTCGGTCAGATTTCCCTTGCCGTCATCCTTCACCGTTACGGTCACTTTGTATTCGGCGCTGGAGTAGCTGACACCGCCCAGCCAACTGGGATCGCTCTTGGCGGGCGTAGTCTCGGCAATGTAGTAGGTGTACTCGTCAGGCTTCTCATACTTAATCTCTCCGAAGCTAAATTTTTCGGCGCTCGTAACGGTCTTCTCGACCTGCTTCATGCCGGCCACGGGCGCTGCCGTGGCACCATCAGGCATCGGCGTTCCATCGGCGGCGCGCAGGCAAAGCTCGAAGCTGTCGGCGCTAGTCCACTCACGGCCGGTGAACTTCTTCTTCGCCTTGATGCCTGTGAGCGTCACCGAAGACTTCACGCTGTAGCTGTTGGTGAACACCAGCTTGTTGTCTTTGGCCACCGTGCCGTCGGAATTCTGCGGGGCAATCCTGCCCGAGATGCTATCGCCTTCTTCAGTCAGATTCTTGTCACCCTGCTTGCGGCCGGTCAGCTTATAGCCCGCGGGCATCTTGTCTGCGCCGGTCAGCTCCTGCACCGCGTACTGGTCACCCTCGGCGAGACCGTACACGCGGATCGTCTGGTCGGCCGTGATGGTCTGCTCGCGGCCGTTCTCGAGGTCGAACATTTTGCCGACCTGCTTCTCGCTTGCGGTCCCCGCGTTCTCAAACACCGCGGCCTTGTACGTCTTCCCCGCCGTCGTGGGCACGGTGAACTTGAAGGTGAACCCCGCGTCCGGTTTTCCCGTCAGGCCCGCTGGCACCATGACCTTCTTCATCACCTCGAGGCTCGCCTCGCGTTCGTTCGCCACGCGCACGCAGGTGGCGCCCGTAAACAGGGCGTTCAGATTCATGTCGCCCAGGTCGGCGCGGGCGCCCTTCGCATTAGCGTCACCAGACACGTCCTGCGTGATGCCCATACGTATCCAGCCCGTCTCGGTCTCCAGGCGGTAAGGTTCGTCCTTCTTGGTGGGCCCATACTGGTAGACACGTCCATCGGCGCCGTACTTAAGATGTACCTCATTCTCGCCGCCCTTGGCGTCATTGTTCCAGGAAAGGTTGCCGTTGCCGTCGAGCGTCCCGTCGGACGTCTGGCGCTGGCCCTTGATCCACGTGAGCGTGTTGTCAATGTCGCCCTCTGCGCCAAACTGGCCCAGGCTCTTCATGAGCGAGCCCACGCCCACGAACGTCGAAACGCCGTCATCAACTGTACCAGCATCGGCGTGGACGCCGTAATCGTCCACAATCACCTTGATGAGCCTGTCATTAAGCAGGAAGCCATTGGGCGCCGAGACCTCCTTCAGGAAGTAGGTACCCTTCACGAGCGGCTCGCTACTGTCGCTCGTAGACGGGAATACGCCCGCCCCTTCGAGCTTGACCGGGTTGGCGACCGACCTCGTCGTCAGGGTGTCGTAGGGGGCCTGGTCGCCATTGAGCACGGCCTTGCCGTTCGCATCCGTAGTCACCTGGGTGGACTTGTAAAGGCCGAACTTCGCCCCGTCAACGGGCTTACCCTCGATATCGGTCTTCTGCACGAACAGGCGATTCTGGATGTTCGTGACGAGCAGGCGCGTGGCGAACTGCCGCTTGAAGTTCGTGCCGTCTGCGATGCCGTCGCTGTACACGTGGACGGTGTTCTCGGGCTTCGCGTTGGCGATGGAGCTCTCCGTTGTGTGGTAGATGGCCACCGTGTACTCGGCATCCTTGCGGGCATCACCGCTCAGCAGGTAGTGGTACTTGGAGATGTCACCGGGCAGATTTTGAATCTCTACCTGGTACTGGCCGCTCGTGTTGAGCGTGAAGGCGTGCAGGTCCTTCTTCGCCGCCTCGATAGCACCGGTCATGCCCGGCTCCTTGGCGAGGGTGTATCCCGCTCCCGTCGATGGGTCGCCCGACACGGCGTACCAATTGCTCGGATCTTTGATACCTGTGCCTGCGCTTTTGTCGCGCTTGAGCACCACAGCGAACAGTATGCCGGAGTCCAGATTGACGGTCTTGTCGGACTTCGTCAGGTCATTATTTGCCTTGTACACGGTCGACGGCGCGGTGATGGTCTCCTTCGCGGCGGCGAACGCACCGGTCTTCCACACGACGCTGCCCGCGTCCATACCGCCGCGGTTGATGATGACGCCGCCCGCGCCGTTCTCAGCGCTCGCGGGCACGTACTCGAGCTGCATGCTACCACCCGTCGCCGCGAGACTCGAGCGGTATCCCTCGGGTACGCCCGTCTCCTTCAGGAGGTAGTACTTGTTGTTGTCGTGATCCTTGTTGTAGAGATCGTCGAAGTTGATGACGCCGTTGTCCACGTCGTTCGTGAGCGTTAGGTGGCCGGCCTCGTCCGTGGTACCGGAGCCGATGAGCTCGCCCACGGTCTTGAAGTCCTTGTCGGTCTTATAGAGCTTGAACTCGGCACCCTGTACGAACTTGCCGTCCTGGTCGAACTTGATGATGTCGGACTCGGGCACCGTCACGAGGTTGAACTTGAGCTCCATGTTGGAGTCGGTGGCGCCGCGCTCCAGGTAGAAGAACTTGAGGGTGTGGTTGGTGCCGTCGGCGAAGGTGTTGCCGTTGAAGCCCGAAGTGTCCTTATTCGCCTTCTGGTACTTGTTCTTCAGTGTGCCGTCGTTATTACCGTTCACCTTTATGTCGCCCGTAGGAAAGTTGATGCTCAGACTCGCGCGGTTGTGAATACCGCCGATATCACCCACGAGGACATCGTCGATGAACACCCAGACGTCATCATCGCCGGCGAACTCGAACACCATGTCGTCGCCCGCGTTCGTCTTGCCGCCAGCAGGCTGCACGAATCGCGTGGACATTGAGAGGCCGAAGTGGTGGTTGACGGGGCGGCCGTCGTTGTAGCGCGAATCACCGGTGTTGTCTGCCTTGATGCCGGTTTGGACGAGCCGGCCGTTTTCCTCTTTGAGCACCTTGTCTGCCGCGTCGAACGGGAAGAACTGACCCTGGTGGGACGAATCGCCCACTTTGTCAATGCCCCAGGTGTCATAGATGTCGAAGGTATTCTTGTCAGCGTTGTAGGCTGCGTAGTTTTTGGAGCTGTCATAGACGTAGTAGCCGTTCTGAACCTTGAGGAGGCCCGTCACGCCAAAATGGGACGTCTTGCCGATCTGGGCAGAGGAATCGAACAGGTAGCAGAGGGACTCGCCGCCCCAGGTTTTGGAAAGCTGCGGATAGCCGTCTAAAAGCGTGTTGTTGACAATGCCGGGCTGCGGGTTCGTGTTGCCCGTCCAATGGTTGAGCGACTCACCACCCTGGCCGTCGTTAAACTGGAACCGGTGGTTTGCGTTGACGCCGCCGTTGCCGGAGACCGACAGATGGTTATCGGGATTCACCCAGTAATCAAACAGGTTGATTGTTGTCCCCGAAGGCGAAATCGTCGTAACCGTGTGGTCCGAAAACGCCGCTTCCGCACGGGTCGGCAGGAAGAAACTCGCCGTCAGCGCGACGGCGAGGGCCAAAACAATCACATATGGCGAGACCGGGCGCAGCCCACGACGACGGCCATAAGACATGACGGACCACCGCTCGCGCGGCCGGTGTTCACCAGGAAGTTCCCTGCTTAGACACCCCCGGTAGCATTATTCACGAGTCGAGACGTCGTCTCTCTGAGCTCCTGCATAATTTCCTCCCCAGTCACACGGCGACCTGCCCGGGTGCTCCCCGGGGGCCGAGGCAGTTTGGCACATGCCCGCAGTCGTTCAAGGAATACCAACCCCAGCATATGTCTCTTAAGATATCTTAGTCTTATTCTATGACAGTTTTTGTCTCATTACCGATGAAATCGGCTCAGTCCCTTTGTCGCATGCTAGAGCGTGTGGAGCAGGGCGATGAGGAAGCGGATGCCTTGGAGGTAGGCGCGACGGGTGATGCGCTCGTTGGTGCCGTGGACGCCGCGGTCGCATTCGTCATCGTCGACTACAAAGGCGGAGAAGCGAATGCACTCAGGGCAAATGTGTTGGTAGTTGGCGGCGTCGGTCGCACCGATCACGGTCGAGGGCACAATTGCCACTGGCTCGAATGATCCGTTTTCCTCCGTCCCCTTTGGATCACGGAAATAGCGGGCGGCGATGGAGCGAACCGCCTCGAGACCGGGACCACCGATGCGCGGGGACGGCGAGGGTTCGGAGCTGCCGGGGCCCAGCTCCACTTCGACACGACCGGCAAGGTCCGCCCCGGCAACCGCATCACGGCAGCGCGCCACAACGTCGGCCACGCTCGTGCCCTCGAGCATGCGGAAGTTGATATTAGCCCACATATCCTGCGGCATTACGTTGGCGCCGGTGCTGCCGCCCTCGATCTGCGTGGGCGCGCAGGTGGTCGTCACGAGCGGGTAGAGCTTCTTGCTGGCGAGGCACTCGCGCACGATGGTGTCCTTGTTGGAGGCAATCTCGTCGGCCGTGTAGAGCCCCAACTCGACGAGCTGGGCGGCAAGCAAGTCGGTCACGCGCGTCGGCCACTCGATATCGCAGATTGCGGTGATGGCACGGCTGAGCACCTCGAGCGATGTGCCGCCGTAGGGGTTGGACGAATGCCCGCCCTCACTCTTCGTCTTGAGTACGATATCGGCGTAGCCCTTCTCCGCGAGGTCGGCATGCATAAGCCAGCCCTCGCCCGCGCCATACTCGGCAGCCGAAACAATACGGTAGTCGCCCTCGTCGATCAGGTACTCAAGCTCAACGCCGCGCTCCTCGAGCACGCGGCCAATGGCACCCGCGCCGCACTGCGTGGTCTCCTCATCCTGGCCAAAGGCCAGCAGCAGGGTTCGTTCGTGTTGCCAGCCGTGCGCCAGCGCATACTCAACGGCCTCCAGGATGCCTGCGACCTGGTCTTTCATATCGATGGCGCCGCGACCCCAAATATAGGTGTCGTCCACGTGCCCGCTAAAGGGATTGTGCGTCCAGTCTGTCTCGGTGCCCGGCACCACGGGAACCACGTCCATGTGGCCCATGAGCATGACCGGCTTGAGGGCGGGGTCGATGCCGGCAAGCGTCACGAGCAGCGAATGGTCGATGAGCTCGACCTCGCCCGCCGCAAACACGCGCGGCCAGGCCTGCTGCATATAGGCGCGCAGGTCGGCAAACGCCTGCCAGTCCACCGTCTGGGCATCCATGCTCGAAATCGTCGGAAACGACAGCACGCGGCCCAGGCGCTCGCACGCGCCGACCTCGTCGATATCGGCAAAATCATCCTCGTGCGCAAAGAAGCGCCAAACCTCGGCCATGCCTTCCTCCAAAAACAACGTGGCAAAGAGGCGGTCCCTTTGCCACGTTCGCTTGCATTATTTGTCGTTGAGATAACGCGAGAGGAACTCGCGGGTGCGCTGGTGCTTAGGATTGCCAAAGAGCTCAGCCGGCGCGGCGTCCTCGAGCACCACGCCCTGGTCCATAAAGACCACGCGGTCGGACACGGTACGCGCGAAGGCCATCTCGTGGGTAACGACGACCATGGTCATGCCGTCGGCGGCGAGCTTGCGCATAACGTCGAGCACCTCGCCCACGATCTCGGGATCGAGCGCAGAGGTAGGCTCGTCAAACAGCATGATCTGCGGGTTCATGCACAGGGCGCGGGCGATAGCAACGCGCTGCTTTTGGCCACCGGACAGGCGACCAACCGCGGCATGGGCGAATTTTTCGAGTCCCACGCTCGCCAGATGCTCCATCGCGACCTGTTCGGCCTGATCTTTGCCCATCTTTTTGAGCGTGACGGGCGCGAGCGTGCAGTTGTCGAGCACATCCATGTTGTTGAACAGGTTGAAGCCCTGGAACACCATGCCGATGTCCTCGCGCAGCTTGTTGATGTTGCAGCGCTCGGCCGTGAGATCCTGGCCGTGGAACCAGATGTGACCCGTGTCCGGAGTCTCGAGCAGGTTGAGGCAACGCAGCAGCGTCGACTTACCCGAGCCCGAGGCGCCGATGATGGTGACGACCTCGCCGGGGCTAACGGCCAGGTCGATGCCCTTGAGCACCTCGAGCGAGCCAAAGCTCTTGCGCAGGCCCTCAACGCGGATGAGCGGCTCTTTGGTTTGCGCGGCCGCAGCGCCGGTAGTAACGGTATCTGCCATGATGAATCTCCTCGTCTAGCGCCTAGTTGGAGCTGGGCAGCGTGGCCGGAGCCTCGGCACCGAGCTTTTTGCCAAAGGCCTCGAGCAGGCGGCTCGCCACGAGCGTCAGGATCAGGTAGACCACGAGCGCCACGCAGTAGACCTCCATCTGGCGGTAGTACACGCCGGCGACGGTGGTGGTAGCGTACATGAGGTCGAACACGCCGATGACCGAAAGCACTGACGAGTCCTTGATGTTGATGATGAGTTCGTTGGTGAGTGCGGGGATCGCGTTTTTAATGCCCTGGGGGAACACGACTTTGCGCATAGCTTGCCACTGCGACAGGCCCAGCGAGCGTGCTGCCTCGGCCTGGCCGGGATCGATAGACTCGATGCCGCCGCGCAGGACCTCCATCATGTAGGCGGTAGAGTTGAGCGAGATGGTGACGAGGCCGGCGGTGAAGGTGCTCCAAATCTGGTTGGCCTGAGCGGTCTCGAAGCCCATGCCGCGCAAAACGGTGAAGCCCGCGTAATAGATGAGCAGACCCTGGACCATCATGGGCGTGCCGCGCACGATGGTGGAGTAGACGGTCGCAAAGCCGCGGCCGATACTCTTAAAGAAGCGCACCAGGTCGTTGTCCACGCGATCGAAGGTCTGAATGCGCAAAAACACGAAGAGCAGCGCCAGGAAGAATGCGATGACGGTGCCGAAGGTCGCAAGCGCGATGGTGATCTCGATACCGCGAATGAAGAAGTCCCCGCTCTTGTAGGTCATGTAGACCAGGCTCGACAAAAAGTCGCTGGGGTTGGAATCCGAGACAATGCTCACCTGCACCAGGTCGATAAACGACATAACGCAGCGGTCCACGAAAAAGATCGCCGCGATGGCGACCACGACGTAGCTGCCTAAGCGTGCGCCACGACGGAAACGCTCGGATGCGAACGGCGACGTTTCGCGATAGTCGTTCCAGTGCATGAGCTTGGTGACCAGCGCCGCCGCCGACACGACGAGCCAGGCCCAAAGAATCGCCCAAAGGCAATCTTGGAACACGCCCGTGGGGGCCAAGAAGCTCAGCGGCGTGGGGTTGCGTTGGCTAAACGCCAGGCCGAGCGCCACGATAACGCTCGTGCCCAGATATACATAGCGATGGTCGGCCTTGATAAAGGAGGCCAGACGATTGATGGTTTTCATGCTGCCTCCCTATGCCGGCTGACGATCGAGGCACGCGTCCCACATTTGGTCGCGTTCCTCTTGGCTAATGCCCTTGAGTGTCTTATCGATGAGCTTAAGCAGCTTGTCCGAGCCCTTGCGGCAACCGACATTTGCCGCGACCTCCTGCTTAAAGCCCTCGCCCTCGGCAAAATGGATGGGGACGATACCGGGATTTTGGGCCATATAGCCCTTCTCGTTTTCGGTGTTGTAGGTCACGGCGTCGCACGTGCCCTGCAGCAGGTTCGAGAACACCGTGGGGACGGAGTCGACCGGGTTTTTGTGCACAACGCCCGGGATCTCGTCGATGACGGTGTCGAGCATGGTGTCCTTTTGGCCGAGCACCGTGGCACCGCTAAAGTCGCTAAGCTTGGTGGCGTTTTGGTAGGGCGAGCCCTCTTTTACGAATAGGCCAAAGTAGCCAATGAAGTACGGGTCGGAGAAGCCGACCGACTCTTCGCGCTCGGGCGTGGCGCTCATGCCGGCGATGATGAGGTCGATTTGGCCGTTGTTGAGCGAATCGATAAGGCCCGAAAAGCTCTGCTTGACGGCAACGGGCTCGCCACCGAGGGCCTTGCAGACGATCTTGGCGATCTGCACGTCGTAGCCATCGGCATAGGCGCCCTGCACGTTGTCGATGGGGATGGTGTACTCGCTGGCTTCGGAAACCTGCCAGTTGTACGGGGCGTAGGCCGCCTCCATGCCAATGCGGATCTTATCCTTGCCGATAACGGAATCGGACAGGTCGTCGCGACCGCCACCCGTCGTGGGCTGAACTACTTCCAGCGTGGAGGGGCGCTGGCAACCGGCAAGTGCGCCGGCGACGACAGTAGCGCTCGCAGCGAGAGCGCTACCCAAAAAGATGCGACGGCTGCATACCGGCTGTGGATGCGCGTCGCGTTGATGGGGAGAATGCATAATCTGCCTTCCCTGTTGAATCGTATGCTGACGACTTAACAGGATACCGCTCAGCGCTACCTCCAGCAAATGCATATATAAATGCATATATACAAGTTTACGAACTGAAAACGATTGATAGTCGTTGGGGACGTTCTTAAACGACTAGTCAAACAAGAACGTCCCCAATGACTAGTCATGAAAAACGCAAGGCATAAACCTTCTGGTCATGCCTTGCCTTTTGAATGACAAATTATCGCTCTGGACGGCGCGCAGCATCGACCGAGCGGCGGAACCTCTAGAGCAAGGTAACGCTAAAGCTGCGCTTGTCCGTCTCGCCGGGAGCCAAGGTGATGGTGTTGACCTTGTGCTCAAAGACGTCGTCCTCGGTGTCCGTGGTGGTATGACCGGTCCAGGGCTCGAGCGCCACAAACGGGGCGTCGTTGGCGGCAGACCACACGCCGATGTACTTAAAGCCCTCAAAGTCGATCTTGACGCCGTGGCCCGACTTGCGGCCGCGCAGCGTGAGCGTGGAGCCCGGGGTATCGGTGAACATGATGGCGTCGTTATCGAAGCTGCGGTGCGTGATGGGCAGCACGTCCGAGTTATCGGGAGCCTTGTAGCTACCCTCGAACGTCATGAGGCCATCGGGCGTGATGATGGGGGCCTCGTTGGTCCAAGCCTCGGTAAATGCCAGCTCGTAATCCTCGAATGCCTCGTCCTCGGCACCGGGAGCAGGTACGTTAAATGCGGGGTGGCCGCCCACCGAGAACGGCAGGTCCACGTCGCCGGTATTGGTGACGGCAAAGGTCTGGGTAAGTGTGGCGTCACCAGTCAGGGCATAGGTCATGTTGAGCTTAAAGTGGAACGGAAAGGCCTTGAGCGACTCGGGCGTGTCGGTGATCTCGTACGTTACCGAGGAGCCGTCCTCCGAAACCTCGACCAGCTTGTGCTCGACGATGCGCGCGAGGCCGTGGCGCGGCATCTCGCAGGTGCCAGCCGCAGACGTCGCCGTGTTGTTGCGCAGCGAGCCCACAATGGGGAACAGGATGGGCGCATGCTTGCCCCAAAAGGCGGGGTCGCCCTGCCACAGATACTCGTTGCCGTTGAGGGCAAGGCTCGTGAGCTGAGCGCCCATGGAATCGATGGCCGCGGTGAGGCTGCCGCGCTTGATGGTAGTGACGGTAGACATGCTACTTCCTCCAAAAGTAAACAATAGTGTCGAGGGCTATTGTCCCACTCTTGGCGGCGGGGCTGAGCGACAGGCGCAGTTATTGAGCAATAGCGTAAAGGTCAAACCCGCCCTGCGGAGTGCTATCGACCGTATCGGGCGCCTGCGAGTTAAAGCTCACGGGAACCATGCGCTTTGAGGCGCGGAAGCGCGTGCCGTCGGTGGCGACGGGCGGTTCGTCGACGGTGAGCTCGTAGTCGCCGGGCTTGAGCTCGATGCCGTCACCAGCGGAATTGACGTATTGATACTCGTCAATCGTCTGCCCTTTGAGCGTACGCCCCACGATGTGGATGAGCATTTGGCTGTCGCCACGCGCGGTGTCCCACATCGCGCCGTCCTTGACCTCGACCGACACATGTACCGAGCGCGTGCGGCCGAGCGATTGCTCGATAGACATCTCGACCTTGGCGGCGTCTTTTCGCTGTTGTTCAACATGGCTCCAGACGTTTCCAATTACCGAGCATGCGATAACGCCGGCCATGAAGGCGATAAGGATGGGGCCGAGCGGAGAGCGACGTCCTGCATCTTCCTCGCGAGACAGATTGGGACGACGTGTGGGCGCGGGCGCCTGAGCACCCTGCGAGGGCACGTCGAGAATACTGAAGGATGCCGTGCTGCCGGGATCGATGGTGTGGCGCGGCTGCGGGGTCTTTGCCGGCGAGATGGACATGTCCGCCGGCTCACCGAGTGTGGCCGTGGCATCGGCCTTAGCCTCATCGGCCTCGGCTTGGGCCCAAGCCTGCTCAAAGGTCAGGGGCTCGGCGGCATCGGAGGCGGCATCAGGCTCGACAGCGGCATCGTTGCCGGTCTCGTCCTCGTCGCTCGACACGTCACGCGACGCGGGCTCGTCCCACTCCTCGTCCGGAGCCTCGCCCTCGCTATACCACCATTCAAAGTTATCGATATCCATACGGGGCGCCCCTTAGGCCTCGCAAATAAACACTCGCTAGTCTTATACCCCCAGACGGCACCGAAGCTCACCCGCGCCGGACACGAAAACCGTCACAACATTCGACGTTTTTCCTCGTTTGCGAGATTTTCATCGAATGTTGTGACGGTTTAGGGGCGGCAGCCACGCCGCGAATGTGACAAAGAGACTGTCCCTTTGTCACATTCTGTTAGAGTTGCAGGGATTGAATCCCGCTTATTCACGCGACATTGGAGTGACAACCTTGACCGCCGCAACCACGCCAAAAAGTAAGTCAACCGCCGCCGCGCTCTCCCCCGCGCGCACCAATCTTTGCCTGGCGCTGCTCGTGCTGTTGGGATTCTCGCTCGGCTGCTCCGAGTTCGTGGTCATCGGCATCGAAAGCGACCTAGCGACGGAACTCGGCGTATCGCTTGCCACCGCAGGCCAACTTATTAGCGTGTTCGCACTGATCTACGCTATCTCGACGCCGGTGCTCGCGCTCAGTACGGGGCGTTTTCGCCGCTACCAGCTGCTCGTGTGCTACAGCATCGTCTTTGTGCTCGGCAACCTGGTCATGGCGTTGGCGCCCAACTTCCAGGTGCTGTTCATCTCGCGCATCATCCTGGGCTCCGTCTCGGGCGCACTGCTCGCCGTGGGCGTGACGTACATCCCCGAGCTTCTGTCTCCGCAGCAAACTTCGCTTGCCATCTCGGTGGTATATGGTGCGTTTTCCGTGGCAATGGTCTTTGTCACTTCGATCGGCAAGTTTGTGGCCGACACGCTCGATTGGCACGTGGCCATGTACGGCACGCTGGCCTTTGCCGTTCTGATCTGCGGAGCGCTCGTGGCGTTTATGCCGCGCGCTGGGCAAACCGACGAGCCCGCCACTTTTCGCGAGCAGGCGGGTCTGCTACGCGAGCCGAGCATCATCACCGGCATGCTCATCTTTTTGTTTGGCGTGGGGTCGGTCTACGTTTTCTACGGCTACGTGACGCCTTATCTTGAGCAGGTGCTGGGCATGGGCACGGTCGAAGCCAGTACCACGCTCATGGCCTACGGCGTGTTCTGCCTGATCTCGAACATCCTGGGCGGATGGATCGATGCGCGCTTTGGCATGAAGGCACTACTCGTGACGTTTGTGCTGCAGGCTGCGGCGCTGCTCGGGCTGTTTGCTGTGGGCGGCACCATGCCGCTCGCGCTGGTCTTTGTCTTTAGCTTGGCGCTGCTCATGTACCTGTTCTCGGTGTCGTGCATCACGCACTTTATGGACGTGGCACGCAGCCGCCATCCCAAGTCGATGGTACTCGCGAGTTCGGTTGAGCCCATGGCGTTTAACGTCGGCATCTCGTTTGGCACCGCAGTGGGCGGCGCCGTGGTAAGCGGAGTTGGCATTGCATATGTAGGCGCGGTCGGTGCCGTGTTCTCGCTTGTGGCCTGGGCGCTCACGCTGGTGACGATTAAGTTGGCTCGCTGGGAGCGCCGTCGTCAATCAGCACAGCCCCGGATGCAGGCATAGGGGCGAACATAGCCCAAGGTGGCGAGCAACCGGTGAAA
Source organism: uncultured Collinsella sp. (assembly GCA_958447445.1). Taxonomy (GTDB): domain Bacteria; phylum Actinomycetota; class Coriobacteriia; order Coriobacteriales; family Coriobacteriaceae; genus Collinsella. The sequence goes on from CAUDAE010000003.1 coordinate 32,988, forward strand.
ACCGTCCCATACGAGTAGTGTTTATCCGCCTGCAAGCTCCACCTTTCCAATTTCGTGTACTTCAGATACACACTTTTCCACTATTTCGTGTATTCCAAGTACATGAAATCGTACTAAACTATGTATCTGAAGTACACGAAATTGGAAAGGTGGCCCCATGCGCAGATCAATCGAATCCGTTATCGAATCATGGGCGACAAAGGACGCGTCGCGCCCCATCCTCATCCGTGGTGCGCGACGCGTAGGCAAAACGTACGTTGCCGAGGAAATCGGCAGACGAATCGCCGGCGATGCGTTTGTCAAACTCGACTTTCAGACCGATCTTGAGCTGATCGCTCCGCTGTTCGACTGTCCCACCGACGACGTTGACGCCATCGTGGCGCGAATCTCAGACTATAAACGCACCCCCATTCGCAAAGAAACCGCCTTCATCCTGTTTGACGAGGTGCAGCTCTGCGAACGGGCGCTCAACTCGCTTCGCTTTTTTTCGGGTTCGGGCTGGCGCATATGCGCGACCGGCAGTCAGCTCGGCGTCGCCACGCGCAAGCGCAAGTTGCCTTTTCCCAGCGGCGTTCGTCAAGAGACCATGCATCCTATGTCGTTCGAGGAGTTTCTCTGGGCGCTCGACGAGGAGCAGATGGCCAATGCCATTCGTACCCACGCCGGCACGCTCGAGACCTACGCCGCGCACCAAGCCGCGCTCAGCCTGTTTCATCGATACCAGATCGTGGGCGGCATGCCCGCCGCCGTCAACGCATATCGCAAGACGTTATCCATCGAGGATGCGCGCATCGAGCAGCGCGAAATCGACGAGACCTATACCGCCGATATGACCGACCCCGAAAACGGGATCAGCGGCGTGGCGGCGCGCAAGGTCTGGCGCTCCATTCCGTCCCAGCTGCTGAGATCGTCCACAAAAAAATTCAAGTACTCCGAGGTCGAACGCGGAGGCCGTCGCGCCAAGCTTATCGAGCCGCTCGACTGGCTCGAAGGCGCCGGCATCATATCGGTCAACAACCTGACCGAAGGCATCGAGCCTCCCCTCGTTCCCTTCGACGACGAAGATGGAAGTTTCTTTAAGGTCTATCTTCTCGATACCGGCCTCATGTTCTACAAACTCGGCATCAACCCGCGGCTCTGGCTCGACCTCAAAGAGGATTCCGCCATAGCGCTATCTTCCGACTTCCGAGGCGCCCTGGCGGAAAACTCGGTCATGCAAGCATTTTCGGGCAATAGCTTGCAGACGTATTACTGGGTGCCGCCGTCGTCTTGGAAGACGACCGGCGAGCTCGATTTTTTACTTCAGACCGACCGTATGGAAATTGTGCCCGTCGAAGTAAAGTCCGCACGTAACGTGCGCGCGAGAACCCTCGGGTCGTTTATGGACAAAGCCCGATCGCCATATGCCTACATTTTGTCCGAGAACAATTTTTCCCGCAGCGAAACCGATGACGGGCGCGAGCTGCGCCACCTCCCCTTGTACGCAGCGGGCTTTATTGGAGCAAACTGCCTCAAGAGCAGTCTGTAAGCCCTGCGCGACCGCCTAGAAAGGAAGCCGCTCATGCAACGCATTCTTTTTATCTGCTATGGAAATATCTGTCGCTCGACGATGGCTGAGTCGGTGTTTACCGAGCTCGTGCGCCGCGCTGGGCGCGAGGCGGAGTTTGTCATCGATTCCGCTGCGACCTCGACCGAGGAGATCGGCAACCCGCCACACCACGGTACCGTTGCCAAGCTGAGCGAGGTTGGGATTCCCGTCGTCGCACATCGTGCACGTCAGGTGCGTCGCGCGGAGTATGGCGACTGGGACCACATTGTCTATATGGACGACGAGAACGCCCGCGGCCTGTACCGAATTTTTGGGAAGGACCCCGATGGCAAGATCTCGCGCCTGCTCGATTGGACCGATCGCCCCGGCGACGTGGCCGATCCCTGGTACACCGGCAATTTCGACGCCACCTACCGCGATGTACTCGCCGGTTGCACCGCTATGCTCGAGCAGCTGTAGGCGCTCGGGCGGCGCGGGCACACGGGCCACGCCATCGGCATAAAACGAGCGTGGATTTTCTCCCACTTTGAGCGTTCGAGCGCGCTCTAAACGGGAGAAAATCCACGCTCGTGGGGGTGCGGACAGAAAGTTGGACCGCGGGGCGGTCCGGACTGTGGGTTCGCATGTACAGCAGGGAGAAGGTCGAGCTCTTCCTCCTGGCGACGGAGGACGGCATGGGGCCCACCGCCGCCGCGAAGTTCGCGGGGGTCTCGGTGGGCGCGGCCAAGAAGTGGGCGACGGGGCACCTCCCGCACAGCTACACCGGGGCGCGCTGTAGAATCGGGGCGAGGAAACCGCCGCGGAAGGAGGCCAGCTTGGGCCCCGACAAGTCGATCTACGCCCCGCCCGCGACCGGCCCGCTCGCCGGGCTCAACGAGGACCAGATAGAGAACCTGCTGCTCAGGGCGGTGTTGGCCGACCTAAAAGCGGAAGGGTGGGACCCGGCTTCGATCTCGAACAGGAGCAAGTGCGAGCTCGGCGAGAGATTGAGGCGGGCGACCGCCCTGCCCCTCCGCTCGATCACAGGTTTCTTGAGGATATCGAAGAGCTCCTATGAGTACTGGAGGCCCCGCGTCGCCGCGCCGCGCGACCGCGACGCCGACATACGCGACCGCGTGGTGCGCATCTTCCGCGAGGGCTCGGGGTGCTGGGGGTACCGCACCGTCTGGGCGCACCTGCGCCGCGAGGGCGTCCGGGCCAGCGAGAAGCGCGTGGCCCGCGTGATGCGCGAGGAGGGCCTCGAGGTCGTCTACAACAGGAGGCGCGCCCGGGGCTACAGCTCCTACGCCGGCGAGGTCTCCAAGGCGCCGGAGAACCTCGTGAACAGGAGGTTCCGCGCCGACGAGCCCAACCGGCTGTGGCTCACCGACATCACCGAGTTCAGGCTCCCGGGCGGCGAGAAGGTCTACCTGAGCCCGGTCGTCGACTGCTTCGACGGGATGCCCGTCGCCTGGTCGATCGGGCTGCACCCCGACAAGCGCCTCGCGAACTCGAGCCTGCTCAAGGCCTGCGCGGCGAGGCCGGCGGGCGCGCGCACGACGATCCACTCGGACCGGGGCGGCCACTACCGCTGGCCGGAGTGGATCGGGATCTGCGAGGAGGACGGCCTGGTCAGGAGCATGTCCGCGAAGGGCTGCAGCCCGGACAACTCGGCCTGCGAGGGCTTCTTCGGCCGCCTCAAGAACGAGTTCTTCCGCTACAGGGACTGGGAGGGCGTGACGGCCGAGGAGTTCATGGGCAGGCTCGAGGCCTACCTCGTGTACTATCGCGAGGAGCGGATAAAGAAGTCCCTCGGGTGGCTGAGCCCGATGGAGTACCGCAGGAAGCTTGGATACGCCTAGGCGCGGTCCAAGAAATCGTCCGCACCCCCCGTTATCTCGGTGGGAGAAAATCAACGCTCATGAATGTGACAAAGGGACTGTCCCTTTGCCACATCCGGGACTGGCCCTAGACCGGCTTGACCTCCAGCTTTATCCCCTCGGCGCAGGAGTCGCCCAAAACATCCGAAAGGGCCCAGGTCGCATATAGCGGCAAATAGAGAACCGCTCCGTTGCGCTCAACGTTGCCTCTCGAGAAAACAATCCCGAGCCTTACGCCATATTCAGCCGTATCAAGCACATGACCGAGCGCAGCGTGCGCGTGGTAATAGGAGCCCGATTTAACCTCGATCGGAACAGCCGTCCCATCCGGTCCATCGACCACAAAGTCCACTTCACCGCGCTTTTTTGTCTGATAGTAGTAAAGCTGGCGATTTTGGGCAGCCAGCTGCTGGGCCACCACGTTTTCGTAAATGCCGCCCAGATTGGGCTCCTTGCTATCAAGATACGCCGCTTGGGCGACTCCAACGGGGTAGCGCGCCATCAACATGCCCGTATCCGATTGGTATAGCTTGAACTGCGATGGCCGTGCCGTCTTGAGCAGGGGCGACTTTGGCTCGGTTACGATATCGGCTTTGAGAGCAACGCCGGCATCGACAAGCCAGACAAAATCTCGCTGGTACTTCTCATAATGCGCCTTGGGGTCAATGGAATTGAGCACGAAACGCTTGTGTTCGCCCTCAAGCATAATGGGGAGCTGATCGTAGATGCTCTGCACCTGAAGGGCACGCCAACTTGCATACTTGGAAATATCCCGTCGGTACTGTTCGTTGAGCTCGGACTGTAGCTGACGAACAGAGGCAAGGTCGCCCCGCGTGTCAAGGAAACGCTGCACGACCTCCGGCATTCCGCCGACAACGGTATAGGTCCTGAAGTTTGCCATCATCGCGTCATGAATGTAACCAGGAATGGGCTTCTCGCTGATACACGCGTCGCGTATCGTTTGGCGAGCCCCCTCGCTCACCCCGGTTGCCCAGCAAAACTCCTCAAAATCGAGCGGGAACATCCTAAGCTCGTGGACATACCCCACGGGATAGGACCTGACACCCTTGAACTGGGTCCCAAGCATTGACCCCGAAAACGCCCAGCGGCACCTCCCGTCCTCAACAAGGAACTTTGCCATCGTCATGATGTCGGGGGCCTCTTGGACCTCATCGATAAACACGAGCGTTTTGCCTGGCGCTATCGGCTTTCCCGAAAGAAGCGTCACCCTGCTGATGAAATCATCGGCATCTCGCGCCTCGAGAAGAGCATCTTTTGCCTGGCGATTTTCCATGAGGTTGAGTTCGATGTAGGTTGCGTGGTTGGCTTTGCCAAACGCGCGAATCGAATAGCTTTTGCCGATCTGGCGAGAACCCGTGATGAATAAGGCCTTTTGCTCGGCAGACTTCAGCCAACGCTCCAGCTCTGCCGCTATTTTCCTGCGCAGCATAGGCTCTCCCCTCAGTGTCATCAAATGAAATGCAAAGTTTTATGCGCTTGATTATCGATGAAATGTAGGATTTTTAGAACCTAAAATCGGATGAAATGCAGAGATTTGAAATTATAAGCAAAAGAAGGGGCAGCCCCGGCGAATGTGACAAAGGGACTGTCCCTTTGTCACATTGCGCTCGACTACTCGTCGACGATCTCGGCAAGCCAGACGTTCAGCGTATCGACCTCGGGGCAGCAGAACTTTGCCGTACCGGGCTCGTTGCCAGGCACGGTTCCGCCATAGCGCAGGATATCGATATAGGGAAAGCCCACATGGCAGGCCATGGCACACATCTTGCCGCGGTCTCGGTCGAAGTCGAAGACGTCACCCGGCTTGTGCCCGTGATGGCAGCGGCATGTGCCTAGCTGGTCCACGCAGCTCACGCGGATACGCGGACGCTTGCCACGCGGCGCACCGAGCGGCTTGTTCTCGCCCGCTGCCTCGGTTCCGCTCTCGTCGGCGTTACTCATGGTCAATCACATCCAGGCAGGCCTCGATGGGAAGGCCAGCCGACTTGTCCTCTTGGTCGGCATTGCGCTCGATAAGCTCAGCCACCACGCGCATGGCATCGGACGTCGCGCGCTGCAGACTCCAACCTGCCATAACGCGGCCGACGAGCACCGCCGAGAACGTGTCGCCCGTGCCCGGGAAATAGACCGGAATGAGCTCAAAGGGAATCGTAAAGTACTCCCCCGCCACATGGTCGTAACCGATAACCGCGTTCGTGCCATTGACCACGGCGCTCGTAATGACCACCGACTTGGCACCCAGCTCGCGCACGGCGTCCACAAGGACGCGGGCCTCGTCGGGCGTGATTTGCTCGGCGATAGGCGTATCGGTGAGCAGGCATGCCTCGGTATAGTTGGGCACCGCGTAGTCTGCGCACTCCAGCAGATGCCGCATAAGGCCAATCGTGGACTCGGGCACGCCCGCATAGAGCTTGCCGTTGTCGCCCATGATGGGGTCGACGAACACCTTGGTGCCCTTTTGCGCGCGACGGTGGCAGAAGTCCGAAATAATGCGCGTCTCTTCCTCGGTCACGATAAAGCCGGTGGAGATGGCGTCGAACTCAAAGCCGAGATCCTCCCAGATGGCGAGGCTCTGGCGCACGTACTCGGTGGTGTCATGGATGTAGAACTTGGGATAGTTGAGCGTATCGGACACAAGTGCCGTCGGCAGATTGTGGATACGGTAACCCATGTGCGACAGCACCGGCAGCATGGCGGAAAGCGCGACCTTGCCGTAGCCGCACATATCGTTGATCAGCAGCAGCTGAGTGTTCTTCATGAGTGTCCCCCTTGGGTCGGGCGCGGCGCGACGGCGCCACAGTGCGACTAAGTGTAGCGCAGGGGACGTTGTGAGCGGGCGCTACGGTCGCGAAGAGCGCATTGTTGCGGAAAGGTTTCGGAAATGGGAGGCAAGTCACGGCAGTAGCGGCACAGTAGCTGCCACCTATTTACTACCATTCCAAAACTATGCCGGATTACTACGATAAACCGCCAGTCTCCAACCACAACAAATTGCACTCCAGCAAAACCGCAGGTAGACAGCTTGTGATTTTCCGAAAAACAATGCCGAGGTCTGAGATTTCGAATTCATCGTAGTAATTCGGCATAGTTTTGGGCAAAGCAGCTTCGGAAGGGTGCCACCGCAGCCCAAAATGATCCGTTATCCTCCGTCCCCCACGGATCACTCAAATGCCAACCCAGGCAGCGCTGCAGATTGAGGACGGACAGCGAAAGCGTTCCTAAGCGAGCAAGGTGGCGTGAAAGAGGAGGGCATAGGCCTTGTGGCCATGCCCGACGATTGAACGCCAGATTGCCGCTTAGGAACGTTTGCAGCGTCGAGCGGTTACGGCGTTTGGCAAAACGCCGTAACTTAATAAGTTTGGTACCTTGACATTGGTTTCTCATGCTCCTAGATTGGTTAGGCACAAAACAATTCCACTACCTAACTAAAGAAAGGAGCAACACTAATTCATGTGCGATGAACCTCTTAACCTTTGTTCGCACGAGCCCGACGGCGACCCGTCACAGCCGGCGGATGCACCCGAAGCGGTTAGCTCAGAAGACAAGCTTGCCAAGCGCATCCTCAATGGCCTGGGCTTTTGCGGCCATTACATGCATTTTCATGGCGGAGGCGTGTCCGGCAAGGCGCCCATCATCTGCCTGCTGGCCAAGCAACCCGGCGGCGAGATGTCGCATCAGGAACTCGGCATGCACTTTGACCTCAAGCCGGGGTCGCTTTCCGAGATCCTGTCCAAGCTCGAGCTCAACGGCCTCATCGAGCGCAGCCGTAACCCCAAGGATCGACGGCGGCTCACCATTCGCCTGACCGAAACCGGCCGGGAAAACGCCCGCATCGACCAGGCAGCCCGCATTCGCTTTAGAGAGCAGGCCTTTGGCGCCCTCACCCACGACGAGCGCGAGCAGCTCGCCGAAATGCTCGAGAAAATCCGTGTAACCTGGGAGGAACTGGATGATTAAAACCCTCATGGGCAGCATCCGCGACTATATAAAAGTCACCGTTGCCACGCCGTTGCTCGTGCTTGGCGAGGTGCTCTGCGAGATGCTGATTCCATTTATCACCGCCAACCTGATCGACGCCATCAAAGATGGCACCACCGTAGCCGAGATGCTTCCCACCGCGGGCTTTTTGGTGCTCATCGCGCTGACGTCGCTTGCTTTTGGCGCCGCTGCCGGCGTCACCTGCAGCCATGCGAGTTGCGGCTTCGCTAAGAACCTGCGTCACGACCTGTTCTACAAGATCCAGACGTTCAGCTTTGCCAACATCGATGAGTTCTCGAGCTCCTCGCTCGTCACGCGCCTGACCACCGATATCAACAACGTGCAGCAGGCCTTTATGATGATCATCCGTATCGCCGTGCGCGCGCCGCTGGTATTGATCTTCGCCTTTACCATGGCATTTATCATGGGCGGCAGCGTCGCCATGGTCTACCTGGTCATCATTCCGCTGCTGGGCTTTGGGCTGTTCTTTATCATCTTTAAGGTGCGTCCCATCTTCTCGCGCGTGTTCCACAAGTACGACGCCCTTAACGAGTCCGTCGAGGAAAACGTCACCGGCATGCGCGTGGTCAAGAGCTATGTGCGCGAAGACTTTGAGAAGGAGAAGTTCGCGACCGCCGCACGCGACGTCCAAATGGACTTCACCCGCGCCGAGAAGCTGCTGGCCTTTAACAACCCCATGATGAACATCTGCGTCAACGGCGCGTTCGTCGTCATCATCTACCTGGGCTCCAAGCTCATCATCACGAGCCAGGGCACCCTGTTCGACGTGGGCCAGCTCTCCTCGATCTTTACCTATGGCTTCCAGATCCTTATGACCCTGATGCAGCTGTCGATGATCTTTGTCATGGTGACCATGGCCGACGAATCGGCGCACCGCATCACCGAGGTGCTGGCCGCCGAGCCCACGATCGCCGATCCCGCCGAGCCCGTGCTCGAGGTCGCCGATGGCTCCATCGACTTTGACCACGTGAGCTTTAAGTATTCCGCGCATGCGAAGCGCCAGGCGCTCGACGATATCGACCTGCACATTAAGAGCGGCGAGACCATCGGCATCATCGGCGGTACCGGCTCGGCCAAGTCCACGCTCGTAAACCTCATCGCCCGCCTGTACGACACCACCGAAGGCACCGTGCGCGTGGGCGGCGTGGACGTGCGCGACTACGACTTGGACGCGCTGCGCCACCAAGTGGCCATGGTGCTGCAGAAAAACGTGCTGTTTAGCGGCACGATTGCCGAGAACCTGCGTTGGGGCGACCCGAACGCCACCGACGAAGAGGTCCGCGAGGCCGCGCATCTGGCCTGCGCCGACGAGTTTGTCGACGGCTTCCCCAAGGGCTATGACACCTGGATCGAACAGGGCGGCTCCAATGTTTCCGGCGGTCAGAAGCAGCGCCTGTGCATTGCGCGTGCCCTGCTGCGTCGCCCCAAGATTTTGATCCTGGACGACTCCACCAGCGCCGTCGACACCAAGACCGACGCCAAGATCCGCGCAGGGTTGGCAAGCTATCTGCCCAACACGACCAAGCTCATCATCGCCCAGCGCATTAGCTCCGTGCAGGACGCAGACCGCATCATCGTCATGGAGGGCGGCCGTATCGCTCAGATCGGCAACCACGACGAACTGCTCAAGACGAGCGAGATCTACCGCGAGACCTTTACCTCGCAAAACAAGATGTCTGCCGAAGGCGAAGGGGCCGTCAAGGCCGACACCGAGGCATCCGTAACGCAAGCTCAGACCCAGGAAGGGGGCGAGGCACATGAGTAAGGCAACTACCGCCGAGCGCGCGCTCAACCGCAAGGGCGGCACCATGTCGCGCCTCATCAAGACGCTCTTTGGCTTCTACCCCGTGCTTTTGCCCCTCGTCGTCGTCGGCGTGGTGCTCTGCGCCATCATCAACTCCATCGGCGCGACCTTCCTTCAGAGCGCCCTGCAGATTATTAGCGAATCGTGGCAGTCGGGCGATTGGGAAGCCGCGCAGCCCAAGATCGCACAGCTCGTGACCACCCTCGCCTGCATCTACGGCGTCGGCATCCTGTCCTCGCTGTTCTGGAACCGCGCCATGGCCATTGTCACGCAGGGCTCGCTGGAGAAGCTGCGCGAGAAGATGTTCAACCGCATGCAGGACCTGCCGATTCGCTACTTCGACACGCACCAGCGCGGCGACATCATGAGCCACTACACCAACGACATCGACACGCTGCGCCAGATGATCAGCCAGTCGCTGCCCAACCTGCTCATGACGACCATCGTCATCGTCACGGTGTTCTTTATCATGCTGTACTACAGCGTGTGGATGTGCCTGGTCATTGTGGCCGGCGTCGCCTTTATGACCTTTATGACCAAGCTGCTCGGCTCCAACTCCGCGCGCTTCTTCATTGCGCAGCAGACCGAACTCGGCGTGGTCGAGGGCCATATCGAGGAAGTCATGAACGGTCAGAAGGTCGTAAAGGCATTCTGCCACGAGTCTGCCGCCGAGGCCGATTTTGACGAGCGCAACGAAAAGCTCTTCGAGGTCTCGCAAAAGGCCAACATGTACGCCAACATCCTCATGCCCATCCTTATGAACCTGGGCAACCTGCTCTACGTGCTGGTCGCACTGGCAGGCGGCATTTTCCTAGCGCTGGGCGTGCCCAACCTGAGCATCTCGGGCATGGCACTGTCCATCGCCGTCGTGGTGCCGTTCCTCAACATGACCAAGCAGTTCTGCGGACAGATCGGCCAGATCTCGCAGCAGATCAACGCCGTGGTCATGGGCCTCGCCGGCGCCGACCGTATCTTTGAGCTCATCGACGAGGAGCCCGAAGCCGACGAAGGCTACGTAACGCTCGTCAACGCGCAGGTGAACCCCGAGACCTGGGAGTTCGAGGAGGCCGACCACCACACCGGCATGTGGGCATGGAAACACCCACACCGCGCAACCGGCGAGATCGAGTACGTGCCGCTGCGCGGCGACCTGGTCATGGACAATGTGGACTTTGGCTACACGCCCGACCACGAGGTGCTGCACGGCGTGTCCGTGTTTGCCAAGCCGGGCCAGAAGGTCGCGTTTGTCGGCGCCACCGGTGCCGGTAAGACGACCATCACCAACCTCATCAACCGCCTCTATGACATTGCCGACGGCAAGATCCGCTACGACGGCATTAACGTCAACAAGATCCGCAAGGCCGATCTGCGCCGCTCGCTGGGCGTCGTGCTACAGGACGTGAACCTGTTCACCGGCACCGTGATGGATAACATCCGCTACGGCAATCTGGACGCTACCGACGAGGAGTGCATCGCGGCGGCCAAGCTCGCGGGCGCGGACGACTTTATCACCCGCCTGCCCGACGGCTACGACACCATGCTCACCGGCAACGGCGCACAGCTGTCGCAGGGCCAGCGCCAGCTGATCTCGATCGCACGCGCCGCCGTCGCCGATCCGCCGGCGATGATCCTGGACGAGGCCACGTCGAGCATCGATACCCGCACCGAGGCCATCGTGCAGGCGGGCATGGACAAGCTCATGGAGGGCCGCACGACGTTTGTCATCGCGCACCGCCTGTCCACCGTGCGCAACTCCGACGCAATCATCTGTCTGGACCACGGCCGCATCATCGAGCGCGGCAACCACGACGAGCTAATCGCCAAGCGCGGATACTACTATCAGCTCTATACCGGAGCGTTTGAGCTGGAGTAGTTCGGCTCGCCGAGATGGCCGATTTGTCGCTCATTCGTCGGGCATGACCCTAAGGTCAATGCCCTCCTCTTTCGGGGCAAATCGACTCATCTCAACGACCCAAATACAATGCACCGCAACGAATAAAGCCTCCGCTGCCACACGAGCTGCGGAGGCTTTTTCATGCCGGCCGGAAACCGTATCCCACTTTTCGGGCCCAAAATGGGATGCCGTTTCCCGCTGGACCCCCTCCGGGAAACGGCATCCCATTTCAAGGGGGTAAACCGGGATGTGATTTCCCCTAACGGCACCTTTGGGAAGCCGCATCCCACTCTAGACGCACAAAACGGGATGAGCTTTCCCATGGTGATCCAAGACCAGAAGCATGTCCGATAGCGCGGCCAGGTCAAGAACAACAAGGTAAGCGTCACGCCAATTTGGACGAGCGTCTGCTGCAGTTTGAGGCTGCTGGCCCATATGGTAGAGTTAACCACCCATGAATTTCAGCACACTGCGTGCTACCTGTTCTTTTGTCATTTAGGGGAGTGAACTTGTGAATACTTCTGTCGCCAAGAAGGCCGGCCAGGCGGTGCGCCTGCTCATGATGGTGCTCACGGCAGTTCTCATCTTCTTCTTCATCAATGTTATGCTGCTCGTCTCCGATATCCAGGGCACGGCGCGTGTGGTCAACTACGCCGGTCTGGTGCGCGGTACCACGCAGCGAATCGTTAAGCTCGAGGATGCGGGCCAGCCTCAAGATGACCTGCTCAAAGCCGTGGATTCATACATCAACGGTTTGCGTTACGGAAGTGACGACCTC
>CAUDAE010000004.1 GCA_958447445.1 uncultured Collinsella sp.
GCTGCGGAAACGCGGAGTCCGTTCAGGCTGTTGCGTTGAGATTGAAAATCAACCTCGCGCCCAAAAGGGGAGGGGCAATCCAGGCGAGTGCCTACTTGTCGCCGGCCGCCGCCTTGGCCTCATTGAGGTAGCTATAGAAGCTGTACTTGGAGATGCCAAAGAACTCGCAGGCGCGCTCGCTCGACTTGGAAATGAGAAAGGCGCCGCGACGGTCGAGGTAGCCAATGGCACGAATGCGCTCGTCTTTGGTCATGAGTGCCGCGGGCTTGCCCACAAACTGCTCGCACTCGTGCAGCAGGTCCTCGAGCAGGTCGCCGATGTTCTTGGTAATAGGCTCGGGCTCGGTATAGCCCGTGCCGCCGGTGCCGGTAAAGGCGTCGAGCGAACGCTCAAAAGCCTTCATAAGCGTAATGTCAAAGTTGATGCCCAAAATGCCGACGGGTTTGCCCTCATCGTTGCGGATAAAGATCGTCGAGGACTTGAGCAGCTTGCCATCGGTGGTTTTGGTGAGGTATGGCTCGCGGTCGTGTACGTCGGTGGCGCCCTCGTGCATGGACTCAAACACGATATGGCTGGGGCCGTCACCCAGTTTGCGCCCGCTGACGTGGCCGTTTTCGATCACTACGATGGAGTGGTCCACGTCCTCGGTCTCCAGATCGTGGACGACGACTTCGCAGTTGGGGCCAAATTGGAGCGCCAGGCCGTGTGCGAGGCGCTTGTAAAACTCAATCTGTGCGGGGGTCATGGGTGCCTTCCTAAAAATTAGTTTGGGCACACTTTGCCATAAACCACACTTGACCGCAAACAAATCCATCAACAAGGCAATTCATGACCGTTCGGCGGCGAAAAAGTACCGATTACGGCAACAAACAATTTGTTAGGTTTTCCAATCAAAAAGTGTGATAGAACAGTGCTAACAAACTTTTTGTTTGGCATCCACATAAAAGTTCAGTCGCATGAATGGGAATGGGCTGAAACGCGTATGCGGGGGCCGGCAAGAGAGGACTTAAGGAGTTCACCGTATGGCCGATAAGATCCAGTGGGCGGGCAACACGATGCCCAAGAGCGATGATAAGCACTTGGGAATCATGAGCCTCGACCACGTGAAGAAGGCCCGTGCCTTCCACCAGTCGTTCCCCCAGTACACCGTCACTCCGCTTGCCCGCCTGGATGGCCAGGCCGCGCGCCTGGGCCTGTCCAACCTGTGCGTTAAGGACGAGAGCTATCGCTTTGGCCTCAACGCCTTTAAGGTCCTGGGCGGCTCGTTTGCCATGGCCAACTACATTGCCGACGAGACCGGCAAGGACGTTGCCGAGTGCACCTTCGATTACCTGACCTCCGATCAGCTTGCCAAGGACTTTGGCCAGGCCACCTTCTTTACCGCCACCGACGGCAACCATGGCCGCGGCGTGGCATGGGCTGCCAACAAGCTGGGCCAGAAGGCCGTCGTGCACATGCCCAAGGGTTCCACCAAGCCCCGCTTCGATAACATCGCCGCCGAGGGCGCCACGGTGACCATCGAAGAGGTCAACTACGACGAGTGCGTGCGCATGGCCGCCGCCGAGGCTGACGCCTGCGAGCGCGGCGTCATCGTTCAGGACACCGCCTGGGAGGGCTACGAGAAGATCCCGTCCTGGATCATGGAGGGCTACGGCACCATGGCTTCCGAGGCTGCCGAGCAGCTGCGCGAGATGGCCATCAACCGCCCGACGCACGTGTTTGTCCAGGCTGGTGTGGGTTCGCTCGCCGGCGCCGTGGTGGGCTACTTCACCAACCTGTATCCCGATAACCCGCCCACCTTCGTCGTGGTTGAGTGCGCGCCTGCCGCCTGCCTGTACAAGGGCGCTGCCGCCGGCGACGGCGATCCGCGCATCGTGGGCGGTGACATGCCCTCCATCATGGCCGGTCTGTGCTGCGGCGAGCCCAACATCCTGGGCTGGGATATCCTGCGCAACCACGCCACCGCCTTCGTGTCCTGCCCCGACTGGGTCACCGCTCGCGGCATGCGCACCCTGGGCGCTCCCGAGAAGGGCGACCCGCGCGTCATCTCCGGCGAGTCCGGCGCTGTGACCACCGGCCTGGTCGAGACTCTCATGCTCGATCCCGAGTACGCCGAGCTCAAGGAACTCATCGGCCTGGACAAGACGAGCTCCGTGCTCTGCTTCTCCACCGAGGGCGACACCGATCCGGATCAGTACCGTCGCATCGTCTGGGAGGGCGAGTATCCCACCTGCTAATCGTTGGGGCGGAGTAAATAGGTATCGCTCCGCCACCTCACAGGTAGATCCCTTCGTTTGAAAGGTTATGAACAATGGCTAAAGAACTCGATTTCGACGCTATCAAGGCTGCTGCTGAGTCCCATCGTGCTGATATGACTCGCTTCCTGCGCGCTATGATCTCCCATCCCTCTGAGTCCTGCGAGGAGGGTGAGGTTGTTGCCTGCATCAAGGCCGAGATGGAGAGCCTTGGCTATGACGAGGTCAAGGTCGACGGCCTGGGCAACGTCATGGGCTTTATGGGCGAGGGCGACAAGATCATCGCCATCGACTCCCACATCGACACTGTCGGCATCGGCAACATCGAGAACTGGGATGCCGATCCCTATGAGGGCTACGAGACCGACGAGATCATCTACGGCCGCGGCGGCTCCGACCAGGAGGGTGGCATGGCTTCTGCTACCTACGCTGCCAAGATGATGAAGGACATGGGCCTCATCCCCGAGGGCTACAAGATCATGGTCGTCGGCACCGTCCAGGAAGAGGACTGCGACGGCATGTGCTGGCAGTACATCTACAACAAGGACGGCATTAAGCCCGAGTTCGTCATTTCCACCGAGCCCACCGACGGCGGCATCTATCGCGGTCACCGCGGTCGCATGGAGATCCGCGTCGACGTTCACGGCACCTCCTGCCACGGCTCCGCTCCCGACCGCGGCGACAACGCCATCTACAAGATGGCCGACATCATCGCCGACGTCCGCGCCCTCAACAACAACGGCTGCGACGAGTCGACCGACATCAAGGGCCTCGTCAAGATGCTCGACCCCAAGTACAATCCCGAGCACTTCGAGGATGCCCGCTTCCTGGGCCGCGGCACCTGCACCGTCAGCCAGATCTTCTACACCAGCCCCAGCCGCTGCGCTGTCGCTGACTCCTGCGCCATCTCCATCGACCGTCGCATGACCGCCGGTGAGACCTGGGAGTCCTGCCTGGACGAGATCCGCAACCTGCCGGCTGCCAAGAAGTACGGCGACGACGTGAAGGTCTCCATGTACATGTACGACCGTCCGTCCTGGACCGGCGAGGTCTACGAGACCGAGGCTTACTTCCCCACGTGGATCAACAAGGAGACCGCTCCGCACGTCAAGGCCCTCGTCGACGCCCACAAGGCTATGTTTGGTGACGAGCGCATCGGCTGCGAGCCCAGCATGGACAAGCGCACCGGTCGTCCGCTGTGCGACAAGTGGACCTTCTCCACGAACTGCGTCTCCATCCAGGGCCGCTACGGCATCCCCTGCGTGGGCTTTGGTCCGGGTGCCGAGTCTCAGGCTCACGCTCCCAACGAGGTCACCTACAAGGACGACCTGGTCACCGCTGCCGCCATGTACGTGGCTGCTCTGAACCTCTACGATCCGAGCCAGGCCGATGGCGACGCCACCGTGTTCCGCGCCGGTCTGACCAACAACAAGATCGATTAGTCCCATTCCTCGATTTTGTTGAGCCGGGGGCCGCTCGTGTCCCCGGCACCCCCTGTTGACTTGGGGCCCGCGGTCGTTATCTCCCATGCTTCCTCAACGGTGGCGGGTCCTCGTCATGGTGCTCTGCATGTTCTGCCACACGCGCATGCCGGAGCGCATCAACTCATTGCGATCGTTTCATCTTTAGAAAGGACATTTCCATGGACGCTAAGTTTACCGAGCTCGTCGAGCAGCTGAACGGTCTCGACTTTAAGGGTATGTACGGCAGCGACTTCCTGCACACCTGGGACAAGACCACCGATGAGCTCAAGGCTCTCTACATCGTCGCCGACGCCCTGCGCGAGCTGCGTGAGAACAACGTTTCGTCCAAGATCTTCGACTCGGGCCTGGCCGTCTCCCTGTTCCGCGACAACTCCACCCGTACGCGCTTCTCCTTCTCTAAGGCCGCCAACCTGCTCGGCCTTGAGCTGCAGGACCTGGACGAGAAGAAGTCCCAGATCGCCCACGGCGAGACCGTCCGCGAGACCGCTACCATGATCTCCTTCATGGCCGACGTCATCGGCATCCGCGACGATATGTACATCGGCAAGGGCGACGCCTACATGGCCGAGGTCTCCGAGTCTGTCCAGCAGGCTTACGAGGACGGCGTTCTGGATCACCGTCCCACGCTCATCTCCCTGCAGTCCGACTCCGATCACCCCACGCAGTCCTCTGCCGACATGCTCTACCTCATCAACGAGTTTGGCGGCCTCGAGAACCTCAAGGGCAAGAAGGTTGCCGTCACCTGGGCCTATTCGCCCTCTTACGGCAAGCCGCTGTCCTGCCCGCAGTCGCTGATCAGCCTGCTGCCCCGCTTTGGCATGGACGTCACCCTGGCCCACCCCGAGGGCTACGACCTCATGCCCGAGGTCGTCGAGCGCGCCAAGGGCTATGCCGCCGAGTCCGGCACCACCTTTAAGCAGGTCAACACCATGGCCGAGGCCTTCGAGGGCGCCGACATCGTGATCCCCAAGAGCTGGGCTCCGTTTGCCGCCATGGAGAAGCGTACCAATCTGTACGCCGAGGGCGACGACGCCGGCATCGCTGCGCTCGAGAAGGAGCTGCTCGCCCAGAACGCCACCCATCAGGACTGGTGCTCCACGACCGAGCTCATGGAGAAGACTGCCAACGGCCAGGACACCATCTTTATGCACCCGCTGCCCGCCGACATCTCCGGTGTCTCCTGCGAGCACGGTGAGGTTAACGCCGACGTCTTCGACATGCACCGCGTGGGCATGTACAAGGAGGCAAGCTACAAGCCGTACGCCATCGCAGCCATGATGTTCCTGCAGAAGGTTGCCGATCCCGCCGCTACCCTCAAGGCCCTCGACGAGCGCAACACCGCCCGTTGGTTCCAGGCCTAAAGCCGGGTTGAGGTAAGCCATGTAAAGGGGGCGCTCTGCCAACCGGCGGGGTGCCCCTTTTTTGCATCGCGGGCGTGCGGGATAAGCGCTTTCGATGTGGATGCCCGCGGCGCGAGTTATGGGTACGATGGTTTCAGGGGAGGTATCACCATGAAACTTGGATGCGTCATTATGGCTTCGGGCGAGGGCAAGCGGTTTGGCTCTAACAAGATACTTGCCGATATCTATGGCGAGCCGCTGATTGCCCGGACCATCGATTCGGTTCCCCAGGGCTTTGACGCCGTGGTTTCGACGCGTTGGCCCGAGGTCGTCCAGATTTGCGAGGACAAGCATTGCCCGTGCGTGCTGCACGATGGCGAGCTGCGCAGCGAAAGCGTCCGCGCGGGTCTTTCGTGGGGGGTCGAACGCAACTGGAAAGGTTGCCTCTTTTTGCCGGGCGACCAGCCGCTCGTGAGTTCGGATTCTTTTGAGGCTATGGTTCGTGCATTTGACGAGCGTGGCCGCAAGCATCCGGTGCGTCTTGCGTGCAACGGTGAGCCTTCGAGCCCGGTGCTCTTTCCGGCGGAACTATTCGATGCGCTTATGTGTCTTGAGGGCAAGGACGGCGGCGGTTCGATCCTCAAGGACCGTACCGACGTGATGCTGGTCGAGGCGCGTGCCTACGAGCTGTGGGACGTCGATACCGCAAAGGGGCAGCGACGCATAGCGGAGCATATCGCCGCCTGCTCGTATTTTGATCGCGTGGCCAACTGCATAAATCAATAAGGAGCAATTATGATCATCATCAAAAACGGCGCGCTCATGACGCCACAGGGGCTTCGCCGTGCCGATCTTGCCATGGATGGCGATAGGATCGTGCGGATCGCCGCGGCGATTGAGCCTGCCGAGGGCGATATCGTCGAGGACGCCGCGGGCTGCTGGGTGTTTCCCGGCTTTATCGACGGACACACGCACATGCAGTGCTGGACCGGCATGGATTGGACAGCCGATAGCTTTGAGACCGGCACGCGCGCGGCTGCCTGCGGCGGTACGACGACCATCGTGGACTACGCGACGGCCGATCGCGGCGTGACCATGCCCGATGCCTTGGCCGAGTGGCATCGCCGCGCCGACGGCACCTGCACGGCAAACTATGCCTTTCATATGGCACTCGCCGAGTGGAACGAGCGCAACCGCGCGGATCTTTCGGCCATACGCGAGGCGGGCGTATCGTCGTTTAAGACCTACTTTGCCTACGACCACCTGCGCTTGGACGATGCCGAGACGCTCGAGGTGCTGGAGGAGCTCAAGCGTCTCGGCGGTATCCTGTGCGTGCATTGCGAGAACGGTACGCTGGTGAATGAGCTGCAGAAGCGCGTGTTTGAGCAGGGTATCCACGGGCCTGAGGGCCATGCGCTCAGCCGTCCGGATGTGTGCGAGGCCGAGGCAGTGAGCCGCCTGCTATACCTGGCGCACCTGGCCGGCGACGCACCGGTCAACGTGGTGCACCTTTCGACCAAGCTGGGGCTCGAGGCCATCCGTGCCGCCAAGGCGCGCGGGCAGAAGAATATCTATGTCGAGACCTGTCCTCAGTATCTGATGCTCGACGATACGTGCTATTTGGAGCAGGGCGAGGACGGCTTTGCGGGCGCCAAATATGTGATGAGCCCGCCGCTGCGCCATGCGGGCGACCGTGCGGCACTGCGCGAGGCGCTTGTGGCCGGCGAGATCGATACGATCGCGACCGACCACTGCAGCTTTAACCTGCACGGGCAAAAGGACCGCGGGCGCGACGACTTCCGCGCGATTCCCAACGGCGGACCCGGTGTGGAGCATCGCCCCGTCGCGATCGCTACGAGCTTTGAGGGGCAGCTGGGTCCTGAGGATCTGTGCCGCTTGATGAGCGAGAATCCGGCGCGCGTCTTTGGCATGTATCCGCGCAAGGGATGTCTTGCTGAGGGCTCCGATGCCGACGTGTGCGTGTGGGATCCCAAGGCGCGCTGGACGATCAGCGCCGCGACGCAGCATCAGGCCGTGGACTACACGCCGCTCGAGGGCTTTGAGGCGCACGGCCGCGCCAAGGCTGTGTTTGTGAACGGCGTGCTGGCCGCGCGCGACGGCGAGCCCACCGGAGCCCAGCCCGGCCGCTACGTCCCCCGCTAGCAGCAAAGATGCCGTGTCCCCTCCGCAGTTGCGGTGAAATACGGACTGTTTGCGGCCGTTAGGCGGCCAAACAGTCCGTATTTCACCGCAACTGACGAGATGGGGCCGGCTATTTGAGGCTGCTGGCGACGACGGGTCGGCCGAGGGCTGCCTCGAAGCGGTCGGCCATCGTGGGGTCGGCAAGCGTGTCGACTTGGTTGAGCATGACGCGTGCGGTGCTGAGCTTCATCTCTTGCATCTCGGCATTGAGCACCTGGGCGACGCGCTCGGGCGTGGCGATGTCGGTGAGCTCGCAGCCGCAACGCTCGCAAAAGAGCTCGGGGCGGTGGACGGCTTCGTTGATGGGCTTGCTGAGCCCCGAGGCGCCGACGAGCCAGATGACGTTGGCCGTGCCGGCGGGAACGACCGGCTCCCACGGGGCATGCGCCTTGAGCGGGAGCCGCTTACTGCCGTCCGCCTCGGCCAGGACGTAGTCAAAGCGCTGCGCCAGCTGGTCGAGCGGCTCGGCAGGGGAGGAGAGCTTGCCCGTCTCCGGGTCCAAAATACCCGCCTGGCAGATACTTCCGCGGCTCATGCCAGCGCATGCCTCGCAGGTGCAGCCGGGAACATGCAGGGCCCCCGGCTTCCAAGGCGCGGCGTCCAGACGACGGCCCGACCCGTCCCATGGCACGCCGGCGACGGGGAACATATGCGTGGTGGTGCAGAGGAGCACGCGGTCGCCAGCGCGCATAAGCTCAAGGCCGAGCGTCTTTAGCAAGGTCGACTTGCCGCCGCTGCCGATAATCGCGGTAATGCCCGGCTCGATCCTGAGCGCCGAGGCAAGATTGCCGCTAACCATTTCCATCTGTTCACCGCCGTATAATACTGTGATAATAAATAATCATCAGAGTAGCGGTCGAACCGCTTTTGCTCTGCTCAAACCGTAGCACAGGGAGGTGCCTCGGGAATGCTCGTTTATGTTCGCGGCGCCGGCGATATCGCCACGGGCGTCGCCGCTCGCTTGGTGCGCGCCGGCGTGTCGGTCGTCATGGCCGATATCGCGGTCCCCACGTGCATCCGTCGCACAATCAGTTTTTGCGAGGCCATTCGCTTGGGCGAGGTCCAGGTCGAGGGCATTCGCGCCCGCTTGGCGCAGACGTCGGCCGAGGCGCTTGAGATTACCGAGGCGGGGGATGTCGCCGTGGTGGTGGACCCCCAGGCACAGATGCTCGACGAACTGAAGCCCGCGGCTGTGGTCGACGCGATTCTGGCCAAGCGCAATCTGGGTACCACGCGCGACATGGCTCCTGCCGTCATTGCAGTAGGGCCGGGCTTTACCGCGCCGGTTGATTGCGACGCCGTGGTCGAGACCATGCGCGGGCATTTCCTGGGCCGTGTCATTACCCAAGGTTCACCCCAGCCCAACACGGGCGTGCCGGGCATTATCGCCGGCTATGGCAAAAAGCGTGTTATCCACAGCCCCGCCGCCGGCGTGTTTCGGTCCGACCGCGCAATCGGCGACATCGTGCGCGCCGGAGACGTGATTGGCTACGCGGGCGATACGCCCATGCGCACGCAGATCGATGGCTGTCTGCGCGGGCTTTTGGCGAACGGCGTGCAGGTGACCGAGGGCTTTAAATGCGCCGATGTCGATCCGCGCGGCGATGCCAGCTATATCAACTACATTTCGGACAAGGCGACGTCGGTCGGCGGCGGCGTGCTCGAGGCACTCGCTATGCTCACCGATATCTTTAGAGGATAGAAGGCGGCAATGGAAAAGCTCGATGTTGTGAATGCGGCGCTTGCCGCCCTGCGTGCTGGCGAGACGTGCGAGCTCGTGGTCGTGGCCGGCACGGCGGGGTCGTCGCCGCGCGGCGTGGGCGCCTGGATGGTCGTCTTTGCCGACGGTAGCCAGGCGGGCACCATCGGCGGCGGCAAGATCGAGCTCTTTGCGCTGGACGAGGCGCGAGAGCTGCTGGCCGCGGGGCAATCGCGTCTAGTCCGCTACACCATGGGCGGCGAGAACTCCGATACCGGCATGATCTGCGGCGGAGCCATCTGCCTGTGCTATCTGCATCTGGATGCGACCCAGGCACCGTTGTTCCAGGAAATTGCCGACATCTTGGTCTATCGACGCATCGGCGACTTCGTCATCGACTTTGAGCCGTTTATCGCGAGCGCGCTCGAGGGCGATGTGGCCGAGTACCATGGCGAGGAATCGCGCCGCACCATTGCGGGCTGCCCCGGGCTTTCGCTGGTGGAGGAGGGGAGTAGGGTCACCTACACCGACGCGGCCTCCGAGCTTCCCGCGGCGCACGTCGAGACGCTCTGCCCCGAGGGCCTGACCTACATCTTTGGCTGCGGACACGTGGGCGCCGCGACGGCGCGCGTGCTCACGGCGGCGGGCTTTGCCGTCGTGGCCTGCGATGACCGCCCCGGCACGTTGACGCCCGAATGGGTGCCCGGTGTCTACGATCGTCGCCTGGTCGATTACAAGAACCTGAGCGAGCAGTGCCCCATCGGTCCGCGCGACTTGGTGGTCGTCGCCACGGCGGGTCACAAATCTGATCTCGACGTGGTGATTCAGGCTATGCGTGCCAAACCCGCCTATCTGGGTTGCTTGGGCTCGCGCCGCAAGACGGCCTTTGTGCGCGCCCGTCTGGAGCAGGAAGGCTTTACGCAGGACCAGATCGACGAGCTGCACCTTCCGATCGGCGTTGCCATCGAGGCCGAGGACCCCGAGGAGATCGCCATCTCCATCGCCGCCGAGATGATCCACCTGCGCCGCACCAAACTCGTCCCCCGCAAGCGCTAATCGCATCCCCACCAATAAGTTGCGGTGAAATACGGATTGTTTAAGCCTGTTAGGCCGCCAAACAGTCCCTATTTCACCGCAACTGCTTTTTGGGATCCATTTGTGCGGGGGAGTTGTGGAGTTGTGCAGGCAGACGAGGTTTTTCTGGAAATACGCTCCCGATGCGCGTATAGTACCGATTGTTTTGTCGGCTCCTGCTGCGTCGAGTCCAAACCGCAAAATGCCATGAGCGGCGCGGATGCAGCCAGGAGGCACGAGGACAACCCATCGTGGCCACGCCCCGTGCTTAAAACCCCAAGAAGGAGTGAACAATGGCAGAAGAGAAGTATGTGCCGCGTCTGAAGACCAAGTACAACAACGAGGTCAAGCAGCAGCTTCAGGACAAGTTCCAGTACGAGAACGTCATGATGATCCCCAAGTTTGAGAAGATCGTCGTGAACATGGGTGTCGGCGAGGCCGCTACCGATTCCAAGGCCATCGACGGTGCTGTGCGCGACCTGCGCGCCATCACCGGCCAGCAGCCGATGATCACCCGTGCCCGCAAGTCCATCGCTACCTTCCGCCTGCGCGCTGGTATGCCGATCGGCTGCAAGGTTACCCTGCGTGGCGATCGTATGTGGGAGTTCTTCGATCGTCTGACCTCCGTCGCGATCCCCCGTATCCGCGACTTCCGCGGCATTTCCGCCAAGAGCTTCGACGGCCGTGGTAACTTCTCCATGGGCGTCACCGAGCAGCTCATCTTCCCCGAGATCGACTTCGACTCCGTCGATCACCAGCGCGGTATGGACATCACTTTCGTGACCACCGCCAATACCGATGAGGAGGCCAAGGCCCTTCTGGACGCCTTCGGTTTCCCGTTCAAGAAATAGGTTCACCTGCCCTATAAGCGCCGTTCCCACAAGGGGGCGGCGCTTGGGGCGAACAATACTCTATGTGAGGAGGATATAAGTGGCTAAGACATCGATGATCGTCAAGTGCAATCGCAAGCAGAAGTTCTCTACTCGTGAGTACACGCGCTGCCAGCGCTGCGGCCGTCCGCACTCTGTGTACCGCAAGTTCGGCCTGTGCCGTGTCTGCTTCCGCGAGCTTGCACTCAAGGGCGAGCTTCCCGGCGTTAAGAAGGCCAGCTGGTAAGTCACTACCAGCGTTTCAAGCATCAGTTTGGAACAGGGAAAACGCGCTAAAAAGGCTTTGCCGTTAAGGGCGGCGAAGAACCAAGAGCACGTGTTCATCAAGAACGAAGGAGAATCTGTATGAACCTTACAGACCCGATCGCAGATATGCTTACGCGCATCCGTAACGCTAACTCTGTGAACAAGGCCACGGTCTCCATGCCGAGCAGCAAGAAGCTCGTCGAGATCGCTCGTGTTCTGCACGAGGAGGGCTACATCGAGGGCTACGATGTCGAGGACACCGTTCCCCAGAAGACTCTGCACATCACGCTTAAGTATGGTCCCAAGAAGGCTAAGGTCATCAACGGCATCCGCCGCATTTCCAAGCCGGGCCTGCGTAAGTACACCGGCGTTGCCGACATGCCCCGCGTCCGCGGTGGCCTTGGTACCGCCATTATTTCCACCAGCCATGGCGTCATGACCGACCGCGATGCTCGCAAGCACAACGTCGGCGGCGAGATCATCGCTTACGTCTGGTAATTCGCTCGGTAGGTAGAAGGAAAGGAGATCACCGTGTCTCGTATCGGTAATAAGCCTGTCCAGATTCCCGCCGGAGTCGAAGTGGCAGTCAACGGCAACAACGTTGTCGTCAAGGGCCCCAAGGGCCAGCTCGAGCTCAATGTCTTTGAGAAGCTCGCTATCAACGTCGAGGACAACGTCCTCACCGTTTCCCGTCCCGACGACGAGCGTGAGACCCGTGCCCGCCACGGCCTCACCCGCGCCCTCATCCACAACATGGTTGTTGGCGTTTCCGAGGGCTTCGAGAAGAAGCTCGAGCTCGCCGGCGTCGGTTACCGCGTGCAGCAGAAGGGCAAGAACCTCGAGTTCTCCCTGGGCTTCTCGCACCCCGTGATCGTCGAGGCTCCCGAGGGCATCACCTTCGAGGTTCCCGACAACACCCACGTGAACGTCAAGGGTATCAACAAGCAGCAGGTCGGTCAGATCGCCGCTGAGATCCGCGGCCATCGTCCTCCCGAGCCTTACAAGGGCAAGGGTATCCACTACGTTGGAGAGCACATCCGCCGCAAGCTGGGTAAGGCCGCCAAGTAGTCGTAACCGACTCACTCGCATAAGACCAGCACCCCGTCAGGTGCTGGCAAGATCAACCTTTTTAGGAGTTTACGTATGAACAAGCATAAGGCGAAGCTGGAAGGCCTCAAGCGTCGTCAGCGTCGTGTTCGCGGCAAGGTCTCGGGTACCTCCGAGCGTCCGCGTCTTCGCGTGACCCGTACTAACGCCAACATCTATGCCCAGATCATCGACGACAGCAAGGGCTCCAGCCTGACGCTCGTCTCTGCCTCGACCCTCGAGGCCGAGTTCAAGGGCACCCACACCTCGAACAAGGAGGCTGCGGAGAAGGTCGGTCAGCTCGTTGGCAAGCGCGCCATCGAGGCCGGCATCACCAAGGTCGCCTTCGATCGCGGTGGCCGTATCTACCATGGCCGCGTCAAGGCCCTCGCCGACGGTGCTCGTGCCGCCGGTCTCGAGTTCTAGGAGGTATGTAGCACATGGCTCGTAATCAGAAGCAGCAGCGCGAGGCCTCCGAGTTCGAGGAGCGCGTCGTTTACATCAACCGCGTGTCGAGGACCGTCAAGGGTGGTCGTCGCATGAGCCTCGTCGCTCTCGTCGTCGTTGGCGACGGCAAGGGCAACGTCGGCGTTGGCATGGGCAAGTCCGCTGAGGTGCCCATGGCCATCTCCAAGGCGTCTCTCGATGCCAAGAAGAACATGTTCCACGTGCCGGTGACCGAGCAGGGCACCATTCCGCACGAGGTTCTCGGTCACTTTGGTGCCGGCCGCATCATCATCAAGCCCGCTGTCGAGGGTACCGGCGTTATCGCCGGCGGCGCTGTGCGTCCCCTCTTCGAGCTTGCTGGCATCAAGAACGTCCTGTCCAAGTCCCTCGGTACCGACAACGGCCTCAACATCATCAAGGCTGCCGTCGAGGGCCTCAAGGAGCTCTCCAGCCCTGAGGACGTCGCGGCTCGCCGTGGCCTGACGGTCTCCGAGATGTTCGTCGGTAAGGAGAACTAAGCATGGCTGACACCATCAAGATCAAGCAGGTCCGCAGCACCAACGGTTGCAAGCAGGACCAGGTCCGTACTGTCCGTGCCCTCGGTCTCCACAGGATCCGCGAGGTTCGCGAGATTGCTGACAACGAGTCCGTCCGCGGCATGATCTTCAAGGTCAAGCACCTTGTCGAGATTGTAGAGGAGTAGCAAATGCAGCTTCACGATCTTACTCCCGCGCCCGGTTCCACCAAGAACCGCAAGCGCGTCGGCCGTGGCAATTCTTCGGGTCACGGCACCACTTCTGGCCGCGGTCAGAAGGGCCAGGGTTCCCGCTCTGGTGGCACCAAGGGTGCCGGCTTCGAGGGTGGCCAGACTCCGCTGGCTATGCGCCTGCCCAAGCTTCCGGGCTTCCGCAACCCCCGTCGTATCGAGTACACCGCTGTTAACGTTGAGCGTCTCGAGCGCAAGTTCGAGGACGGCGCTGTGATCGACGGTGCCGCTCTTAAGGCCGCTCGCATCACCAAGAGCGAGTTCGAGCCCGTCAAGGTGCTCGGCAATGGTGAGCTCACCAAGAAGTTCACGGTCAAGGTCGACAAGGTCAGCGCTTCTGCGCAGGCCAAGATCGAGGCCGCCGGCGGAAAGGTCGAGCTGCCGTGCTAAATGGTCTTAAGAATGCTTTCCGTATCAAAGAACTGCGCGAAAAGATTCTTTTTACCATAGCTATGCTCGTCGTGTACCGCGTTGGTGCGCACGTTCCTGTGCCCGGCATTCCCTTCCAGGGGATGCTGGGCCTTTTCTCGACCGATAACAATTCGGTCGCCGCAGGTGCTATGGCCCTCCTGAATCTTTTCTCTGGTGGCGCGTTGAGCTATGTGTCGGTGTTCTCCCTGGGCATCATGCCTTACATCACCAGCTCGATCATCCTCCAGATGCTCCAGGCCGTTGTGCCTTCCCTGCATGAGCTTGCCCGCGAGGGCGAGGTCGGTCAGACCAAGATCACGCAGTATTCGCGTTACCTCACCCTGGCTCTGGCAATCCTCAACTCCGTGGGTTACCTCTTCCTCTTTAAGAGCTTCGGCATCAGCTTTAATGGCGCCGGCGCTCCCGAGATCATCTTCGACCTCATGATCGTCGGCACGCTCACCGCGGGCGCGATGCTGATCATGTGGATTGGTGAGCTCATCACCCAGCGCGGTATCGGCAATGGCATGTCGCTGATCATCTTTGCGAACATCATGGCCGGCCTGCCGCAGGCGATCTTCTCCAGCACCGAGGGCAATGCCGGTGGCATCATCACCATGGTGATCATCTGCGCCATCATCCTGCTGGTTATCCCGCTGATTGTTTTCCTTGAGCGCGGTCAGCGCCGCATCCCGGTCTCCTACGCTAAGCGCGTCGTGGGCCGTCGCATGATGGGTGGCCAGACCACCTACCTGCCCATCAAGGTCAACACCGCGGGTGTCGTGCCGATCATCTTCGCTTCGGCGCTGCTGTACTTCCCGGCTCAGATTGCCGTGTTCTTCCCCGGCATCGGCTGGATCCAGGCAGTTGCCTCTGCGCTTTCGACCGGTTGGCTCAACTGGGTGCTTAACGTTGTCCTCATCGTGTTCTTCGCGTACTTCTACACCTCTATGGTGTTCAACCCCGATGACACGGCCGACAACCTTAAGAAGCAGGGCGGCTTTATTCCGGGCGTGCGTCCGGGTAGGGCTACCGCGGCCTACATCAAGAACGCGCTCAACAAGATCACGCTTCCCAGCGCTGTCTTTTTGGCGCTCATCGCCATCGTGCCTTCGATCATCTTCTCCTTCACGGGTAACCATCTGATCCAGGCATTTGGCGGCACGTCCATCCTCATCATGGTCGGCGTCGTGCTCGACACGGTCGATAAGCTCGAAGGCCAGATCAAGATGTATGATTACGATGGATTCTTTAAATAGGCTAGAGGAGGATTGCTCATGAACCTCGTATTGCTCGGAGCTCCGGGTGCCGGTAAGGGCACCGTCGCACAGGAGCTCGTCGCCGAGTTTGGCGTCGCTCACATTTCCACGGGCGACCTGCTGCGTGCTGCCGTCAAGGGTGGCACCGAGCTTGGTATTCAGGCTAAGAAGTACATGGACGCTGGCGAGCTCGTTCCCGACCAGCTCGTGATCGACCTTGTCAAGGAGCGCCTTGCCGCCGATGACGCCCAGCAGGGCTTCATCCTCGATGGCTTCCCGCGCAACACCGCCCAGGCTGTGACGCTCGATTCCGAGCTCTCCGCCATGGGTCGCGAGATCGACTGCGCCCTTCTGGTCGATGTGGCCCCCGAGGTCATCATCGATCGTCTGTCTTCGCGTCGCACCTGCCGCGCCTGCGGTTACACCGGCACCGCTGCCGATGCCACCTGCCCCAAGTGCGGTGGCGAGATGTATCAGCGCGACGACGACAAGCCCGAGACCATCAAGAACCGTCTCGACGTCTACGAGAAGTCCACGAGCCCGCTCGTCGACTACTATCGTGGCCAGGGTCTGCTCAAGTCGGTCAACGGTGACCAGGCACGCGAGACCGTGTACGGGGATGTCAAAGAGGCTCTCGGTCTATGATCAAGATTAAGTCTGCAACGCAAATTGAGCAGATGAAGAAGGCAGGAGCGCTATCTAAGATGGCGCTCCGCCACGTTGGAGCCATGGTTCGCCCCGGCGTGTCGACCTTCGAACTCGATCAGCTTGCCAAGCAGATTATCCGCATGCATGGCGGCACCCCTGCCTTTAAGGGTTACGGCGGCTTCCCCGGAACCATTTGCGCATCGATCAACGATGCCGTGGTCCACGGTATTCCCAAT
Organism: uncultured Collinsella sp.; assembly: GCA_958447445.1. Classification (GTDB taxonomy): domain Bacteria; phylum Actinomycetota; class Coriobacteriia; order Coriobacteriales; family Coriobacteriaceae; genus Collinsella. Next base: position 16,044 of record CAUDAE010000004.1, read on the forward strand.
CCCGACATGATCCTGCGTGATGGCGATATCATTTCCATCGATACGGGAGCTGTCGTTGACGGTTGGGTTGGCGATAACGCTTGGACGTTTTTCGTCGGCACCCCCACGCCCGAGGCTAAGGCCCTGTGCGAGGTTACGCGCGATTGCCTAAAGGCTGCCATCGAGCAGGCGGTTCCCGGTAACCATATCGGGGACGTCGGCTATGCCGTTCAGTCTCTTGCCGAGTCTCACGGTTACGGCGTGCTTCGCGATTACGTGGGGCATGGTATCGGTCGTGTGATGCACGAGGACCCCAACGTTCCAAATTATGGAAAGAAGGGGAGAGGCGTTCGCCTTCAGGCTGGTATGGTCATCGCCATCGAGCCGATGGTTACGATGGGTTCCAATCATGTGAGCACAGGCTCCGATGGTTGGATCGTTACGACCAACGACCACCTGCCCGCCGCGCACTACGAGAACACCGTCGCCATTACCAATGACGGCCCGGTGATTCTTACCACGGATGCCCAGGGTTCCTGGTGTTCCTTGCAAGGCGGTGAAATGTAGGGCTTGCTTCAAATGCACGCCTTAACATTTCAAATGTAACAAGTCCCACGTAGTTGTGGAGCCATTACGAAGATATTACGATGCGTGGATACGTATTGTAGAATACTCAATCGCTGTCGTTTTCTAGAGAAAGATGATTGCTTGTGAAGAAGGAAGACGCAATTGAGCTCGAGGGTACGGTAAAGGAGCCGCTGCCCAACGCCATGTTTAAGGTCGAGCTCGAGAACGGTCATTCGGTTCTGTGCAACATTTCTGGCAAGATCCGAATGAATTACATCCGCATTCTCCCCGGTGACAGGGTTGTCGTGGAGCTTTCCCCGTACGACCTGACCCGCGGTCGCATCACCTATCGCTATAAATAGCGACACGCATACACGCTCTTTTCCGACTGCAGGCTTAGCTCAACCTACGGTCGGTTTGCGTGTGAAGACCAGCCATAGTTTTAAACGCCTGCGGCTGGGCGAGTAGATAGTAGGGAAGTAGTTTGAGCGCTACCGAAAGGAAGAACGATGAAGGTACGTCCTTCGGTCAAGAAGATGTGCGATAAGTGCAAAATCATTAGGCGCCATGGCAAGGTCCTCGTCATTTGCGAGAACCCCCGTCATAAGCAGCGTCAGGGTTAAGAGAGGAGACTACGTTGGCCCGTATTAATGGTGTCGACCTCCCGCGTGAGAAGCGCGTTGAGATCGGTCTGACCTACATTTACGGCATCGGCCGCACCACTGCGACGAAGATCTGCGTCGAGTGCAACGTTAACGTGGATACGCGCGTTAAGGACCTCACCGAGGATGAGGTTAACGCCATCCGCGATTATATCGATAAGAATCAGATCATGGTTGAGGGCGACCTCCGCCGTGAGCGCAACCAGAACGTCAAGCGCCTTATGGACATCGGCTGCAACCGTGGCCTTCGTCACCGCAAGGGCCTCCCGGTCCGCGGCCAGCGCACCCACACTAACGCTCGTACCCGCAAGGGCCCGAAGCGTCAGATCGGTGCTAAGAAGAAGAAATAAGGAGCGCTAGATAGATGGCTACTGCTAAGAAGAACGTTCGCGCTGCCCGTCTGAAGCGCGCGGACCGTAAGAACATTTCCGTGGGCCAGGCTCACATTCGTTCTACGTTCAACAACACGATCGTTTCGATCACCGATCCCCAGGGCAACGTCATTTCCTGGAAGTCGGCTGGCCAGGTGGGCTTCAAGGGCTCCCGTAAGTCCACGCCGTTCGCTGCCCAGATGGCTGCCGAGGCTGCTGCCAAGCAGGCCATGGAGCACGGTATGAAGAAGGCTTCCGTCTTCGTCAAGGGCCCCGGCCCCGGTCGTGCGACCGCCATCCGCTCCCTCCAGGCTGCTGGCCTCGAGGTCTCGAGCATCCAGGACAAGACCCCCATTCCGCACAACGGCTGCCGCCCCAAGAAGCGTCGCCGCGTGTAACTGAAAGGATCGTATCAATATGGCAATCGACAGGACTCCTGTTCTTAAGCGCTGCCGTCAGCTCGGGATCGATCCCGCTGAGCTCGGTTACAGCAGCAAGAAGGAATCTATCCGTCAGCCCAAGCGCCGTCGCAAGGAATCTGAGTACGGCATGCAGCTGCGCGAGAAGCAGAAGGTCAAGTTTATTTATGGCGTTCTGGAGAAGCAGTTCCACGGCTACTTCAACAAGGCCCGTAAGATGAACGGCGTCACCGGTGAGAACCTCATGATCATCCTTGAGTCTCGCCTCGACAACGTTGTCTTCCGTCTTGGCTTCGCCCGCACCCGCAAAGAGGCTCGTCAGTCCGTCCGTCACGGTCACTTCACCGTGAACGGCAAGCGCGTGGACATTCCGTCCTACCGCGTCAAGGCCGGCGACGTCGTCGCTGTCGGCGAGAAGTTCCGTGACCTCCTCCCCATCAAGGAGGCCCTGATTTCCTCCGAGCGCTTTGAGGTCCCTGGCTGGCTCGAGGTCGATATCGAGAAGCTGTCTGGTAACGTGCTCGCTCTGCCGACGCGTGAGCAGATCAGCGGTGATATCAACGAGCAGCTCATCGTCGAGCTCTACTCTAAGTAGTCCATCCGGGCTGCTGAGGCTGGAGGTAATACATGTCAGAATTCATTAGGCCTCAGGTTCAGGTCGAAGAGATCAACGAGACGTCTGCTCGTGTCTCCGTCGAGCCGCTCGAGCGTGGCTACGGCGATACGCTGGGTAACTCCCTTCGTCGCGTTCTTCTGTCCTCGCTCGAGGGTGCCGCCGTCGAGGCTATTCAGATCGATGGCGCGCAGCACGAGTTCATGACCATCCCTAACATGGTCGAGGATGTCACCGACATCGTCCTGAATGTCAAGGGTCTTGTCTTCAGGGCTCTCGGCACGACCGACGAGGCGACCGCCACCATCTCGGTTGACGGCCCCTGCGAGGTCACCGGTGCGGACTTCTTTATTCCGTCCGAGTTTGAGCTGGTCAACCCCGAGCAGCACATCGCAACGCTCACCGAGGGTGGCCATCTCACCATGAGCATGCGCATCGGCTATGGCCGCGGCTATGTTTCTGGCGAGGCCAACAAGCGCGACAACGATCCCATCGGTGTGATCCACGTCGACTCGCTGTACTCGCCGGTTTCCCGTTGCGCCAAGCTCGTTGAGGCTTGCCGTGTCGGTCAGCACACCGACTACGACCGCCTTGTCCTCGAGATCGAGACCAACGGCTCCATCGCCCCGCGCGACGCCGTGGTCCAGGCTGCCAATATCATCAACCAGCATATGGCCGCCTTTATGAACCTTGCCGAGACCCCCGAGGTCGAGGAGGAGGCTTCGATCTTCGCTCCCGAGGTCACCAACGACAACGCCGAGCTGGACAAGCAGATCGAGGATTTGGACCTTTCCGTCCGTTCCTACAACTGCCTTAAGCGCGCCAGCATTCACTCGGTCCGTCAGCTTGTTGAGTTCTCGGAGAACGATCTGCTCAACATCCGTAACTTCGGTGTTAAGTCGATCGAGGAAGTGAAGGACAAGCTTGAGTCCATGGGCCTGAGCCTGAAGGCTTAATGCTTCGCATATTTGAGGAGAAACTAGACCATGCGTCACAACGTTAAGAAGGGCCTGAAGCTCGGCACCGATGCGAGCCACACCAAGGCCATGAAGAAGAGCCTTGCTAAGGCCCTCTTCGAGAACGACCGCACCAAGACCACCGAGACCCGCGCTAAGGCGCTGCGTTCGGTCGTCGATCCGATCATCACCTGGGCCAAGAAGGGCGACCTGCACTCTCGTCGTCTGGCTATCGCCAAGCTCGGTGATAAGCAGCTCGTTGCCGAGATCTTCGACAAGGCTGCTCAGGGTATGTGGCAGGACCGCAACGGCGGTTACACCCGCATCATGAAGCTCGGCAACCGCAAGGGCGACAACGCTCCCATCGTTATCATGGAGCTCGTCACCGAGCCTTGCACGCCTAAGGCCAAGAAGGCTGCTCCGGCCCCCAAGAAGGCCGCTGCTCCCAAGAAGGTCGAGGCTGTCGAGGAGACTGCTGCCGAGGAGACCGCTGAGTAGACATTCCGTCTGCATAGGCTATATTCGAGGGGTACGTTCGCGTACCCCTCTTTTTTTTGTCGCGATACCGTTGCTTGTTTGTTGGGAGCGCCCATGACTGCGCCGTCTGATTTCAATTCGATTCCAGAGCTCGATGCCACGCTCGTTTTCCGCGTGGCCTACGATGGCTCGTCCTATAGCGGCTTTGCCGAGCAGCCTGGCCAGACGACGGTTGCGGGCGAGCTGCGCCGCGCTATCGAGACGCTCCTGCGCCGTCCGATCGACCTGACGTGCGCGGGGCGCACCGATGCCGGCGTACATGCCGTGGCCCAGTACATCAGCGTGCCCGTAACGGACGCTGAGCTCGCTTGTACGCGCCGTAGGTGGCTGCGGGCTATGGATGCCCTGCTGCCCAAAGATATCGCCATAAACGAGGTCTACAGGGCCCGTAAAGGCTTTTCTGCACGCTTTGATGCGCGTTCACGTACATATACGTACCGTATTGCCGATCGCGACGCGCGTCCCGTGCTCTCACGGGGTGCCGTGTGGTGGCATCGCTATCCCTTGGACGTCGAGGCCATGTCTGCGGCCTGTCCCGCGCTTTTGGGTGAGCAGGACTTTAAGAGCTTTTGCAAGGTTGCCTCGGCCGTTGGCAAGCCCACGCATCGCTGCGTGATGCGTGCCGAGTTTGGCCATGAGGTTGCGTTTGGCGAGGACATCCTGACGTTTACCATCGAGGGCAATGCGTTTCTGCATTCGATGGTCCGCACGATCGTGGGCACGCTTGTCGAGATTGGCATGCATCGCCGTGAACCCGAGTGGATTCGCGAGGTCATCGATGCTTGCGACCGTATCGCTGCGGGCCCCACGGCTCCTGCCTGCGGCCTTACGTTTATGGGGGTGGATTACGATCCCGCCGAGCTTGTCGTGCTCGACTAGGGGAGGGCTTGACGCGTCGTGCGTCGGCACCTGTCATCTGTGGGCTGCGCGTGTGCAACATCTGTTCTTGGCGTGCAATACAACCGGTGTCTCATTGCTTTTATTGCCGGGGTGTACCATGAACCACGGTTTGATTCATTGCTGTCGAGAGGACGGATAACTTGGTTCGACGTGGCTCGCATCCGCGACTTTCGGTGATCCTTGTGGTAGAAGGTTCGCCCAGCTATGCGATGCGTGCGCTCGAGAGTATCCAGAACCAAGATCTCTACGATTTGCAGATTGTCGTTGTCTGCCGCGATGCTGCGCCCGGTGTGCGCCATTCGCTTCAAGTTGCTGCCGACAGGGACATCCATATTGATTTGATTGACGTCGAGGACTCGAAGCGCGGTGCTTGTCTTCGTGCCGGTTTTGCTGCCTCGCGTGGCTCTCAAATCATCGCTATGAACGCCGATGAGTGGTTAGCTCCGCAGTCCCTTTCCAAGATGGTCGATATCGCGTGCGATACTGCGGCAGACATAGTGTTCCCCACGGTGTCGCTCGACCGCTATGATGCACATCGAGAGCGCCATTCGCGCGTCTTGGATGTTGCCCCTATTGTCATTGAAGACAAGTCTTCGATGGTGACCGGGCTGTCCCAGTTGATTTTAGGCGGCCTAGTCGTTCAGACCTCTGGCGTGATGTATAGCCGTCCGCTGTTTGAGGCATGCCTTTTGTACGACAAGGCGTTTCGCACAGTTGGGTTTATGGCGTGCTCGCTCTCGCGGGCGCAGCGCGTCTCCGGATGCGGCGACGCTTGTTTCCACGCGGCGGCACCTAAGCTTACAGATGCCTTTGATCCCACCATGTATGCCAAGGTATCCGATGATACCCGAGCGCTCGACGAGCTTGCGGACTCACTCTCGGAAGCAGATAGCGGTGGTCGGCTCAAGCTGGCAACCCAAAAGTTCTACTTTGCCGGACTGGTCGCCTGCATCGAGAATTTGTGTCTGAGCCCGCATGGAGTGTCCTCAATCGAGCGTTCCGCCCGTATGCGTGATATGCTCGAGGCGCCTCGAACCCGTCAGATGGTCGCCGCGCTCAAGGATAACCATCGGGGGCTCGGTCTGTTGTTTGGGCCGATCGCCAGCGCCAAGCCCGCGCGCTGCGTGATGTGTACGCATCTGGCAGCTTTTCTTAACCGGACGGGCGCAAAAACCGCCTAAACGGCTCATTTCGAAACAAACTTGCATAGAATTGTTTCGAAATGCGTTCTTATACACAAAAGCCTTCAAATAGCGTTAAACTATTCAATCACTGATTGATTGTCTCCGCCATCTTTTGGAGTGAGGGTTTGTATGGCTAAAAAACGCAATGGGCGCCAGGATGCCATTAGAGATATTGTGCGCAATAAGGACGTCCGCACGCAGCGCGTGCTGGTCGATGAGCTCCGTGCTATGGGTTTTGATTGCACGCAGGCGACTGTCTCTCGCGATATTGCCGACATGGGGCTGCGTAAGCTCCCTGAGGGCATCTATGTTCTGGCAGAGGATCTGCACCTGCAGCGTATGGTTTCCGAGCTCGTTACGGGCGTTCTGCGTACCGATAATCTGGTTATGATCAAGGCTCAGCCTGGCACGGCTTCCGGCATCGCCGCCGCCGTTGATGCGGCAGAGTTGCCCGATGTGCTCGGCTCGCTTGCCGGCAACGATACGATTTTGGTTATTGCCCAGACGGCCGAGGACGGCGAGCGTCTTGAGGCGCTGATCAATAAGCTGAGCAATTCTCGCAAGTAGGCGTGCGGGTCGTGCGCTCGGCACTGTGTGCGTGACATGGTGGCTTGTAAGGGGGTATCGACGTTGGTCGGTACCCCCTATATTGTTTGCCGGTATAAAGACCGTCCACCAGGTCGCTTTAAACTAAAAGGCCCCCGAGCAGTTTAATAAGCTGCTCGGGGGCCTTGTTGCTAATGGCCGGATGAATTTCTAGCCAACAGTATCGTCAGGCGTGGGCGAGGGGTCGGGAGTGGGCGTAGGCGTGGGCGTAGGCGTGCCGCCATCGCCGCCGGTCGAACCACCAGTGGAGCCGCCCGTCGAGCCACCGGTCGTACCGGTGCCGCCGGTGGTGTCGCCGCCCGTGGTCTCGGTGGTCGTGGTCGTCGTGGTAGTCGTTGTGGTAGTTTCCTCCTCGTCCTCGTCCTCGTTCTCGTCCTTGTCGTCGTTCTCCGTCTTCTTGGCGTTGTTGGTGCCGTAGAACTTCCAGACGCTGTTGTTCTTGTAGGTGGGCGCCGTACCGGTCGCAAACTCCTCGCGCTCGGTACCGGTCAGAACGGTGTTCATAAACCGCTTAAAGACAGGCAGGTTGGTGCTGTCGCCCAGCAGGTCCGTGCCGTATTTTTGGATGGGGATCTCGCCCGCGGAATAGCCGGTCCACAGGGCGCACGCCAGCTGCGGGGTATAGCCACAGAACCACAGGTTGGTGGTGTTGTCGGTGGTGCCCGTCTTGCCGGCATAGGGCTGGTTGACGCTCAGGGCACCGGCAGCACCCGTACCGCCGCCCTTCATGACGCCGGACAGAACATCGGTGACCGCGGCGGCCTCGCCCTCGGTAAGCACCTGTGAGGGATTGTCGGTGTGCTGGTACAGCACCGAACCGGTACGAGAGTCAATCTCGGTGATGGCGATCGGCTGGCGATAGTAGCCGCCGTTGGCAAACGTCGCGTAGGCGGCGGCCATCTCGAGCGGCGAGATCGAGCCGGTGCCGAGGGTCATGACGGGAACGTCCTCGATGTTGTCTTTGGCGGGATCGATGCCGAGCTTTTTGACGAGCGAGATGATCTTGCTGTTGCCGACGGCTTCCGCCACCTGGATGTAGCCGGTGTTGGAGGAGTATGCCGTTGCCTGCTTAAGCGTGATGTTGCCATAGCTATGGTTGGCGTAGTTTTGGACCTCGGTCGTGGTGCCCTTGGCCTTGAGCGGCGAGTTGCAGTTGAGGGTGACGTTGGGGTTCATGCCGTTTTGGATGGCAGTTGCCAGCGTAAAGGCCTTAAAGGTGGAGCCGACGGGACGCTTGGCCGTGGCATGGTTTACGTGGTTCTCGTCGGCGTTGTAGTCGTAGCCGCCCACCATGCACTTGATGTAGCCGGTCTTGGGGTCGACGACGACCATGCCCATGTCCAGGCCGTCGAGTGAGAGCGTGTCGAGCTGCTCGCGGACGGCATTCTCTGCCACCTGCTGCATCGTGGGGTCGATGGTGGTCTTGACGGTCAGGCCGCCCTTAAAGAGCACGTCGGTCGAGAACTCCTGCTCCAGCAGCTGCTTAACATAGGCGACAAAGTAGGGCTGCGAGTATACGTCGACGCCGCTGCCCGAAATCTCGGTCACGTTGAGGGTGATGGGCTCGGCCTGTGCGGCATCGTGCTCCTCCTGCGTAATGTGGCCCAGGCGCAACATGTTGTCGAGGACCTTGTTGCGACGGGACAGCGCCAGGTCGGGGTTGACCGTGGGGTCGTACTGCGAGGGCGAGTTGGGAAGGCCGATGAGCAGCGCGGCCTCGCTCAGGGTGAGGTCGGCGGCGCTCTTGGACAGGTAGGTCTCGGCGGCGGCCTCAATACCGTAGGCGCCGTGACCGTAATAGATGGTGTTGAGGTACATCATGAGGATCTCGTCTTTGGAGTACATGTCCTCCATCTTGACGGCGATGTAGGCCTCGCGCACCTTACGCTCGATGGTCGAGTCGAACTGCTCCTCCTGCAGGATGGTGTTGCGCACCAGCTGCTGGGTGATAGTCGAGGCGCCTTCGTGCCCGCCGCCGAGGGTTGCCACCGCGGCACGCGCGATACCCCACAGGTCGATACCGCCGTGCTCGTAGAAGCGCTCGTCCTCGACGTCAACGGTGCCCTGCAGCACGTAGGGGGAGACCTCGTCCTTGGTGATGGACTTGCGGTTTTGCGTGTAGAAGCTCGCGATCTTGTTGCCGTTGCAGTCGACGATCTCGGTGGGCTCGCTCACCAGATACGCGTTGGCGTCGGTGTAGTCGGGCAGATCGGACAGCCAGCGGTTGACGTTGCCGACCATGCCGATGCCAAATGCCACGCCCGCGATAAGCAAAAAGCCCAAAAACGAGAGCAGGATTATGGGCAGGGCGTGCGTCTTTGAACGGCTGCGTCCCTGTCGTTGGCGAGGACCCATATATTGACCTCCAGGTATGTCGTGCCGGACGGCGGATGTGCCGTCGGGGCAGGATGGACATAAGTTATTACACGATAAACCAAACGGGGCGCGCGAGGCCTCGTGTATGCTGGAAGACGGCATTTTTCAGAGTGAATGCATACCTTGGTAAGGAGTTTGTCGATGGCGATTCGGACGATGGAGCCGAGCGGACAATACAAGACTGGATTGGATGCTGCCGGTGCGGCGCTGCCCGAGCTGCTGGCGCCGGCGGGCGGGCTCGACCAGATGCTTGCGGCCATCGCCGCGGGCGCCGATGCCATCTATGCGGGGTTGGGCGGCTTTAACGCCCGTGTGAGCGCCCATGGCTTTACGGATGACGAGTTTGCGCGCGGTTGTGCCGTGGCGCATGCCCATGGCGTGCGTGTGTACGCGACGCTCAACGTGTTCGTGTTTGACGATGAGCTGTCCGACGCGGTGGTGTTGGGAGCTCATGCACTGGAGCTGGGTGCCGATGCTCTGATTGTCGCCGATGCCGGGCTGGCTTGTGTACTGCGCACGGCGATTCCCGGGGTCGAGATTCACCTGTCCACGCAGGCGGGCGTTCATAGCGAAGGCGCCGTGCGGCTTGCCGCCGATGAGCTGGGGGTCGAGCGCGTGACGACGGCACGCGAGCTGACGGTCGACGAGATTGCGGCGCTATGTGCCACGGGTGTGCCCATCGAGGTATTCTGCCACGGTGCGATTTGCATCGGCTATTCGGGGGCGTGCGAGTTCTCTGCCCTTCGACGTGGCCGCTCTGCGATGCGCGGTGATTGCACGCAGCCGTGCCGTCTATCCTATGACTTGGTGGACGAGGCTGGGCAGAGTGTTGCCGCCGTCGAGGGAAATCGCCTGCTGTGTCCGCGCGACTATCTGGGTATTGCGCATCTGCCCGAGCTTATAGATGCCGGCGTGGCGTCGCTCAAGATCGAGGGGCGCATGAAGAACCCCGATTACGTATTCAACGTGGTGCGGGCGTGGCGCCGGGCACTCGATATGCTGTGCGACGGCGCGTGGGACCCCGATGCCGTGGAAGAGCTTGAGCGCGAGCTGGGAAGGTCGTTTAACCGTGGGTTTACCGATGCGTACCTGCGAGGGCGTTCGGGTGCCGAGCTGATGAGCTTTGAGCGCGCAATTAACCAGGGCGTGCGCGTGGGGCGCTTGGTCGCTGTGGGCCACGAAGAGGTGACCGTTGAGCTCGACGCCGCCGCGGCGGCGGGTGACACGCTCGAGATTCGGTTTTATCCGGGTGTCGACGCGCGTCCCGATGTGCCCAAGCGCTGGCCGCAGGTGCCCTGCCCGGTGGATACCGCAGCGGGGAAGCGCGTCGTCGTGCATTGCAAGCGTAAGGTGGACACGGGCTGCGAGGTATACCTGATTCGCAGCGCCGGCGTGTTGGATCAGACGGCGGCGGTGTTGGAGCGCATGCGGGCCGAGGCGGATGCGATTGCGCCCGTTGCGCGTGCCGTCGAGGTACTGCTCTTTGAGGGCGTTGCGGTGGATGGCGGTGCATCGACGGAGTTGGTGGAGTGCGCGGTTCCCACTCGCATGGTTTTTGCTTGGCAGCTGATGGATGCCGACCCGCGCGGAGAACTCGATTTGTCCGACGCCGTTGTGGTGCTTGACGAGGTGTGCCGCGCGAGTGACGCTGACTGGACCCGCTCACTGATGCAGCGTGCCGGGCGCGTCGTCTGCCGCAACCTGGGACAGGTGGTGATCGCTCGCGAGCTGGGCGTGACGTTTGACGTGGCGGCGCCGGTGTTCTGCGCGAATCGGGCCACGCTTACCTGGCTGCGCGGACTCGGTGCGGGGCGGGTGTACTTGCCGGCCGAGTTGCTCGGCAATGATGCGGAGCGTATTGCCGAACTGGCTGCTGAACCCGGCGTCTTGGGTCCGGTCGACGCCGACCGTCTCGAGCTTATGGTGTGCGAGCACTGCCTGCTGACTGCCGAGGGCGTCTGCGCCACCGATGCGACGGGACGGGTCTGTTGCCGCGACTGCTTGCGTCGTCGGCAGGTACGCTATCTGGTCGAGCGTGACGGTACACGTCTGCCAGTTGTCATTGACGCATGCGGCAGGACGAGGATTTTCCTGTCGTAGGTGCCGCGTCGCGTCAGTTTGTTATCATATGAGAGTTTATGGACTTCCAGCACCGCCGTTTTCGGCGAGGGTGCTATAGCAAAAGGAGGATACCCAATGCTGTCTGTTGACGAGCAAATGCGTATCATCACCTCGGGCGCTGCCCAAATCGTCCCCGAGGCCGACCTTCGCAAGAAGCTTGAGAAGGGCGAGCCCCTCAACATCAAGCTCGGCGTCGACCCCACCAGCCCCGACCTGCACCTGGGCCACGCCGTGCCCCTGCGCAAGATGCGTCAGTTCCAGGACCTGGGCCACAACGTCACCCTCATCATCGGCAACGGCACCGCGTTGATTGGCGACCCTTCGGGCAAGAATTCCACCCGTCCGCAGCTTTCGCAGGAGCAGATCGAGGCCAATGCCGAGACCTATGTGAGCCAGGCCATGAAGATCCTGGATCCCGAGAAGACCACCATCGTGCACAACGGTGACTGGATCTTGTCGATGGACCTGGCCGGCCTGCTGCAGGTGTGCTCCAAGTTCACCGTCGCCCGCATCCTTGAGCGCGACGACTTTACCAAGCGCTACCAGTCTCAGACGCCGATCGCCCTGCACGAGTTCCTGTACCCCGTGATGCAGGCCTTTGACTCCGTGCAGATCAAGGCCGACGTCGAGATGGGCGGCACCGACCAGCTCTTCAACCTGCTCGCCGGCCGCGAGCTCATGGAGAAGATGGGCATGGAGCCGCAGATCGCGCTCACCATGCCGTTGCTCGAGGGCACCGATGGCGTTCGTAAGATGTCCAAGTCCTACGGTAACTACATCGGCCTGACCGACGCGCCCAAGGACATGTTCGGCAAGACCATGTCCATCCCCGACGAGATGATCGGCAAGTACTATCGTCTGGCCAGCTCGCTCACCCCGGCCGAGGTCGACAAGATCGACGCTGCTCTGGCCGACGGCTCTGCCGATCCCTATGAGCTCAAGCGCGCTCTGGGCCGCGACCTGTGCGACACCTACCACGGCGCCGGCGCCGGCGACGAGGCTCAGGCCGAGTTCGACCGTGTGTTCAAGGAGGGCCAGCTCGCCGACTTCCCCGAGAAGCATGTTGAGCTGACCGTCAACGACGAGGGCCAGATCTACCTCGCCGGCCTGCTCAAGGACCTGGGTCTTTCGGCCAGCGCCGGCCAGGCCCGTCGCGACATCGACGGCGGCGGCGTCAAGATCAACGGCAAGGCCGTGGCTCCCAAGAGCTACAACATCGACCCCAGCGCCCTCAAGCTGGGCGACACCCTTTCTGTGGGTAAGCGCAAGGGCTTCAAGTTGATTTAGTTCCGCCGTTCTTACGAACGGCGGACCGGCCGACGCTGCGCGGGCCGCATTTGGACAATCTGACGTTCAACTTCAAGGGCGCGACCAGAAGGTCAGCGCCCTTTCGTTTCACGTCACCTTGTCTCAAATGCGGCCCGCTCGCTGTCGTTGCCAAAACATCGGCGCTTCCGTGGTTGGCACTTGGGGACGTTCCTTTTGTGCCGGCACTTTGGGACACTCCTTGCCATTGGTGCAAAGTAACCTGCCCCCATTGCGCTGAGCGGCGTGTGCCGTTAAGCGGAGGGGCGTATTGTTGACCCATCGTTTGGGCATACAATGGCTGTTGTCTTGCTGCGGTGAAGGCTCGTCCGCTCCGCAGTTATTTCTACAGTTAAAGGAGTATGTATGCCCGTTGAGGTCATGAGGTCTGTGATCGAGGCCGCCGAGGGCCGCGTGCCCGTCGACACGCTGTTTACCAATGCGCAGATTGTCGACGTGTATGGCCAGCGTGTGGCGCCCGGTAGCGTTGCCGTCAAGGACGGTGTGATCGTCGGCGTGCTCTACGACGGTCGCGACGATGCCGCCGGCACCTACGAGGCGACCGAGGTCATTGACTGCCAAGGCCGCTATCTCGCCCCCGGCTTTATCGACGGACATCTGCACATTGAGTCCTCGAACATCCGTCCCGCCGAGTATGCGCGCATGGCGGCGACGCGCGGTACCACCACCGCCATTGCCGACAGCCACGAGATCGCCAACGTGGCGGGGCTCGACGGCCTGCGCTTTATGATCGAGGACGGTCGCCGCGCGCCCATTTCCATCAAGTACATGATGCCCTCATGCGTGCCCGCGCTGCCCGATGAGCAAGCGGGCGCTGTGATTACCGCTGCCGATATGCAGGCGTTTTTTGCCGAGCATCCAGGCGATGTCTTTGGTCTGGGCGAAATGATGAACCTGCCGGGCGTCTTTATGGCCGACCCCGAGACCTGTGCTCGCATCGATGCTGCCAACCAGACGCCGTCCAAGCAGGTTGACGGCCACGCGCCGCTCGTTGCCGGTAAGGACCTCAACGCCTATGCCGCAGCAGGTATTATCGCCGACCACGAGTCGACGATTCCCGAGGAGGCGCTCGACAAGCTGTCTCGCGGCATGTACGTGATGCTGCGCGAAGGCACGTGCAGCCATGACCTGGCCAACCTGTCTCCAATGCTGCTGGAGAATCCTGCCCGTGCCCGTCGCTGCTGCTTTGCGACCGACGACTGTGCTCCCTCCGATGCGCTTTCGACCGGTATGATTGACAATGCCTGCCGCGTGGCGATTGAGGCCGGTATCGACCCCGTGGTCGCTATCTCTATGGCGTCCCTGTCCACGGCCGAGGCGTTTGGCCTGGACCACGGTTGCCGCGACCCGCACGAACTGCGTGGCGCCATCGCCCCGGGCAAGCGTGCCGACCTGCTGGTACTCAACGACCTAACGTTTGCCACGGCTCCGCATCGCGTATATGCCGCCGGTGCTTTGGTGGCGCAGGACGGCACCTTTGTGGGCGAGATTGCACCCGAGACTGCCGAGGTCGCCTCTCTTGCCGATGAGCTGCGTGCTTCCGTTAAGCTGCCGAAGCTTTCGCTTGACGTGTTCGATTATGCCTTTAAGCCGGGCGAGGCCGTTATCGATGTCATCCCGGGTATGGCTATCACGGGCATGGCTCGCCCCGAGAGCGCCGAGGGCCTGCGCCGCATTATGCTGATCGAGCGCCACGGCCGCGGTGTGTCGCTGCAGGCCGAGGGCGCCGACGGTGATGGCCCTGCGGGCCTGGGTCTTGTCGGCAAGCACATCGGTCGCGGCTGGGTGCGTGGCTTCACCATCACCGGTGGCGCCATTGCCTCCACAATCGGCCACGACTCGCACAACGTGTGCGTCGTGGGTGATAACGCTGCCGATATGATGGCGGCTGTTGAGGCTGTGGGCCAGGGTGGTCACGTGCTGGTGCGCAACGGCGAGGTCGTGGCGCGCATTCCGCTGGCGCTCGGCGGTCTGATGAGCGAAGGCACGGCCGAGGACGTTGCCGCGCAGCACGACGACTTTATGGTCAAGGCACGCGCTATGGGTATTGAGCCGCCGCTCGACCCCATCATGGGCATCATCTTCCTGCCCCTGCCGGTTATCCCGACGCTCCGCATCCGCCCCGAGGGCATGTTCGACGTCACGACCTTCACCTACGCCGACTAGTCATCGGGGACGTTCTTAAACGGCTAGTCATTGGGGACACTCTTTGACGTGTTGCCTGGCGCTGCGAATGTGGGACCCCTGGCGCGCGTGAGCTATTTGCCAGGTCCTTGTAACGTTTGCGCCCGCGGAGTCTTACCTGAGCTCCCTTTGGGTACGTTGGAATTGGATACACGTTCGATTCCAACAAGCCCGAAGGGAGCTTTTCTATGTTTAAACTGATTGCATCCGATATGGACGGCACGTTGCTTGACGAAAACAGCCAGGTGCCTCCCGAGACCTACGAACTGATTCTGGCGCTACACGAGCATGGCGTGCATTTCGCCGCATCGTCAGGTCGTCGCTACGATCGCCTGTGCGAGTTCTTTGCGCCCGTTCGCGACAAGATGGACTTTGTCGCCGCTAACGGTGCCCAGGTCTACGCCGACGGCAAAATGGTAGACCGTGAGGTGTATTCGCACCTGGCGATTCGAAGGCTCGCCCAGGCTGTCGCGACGTTTCCCAATCTGCATCTTGCGCTTTTTGACCGAACCAAGTCCTTCCTGCTCGATGACGAGTGCAAGTTCGTGCGTGAGGTCGATAAGGACCTTCCCAATGCCGAGCGTATTTGGGAGCTGCCCGATCCCAGCGTAAATATCATCAAGGCGAGTATCTTTTGCGATGACGGTGTCGTTATGGACAGCGCCTACGTGCTACAGCGTGAACTTGGCCAGCTCTTTACTTTTGCACCTTCGGGCAACGCGTGGATCGATGCCATGCAGCCCGGTGTGTCGAAGGCCTCGGGCATCGCACAGCTCGCGGAGCATTACGGCATTGGACGCGACGAGATCATGGCGTTTGGCGACTCGATGAACGACTACGAGATCATTCGCTTTGTCGGCACGGGCTGCGCGATGGAAAACGCGCGCCCCGCGCTCAAAGCGGTTGCCGATCGCGTCGTAGGCTGCAACCGCGACCACGCTGTCCAGCAGGAACTCCGCCGTGTTCTGGAGAGCCTCGCCTAATCCGGCAGATGGGGATGTTCCCTTTCTGCCGGCAGTGGGGGACAGTCCTTGCAGCTTTTTCGCGAAGAGTGTCCCCAACGACTACTGTGACCAGGGTAGCTAATTTGGGACGGGGCTATTTTAGCTACCCTGCCGGGTTGATGCTGCTAGGCGAGGGCGGCCATGATGGTGCGGGCGACGCCGTCGTGGTCGTTGTCGTATTCGGTGATGGCGTCGGCGGCCTCGCGATCCTCGGGCTCGGCGTTGATCATGGCCATGCCGTGGCCCGCTGCCTGCAGCATGGGAATGTCGTTGATGTTGTCGCCGAACGCCCAGGCGTCGGCGAGACGCTCACCCAGGTGCTCGCATAGCCACGTGAGGGCCGTTCCCTTGGTGGCGCCTTCGCCCATAACCTCGATATTCATGGCGTACGAACGCGTGACCTCAATGCCTCCGAGCTTGTCGAGCGCCGCCGCGATGGCGTCGCGATCGGCGGGGTCGTGCCAGTACATAGCGATGCGTTCGAGCGTCTCGACCTCGTCGATTTTGCTGTCGATATCCATGTCGATCGGCGTTCGTGTGCGCTTGAGCGAAGCCGCGATGTGGGGGTCGCCGCCACAGAACTCATCCAGACGCCCGTATAACGAGCGGGGGAGGAAGCACTGCCCATCCGCGAAGATATCGAAGGTCACATCGTGGCCGGCGGCAATGCGATGGATGCGGTGGGCAATGCCACGGTCGAGCGGACGGCTCAAGATGCACGTGGCGCGCGAGGCATCGGTGGGCGTATCCTCGTCGAGCTGCCAGACGCTGACGCCGTTGGCACAGACCGCGTAGTGCACGGCGGGATGGGCGAGAATGGGCTCAAAGATGCCCGACAGCGGACGCCCCGTGCAGGGAACAAACTCGATGCTACGATGTGCGAGCTCGTCGAGCATTGCCCAAGTGGCGTCGCTCATCTGCTTATCGCTCGTCAGCAGCGTTCCGTCCATATCGGAAAACACAATCATTTGATGCAGCCCTTTCTACTGGCAAAAAAGCGTGGCCAAGGGCTTGGGTCCCTGGCCACGCTCAAGATCTATAACGGTCCG
This sequence comes from uncultured Collinsella sp., assembly GCA_958447445.1. GTDB lineage: Bacteria > Actinomycetota > Coriobacteriia > Coriobacteriales > Coriobacteriaceae > Collinsella. The sequence goes on from CAUDAE010000004.1 coordinate 32,898, forward strand.
CGTCCTATCGGTCGGCGAGTGGCTTGTACTCCAGCGGCTCGATAACCGGGCGGTAGGCGGGGCGAATAATACGGTGCGCGCAGAAGAGCTCTTCCATGCGGTGTGCCGACCAGCCGGCCATGCGGGCGACGGCGAATAGCGGCGTAAAAAGCGTCTCGGGTACACCGAGCATCTTGTAGATAAAGCCCGTGTACAGGTCGATGTTGGCGCAGATAGGCTTGGTCATGCCGTGGTCGCGCATCACCTGCGGTGCCAGGCGCTCGATGCGCTCGATGAGCGCGAACTCATCGCCCAGGTCCTTCTTGGCGGCAAGCGTGCGCGCGTATCGGCGGCACACCTCGGCGCGCGGGTCGCTCAGCGTGTAGACGGCGTGGCCCATACCGTAGATGAGACCCGTGCCGTCGAAGGCCTGCTTGTCGAGGATCTTGCCCAGGTAGGCTGCGACCTCGTCCTCGTCCTCCCAATTGGAGACATGCGCACGGATGTCCTCGTGCATGGACACGACCTTGGCGTTGGCGCCGCCGTGGCGCGGACCCTTGAGCGAGCCGATGGCCGCGGCGTAGGCGGAATACGGGTCGGTGGCCGAGGAGGACAGCACGCGGCAGGCAAACGTGGAGTTGTTGCCGCCGCCGTGCTCGGCATGCAGCATGAGCATCACGTCGAGCAGCATGGCTTCGTCGCGGGTGAATGCCATGCCGCCGCGCAACACCTGCAGGATGGTCTCGGCGGTGGAGAGGCCGGGTGTGGGGTGCGGTACATGAACCTCGGAGCCGCGGCGCTTGGCGACCGAGGCCATATGCGCGAAGGCGGCGATGCGGGGGAGACGGGCGAGCATGGAGATGGCGACGTCGATTTCGTGCTCGGGTGTAATGGCGTCGGGCTCGGCGTCGAAGGCGTAGAGCAGCAGCACGGCGCGCTGAAGCACATTCATGATGCTCGACGACACCGTGGTCATGGGGAACTCTTTGACGTACTCGTCGCTCAGGTGCCTAAAAGCGCCCAGACGTCCGCAAAAACCGTCGAGCTCCTCTTTGTTGGGCAGCGAGCCCGTGATGAGCAGGTAGGCGACCTCTTCGTAGCCATAGCGATTCTCGGCCTGGGCGTTGTTGACCAGGTCCTCGATGCTGTAGCCGCGCAGCGTAAGCTTGCCCTGGTCGGGCACGACTTTGCCGTCGACCTTGTTGTAGCCGTGCACGTCCGAGATGCGGGTAAGGCCCGCGACCACGCCCGAGCCGTCGGCGTTGCGCAGGCCGCGCTTGACGTTGTGCTCTACGAAAAGGCCCTCGTCGTACGGGGCGGTCGGCAGGCCGTGGTAGAGGTTTTCGCTTTCGGGCGAAATCTGACGGCTCGCCTCGTAATCCAGAACCAGGCGGCTCAGGTGGTCGTCGAAGCGATAGTAGATTTTCTTGGCGTCGTAGGCCATGCGCGCTCCTCTCCGGTTCGCTTTGGGGCTGCGCGCTTGGACGATATGACGTCAAGCTGCCCCGAGCGGCTTGTTCGCTACAGGCGGTACATAAAGTTAAAGACGTCCTCGCGCTGGATGGACACGTTGACGCCCGAAAGCTCGCCAGCCTCGGCTAGAGCCTTCTGCAGCTCGGCGAAGTCGAGCTTGGACTCGGCGGTGTCGGCCAGCATGGTCATGGTAAAGATGTCCTCGATAATGGACTGCGTAATGTCGCGGATGTCGACGTTGGCCTCGCCCAGAACACGGGTGACGCCGGCGACGATACCGGGGCGGTTCTTGCCAAGGACGGTGATGACGATACGGGAGGACGAGATCTCGGCCATGGGAAACCCTTTCGCGTGATTGCGGCGCGCGCGGGGCGCTCCGCTACGGTACAGTGTTCATCATTGTACCTGTCTGGCGCAAAAAAGGCGCGCTCGCTGCGGCGTTACATGCCTGCAACATGAGCGTAAGGGGGAAGGCCGTACGGGGAAGAGCCGTCTGGCGCGTGTCCGGCTCGTGTTGGGTTGATTTCCGATCTCAGCCGAACACATTGAGCGGACAGGCCGTTCCCGCAGTCAGCCGAACGCCTCCGACGGCTGATTCCGAACTGGAAGCGGAGGGCATCCCCGCCCTTCGGTAGGGGATACCGCTCCGCGGCGCATGCCGCGGGCGGCGCCCCTATCGGACCACCGTGACCTCAGTTGGGATGGGCCCAGCACTGCCGCGTACTCGGTGAGCTAGAGCCAACTGTTCATCTTCACGTCGCGTATGGCGATATTTCGGTCGTCCGGCTCGGTGATGCCGTAGCCGAACGCCTGGAGCGTCTCGATGGACTCCTGGATCCTCTGTTGGAACATGGGACCCGGATCGACCCTCGGCCCGAGGTGCCCGCGCCAAAGGCACGGCGTGGCGCGCAGCATGTTATGGATTTTGGAGATGGGCTCGATGTCGGCGTAGACGTTGAGCGTCGCCATGGCGTCCTTGTGGCCGAGGATCGATTGGAGCGCCTTGATATCGCCGCCTTGGCGGATCCACTGCGTTGCGAACGTGTGGCGAAGGCCGTGGAACGTGATCAGCTCGTCGTTGGTGCCCATGAGGCCGTTGGTCTCCGAGAACGTCTTGAACGCCCTGCGGATATAGCTTGTCGTCGCGAAGGTCGCGCCCGGCTCCGACAGGATGTAGCAGTCCCCGATCTCGACCGCCCCGGTAAGGCCGCGCAAGCGCAGCTTTCCGCAGTCGATCTCGTGGGTCTCCTTCAGGAAGGGGAGTAGGCCGACCGGGTCGATGGGGATACCCCTGGCGTCATGGGTCTTGGTGTCCTTGATGAACGAACCCATTCCCTTCGCGTACGCCACCGAGTGTCTGATCGAGATCAGGCCCGTCTCGAAATCCACATCGCACCACCGAAGGCCGCAGACCTCGCCGATTCGCATCCCCGTGTGCAGGGCGAGTACGACCGCCCTCTAATCCTCGGCGGACCAATCGAGTCCGAACTCCTTTCGGGCATCCTCTTCGCTCATGACTTCGAGAAGGTCTCCGGGTTGGCAACGAAGGGCGAGGCATAGCTGCTCGAGCGTGTTGAAGCGAATGCCGCGAATATGCCCTTTTTTAATACGGGACAGGTTCACGGGCGTGGTTCCAATCCTTTCGGCAAGTTCGTTCGAGGAAATCTTTCGCTCGGCCATGATCTTGTCGAGGCGAACAATTACGGGCATGGCGTTTCCTTACGCAATCTCGTCGGAGTCGAGGTACAGCTCTCGGGCGTACAAGAAGAGCTGGGAAAGCATGAACAGGACGATGCCGAGAACCAGAGAGGTCCAATCGAATGATGAAGCGATCTCTTGGGCGCCGACGGCCCCCTCGCCGCCAAACATCGAAACGGAGGGTTTGGGTGAGCCGGCGTAGAGGCTGGTGGCAGCTTGAACAACGAAGAGAATGCCGAGCACCTTCAAGCATGTCGCAGACCCTTTCTTGAAGGGGTCTCCGCTCTTGATCGTCCACACGAGAACGGCGCTGAGGATGGTCGTAGCGATACCGATGACGGCAGGGACCAATGTCGAGATCGCAAGGGCTGGATACGCGGGGGAGTCTGCAATTACAGGGTTGTCGAGCACTTCGATTGCTGGCTTTAAGGAGAACGCCACTTGTGCGATGGCGGTGGCGCAAAGGGTCGCAGAGGCTATCGCACATGCGATGCGGAAGGAATGAAGCCGGGGAGTGCGATTGTCGGAACTCATAATAACCTCCGAAGAATTTAAAAGACTCAGGTTACTTTTTAACAGTTTATGTTAAATTGACTTTGCCGGCAAGTAATAAGGGCCGAGCATTTTGTTCGGCCCCTCTGTTCCGACTGGATGAGGTTAAGGTTGGCGATGAATATGCTCAAAATCTCGAAGGCGATCTTTAGGTCGCTTCTCTCCTCCAGGTCGCTCTGTGTTGTCGTTGTTGCGTTGATGGTTCTTTGTGCTCTGCCCGTCTTCAGGAGCGCGGCTGGCATCGACGGACGGGTCGAATACCTCGAGTCGGGAATAACCCGTGTTGAGCAGGAATTGTCAGCATCCTATGCGGATGCGCTTGTGAATGCGGGGGAGGACGGTGTCTATACCTCTTCATCAAGCATGCCCGCGCTTCTGCACCCTCTTGCCGCGGGACGTCTTATCTTGGCACCGCTCTCTCCCCTACTTCCGTTTCTGCAGATATCGGATGGAGAGTACACCTATTATGACGGATCGAAGGAGTACTTGCTATGGGTCGCAACGGCCGTTGCCGTCTCGTTCCTTGCCGCGCGTCTTAACAAACGTGAAAAGCTCATCATCCAGGCACCGATGGGCGAGCTGGGTAGACTTGTTGCATCGAGCGTATGGGCGAGTGTTTTTGCAATGCTTGCCGTCCTCGCCATCAATCTTCCAGGGATAATCGCCGCGCTTGTGAAGAATGGCCCGGGCTCGCCGTTCTATCCGATAGGCTACATTCAATATGCGACTCCGGTTATCAAACCGGCTTGGCTGGTGTTCGCGCAGACGGCCATCTTGCAATTCTTGGTGGCAGCGTTCATCTCGCTTGTCGTTCACCTTGCCGTGAAGATTGCCAATAACCCTACGCTTGGAATCGTGTTCGTATGTGCCCTGATGGGGGTGACGATGGTTCCCGGGTATTACGGAAGATCCATCGCTTTACGTGAGTTCGCCCTGTTGAATCCCCTTACGTATGCGAACACTGAGTTGACCGTCGGCGCCTATAGCCCGTACCCGACAACGCAGATAGTGAATCTGCCTGGACTTTGCTTCGAGCGTGGCGCGATTGCCCTCGTATGCGCAATCGGGATCGAGGTGCTGGCAATTAGCCTGCTTTGCGTTGCTGGAAAGAGCGGCTGCGCGTGCCCGATATCCCCGATTTGTCTTGAGAGAGGTTCCTTCACTGCATCGAGAACGGCAACTCGTTCGAGCGCTTGTGCCTCCGCCGTTGCATACGTAAGAACGATGGGGAAACTGCTCCTGCGTTCTCCTACCCTCGCCGTATGCGCGATTGCAATGTCGACGACGATGCTGGCCCCGGCTCTGGTCGAGATGTTTCCTGACGCTGATAACGTTTCCGCTGTTCGGTATAGGGATGGGGAGCTCCGTTCAGTAGATCGGTATCTAGAGCAGAACGCTGCGAATATGGACGTCGAGGGCAAAGCGGCCCTGGAAGACATGCGGGATGCTCTTTCGGGTTTCGTGTACGCGCCTATGCCTGCGGAGGGGTTTCGAAGCCTTGCGACGTACGAGCGCGCTCGAGGTGAGCTGGGCGCGGCAGATGCGACTCTCCTGCAATCGATCGGAATCGAGCCGGAGACTCCTTCTCGTGCGGAGGCGCGCGCCCTTCTGCTTGAGTCGATCGCGAGCTTGTCGGACCCCAAGGTTTACGAGTTAAGTACGAAGATGCCCCCATTAATCCTCCTTTCGTATCTCCAGGCAGCGCTTCCCTCCTTATTTTTGCTGTTGCCCGTGGTTGTCACATCGCTCGCGTGCACCCACCTGCAGTGTCGTTCCCTTCTGGTTCTCCAGATCCCCGCAACAGCGCATGTGCGTTTTCTGACGGCTGTTGCGCTGGCTCTCCTGCTTGGCTTGGTGCTGCTTTTGGTGTCGATGGTTCCCGCTGTCGTTGTGTCCGTGATTAAGAACGGTGCGGGTGGATCGGAGTATCCCGTCGCTCTCATTCGGGCGGGAGCTTCGACAACGTCCATGGTGGGGGAGGCGGTGTTGTGCAGTATTCCGTTGCTGGTCATGGCATACGGCGTGATTTCCGTCGTCGCTGCGTTGACAGCAGCGATTAGCCGCAACCCCGTTGTCACCGGAATGGTTTGCGCGGTTCTCTTGGTGTTGGGTTCGTTGAGCGCTCATGTTGAAAGCGTGGGCATGGGCGTCGCGCTGCTGGCTCCATTCGCCTCGTTTGATCCCGCTTCCCAGGTGGGGACGATTGGGTTCCTTGGGCGAGGGACGAACGCGATGCCTTTTGGAGAGGTCGTCGGCGCATCGGGCGCTCTGCTGGTGGTCTTGGGCGCCGTATCTCCGTTGATGGTGCGCCTGAGTGTTCCAAAGATCGAAAGGGGATGATCTCGATGATTGACCTTCAAACGCTGACGATCTCTTATGGAAAGAAGGTGCTCGTAGATTCGGTGAACGCTGAGTTTGCCCCGGGTACGGTCTACGGTCTCGTCGCTCCGAACGGGCATGGAAAGACGACGTTGCTGCGTGCGATGGCAGGTTTGCCGGGTCCTCGCGTGGACGGGAGCATCGTTCTGGATGAGGTGCAGGGTACGGGTGCGAGAGAGGTCCGTTCTATGATCTTCTATGCACCTGGTGAGGGGACGCTGCTGTATCCCGGATTGCGTGCGGAAGATCACCTCAAGATGGTTTGCGATATGTGGCCGCATGCTCGCGATATCGAAGAGATAGTGGAACAAACGCAGATAGGCGAGTTCGCGAAGATGAGGATCCGCACTCTGAGCCAGGGCATGAAGCAGCAGCTTACCCTGGCGATTGCGTATGCGACGGGCGCGCGGTACCTTCTATTAGATGAGCCCATGAACGCGCTCGACCCCAGCAGGGTGGACTTGCATTCCGAGATTCTCAGGAAGCTGGCCGATTCTGGTACGTGCATCATCATGTCATCCCACATCTTGGATTCGGTCGATAGGCTGTGCGATGAGATTCTGTTTTTGAAGGATGGGAGGCTCATTAGAAGCATTCCGCAAGATGATGCTGCGCCGAAGTCTCCTGGATCCCATTTCGCAAAGCCTGCCGGACGCGCCGAGGGTGCGCTAAGCACGTATCGGCGACTCTACGAAAAGGGCGGGTAGAAATGCAAGTTAAAAATCTATGTGGCCAATGTGATACCGTTGAACCCGCATATCGATACCGCTCAGCCATTCGCCTCGCCCCCGTCGCACGTATCTTCATCCGGTCTGTTACTTTTAATCTAACAATTCTTTGAGGAACGTAGGTGCTTCTAAATGTACTGTCGACTTCTTCTCAAACTAATCCTAAGAGACAAGGCCGTATGGATCTCTACGCTCGTTCTCGCTGCAGCCTTCTCCATCCCCATTGCGTTCAATTCACCCATTTACGGCCCCTTCTTTATGAAGCAGGGCATGCAGAGCTTTGTCGACGCATTCAATACGCGCGTACCCCAAGCCAACGGCATAGACCTATCGCCAGAGCAGCAAGTCGACGCGGAGCTTGCAAGATACGCGAACGCCGCCCTTGCCGCCCAAACCGACGCCGCCTTTCTCGATTCTGCCGAGAGCTACTACGCGCTCATGGGCGAAGGCTTCCAATCCGGGTCCATCGTGGGAGACCGAGAGACCAATGACGCGGCGCTCGCATATTGCCGTGCCCTGAGCAGCTCCGGCATCACGGATATCCCGGCCTCCGCAAACGACCTGCCATTCCTTTCCTTCCTGCCTTACGCCATTGCCACGGCGCCGTCTTTCCTTCCCTTCATCCCCTTCCTTCTCTCGTCGATACTCGTGCTCGGCGCCACAAGGCCCGGGACCCTGGCGGCGAAGGCGCCCGTGCCCAAATTCCGGCGCCTTATCCAGATCGTGTTTTCGATAATCGCCGCGGGGACCGCGATGCTCCTCGCCGGCCTCGCACCCGGGGGCATTTACGCCTTGGCCCTAAACGGCTTCGGGCAAATTGGGTACCCGATCGCCTTCTTCCATGACGGCGCGCTTACCACCACGACCGCGGGAAACGTCTTCACAGCCCTGCTTATCGCGCTTCTTGCGGGCGGAACCTTAATATCCGTTTGCTCCGCCGTCCTATCGACCGCAACGAGGCGCGTCCTCGCGGGCCCCCTTACCTCCGCGCTGCTTGTCGCGGCCCCGGCATTCCCGTTACTGTCCGATTCGGCACTAGGGCATAATGCCGCGCTCGATCTCCTGCCGCTGGCCGTATTCTCGCCTATCGAGGCAACGGGTTACGTAGGATGCTTCCCGACAGAATTCATTGGCTCCGGTTCAGGCAGCGCATCGATGCTTGCCGTGGCCCTGGCATACGTCGCGGTCTTTTTTACGGTCGGCGCCGTTGCGACACGTTCCCCCAAACAGCCTGGACCCGCGAAAAAGCACCATGGGCTCGAGCTTCTGGACGCGAGCGTGGGATACGGAAGCACGACGATACTTTCAATCGGGTCGCTTTTCCTGAGCCCGGGAACGGCGGCGGGCCTCGTTGCTCCCAACGGCTCGGGGAAAACCACCCTTCTTGAAGCGCTGTCGGGCCAATTTCCCACCCGCATCCGCTCAGGAAGCCTGGCGGCAGACGGAATCTGCCAACGTCGATCAGCCGAATTTGCAGAACTCGTCTACCTGAGCTCTTCGGGCAGCGCGGATCTTTACCCCACGCTATCGGCCATCGAGCACCTTGCTTTCGTTAGGGAGGCGTGGAAATCGGCCACCGACATCGACTCGCTCTGCGACTCCCTCGGAATCTCCCCATATCTCGACAAGCCGACCCGTAAACTCTCGACAGGAATGAAGCAGCAGGTAAAGCTTGCCATGGCGATATCGACCGATTGCCCGTACCTCATCCTCGATGAACCGCTGAACGGCCTCGATCCGGGAAAGCGGAAAACCTCCTGCGACGCGATGCGCAGCGAGGTGGCGCGGGGACGCAGCGTGCTCATTTCAAGCCACCTGCTCGACGACCTGGCAGACCTCACCAACTCGTTCTACTTCATTGAGGCCGGCACGCTCGTGGAAAAGATCGAGTCGTCCTCGCAGACGCTCAAGCAGGAATACCTCGATACATACGAGCGAGGTGAATGACATGAAACTATTTGAACAGCTGAAGTCCAATGCGTCGCGCATGGCTGTCTACGCCATCCTCGTGGCAACGGCTTTATGCGGAATCGCGGCACCCGTCTATGCGCTCAACGGGGAGAAAGGCGATGTCGAACCCGCGTACATGGCTTCGACGGTTAAGGACCGGTACAAAGCCTTCTCTGGAGACACGTTTTACGTAGCAGAGTACGACACGACCTACCGTCAGCTTCGCTACAACAAGGGCTACGACTATCTAGGCGCAGAGGCAATCAGCTATACGTCGGGTTGGTACCGCTCCAACTATGGACACATAACCCAGTTCAAGTGTAACTACCGTGTGTACAACTAAAGCAACCGGCCGGGACGAGGGGTGACGCAAAAGCGTCGCCCCTCGTTTTTAACCATGTCAACTGAACCTAGTTCAGTTTGGTTGATTTC
>CAUDAE010000005.1 GCA_958447445.1 uncultured Collinsella sp.
ATTTTGATGAGTGACAACACCAAGCATCTCGCAAAGAAGTGCGTCAAGGACGCGGGACCGTGCCTCGCGCTGTGCCTTGCCGGCGCAGCGGTCGCGCTGCTGGCCGTTCTGGGGCCATTCGACGTGCTCCGAAGTGCCAGCTTTCTGCATGTTTGCATGGCCCTTGCCGGTGCCATGATGACCGGCGGCGTGCTCGATCTGGTTTTTTGGGTGCTTGACCCGTTTGGATGGAAGAGCGAGGGGTAAGCCCTAAGGGATGGGAGGGCTGGAACGGTTAGCTCGGTGATCGTGCAAAATGTGGGCTAGCGACTTGCAAGGAAGTGGTGATCCGATGACGGTCTATGTGACGGGCGATATTCACGGCGGCGTCGACATGCAAAAGCTGCGCGACTGGGAGCTTGGGGATAGCCTGACGAGCGACGACTATCTGATTGTTGCGGGCGACTTTGGCTTTCCCTGGGATTTCTCTGCCGAGGAGTGCGCCGATATCGCCTGGCTGGAGTCGCGCCCCTATACCGTGCTGTTCATCGACGGTAACCACGAGCGCTTCGACCATTGGGCGGAGCGACCCATGGAGCTGTGGCACTGTGGGCTGACGCAGCGCCTGTCGGATACCTCTCCCATACGCCGCCTGACGCGTGGCGAGGTTTTTGAGCTCGACGGCTCAACGATTTTTACCATGGGCGGCGCCACGAGCGTGGATAAGGAATACCGCATCCCGTATTCCAGCTGGTGGCCGCAGGAGCTGCCGGATGAGCGCAACTTTGAGGAGGCGCGGGCAAAGCTCGACAGCGTGGGCTGGAAGGTCGACTACGTAATCACCCACACCTGCTCTACGCGCATGCTTTCGCCCACGCTCTATCCGGCACCCGGCTGGAATTGCCCCGCCATTGATCGGCTTACGGCATTTTTCGATGAACTGGAAGATCGCTTGGACTTCAAGCGCTGGTACTACGGCCATTTTCATCGCGACGCCAACCCGGCCGAGCGCCACACCGTGCTCTACGACTGCATCGTTCGCCTGGGCGACGAACTCCAGCCCTGGGATGTTGCGTAGGGGCGAGGCGTTTGGCTACTCGGCAGTTACAGTGATGTTCTCGCGATGCGCACGGATGACGTCCCAGCTAAAGTGTTCGACCAGCTGCTTGGCAGAGCGCGGTGTGGTGTCCGGTGCGATGCCCGTTTGCCCGGCGAGCCAGCCCAGCAATGCCTCGGGTGTGCCAAAGCGGGCGCGGAGCTCGCCCAGGTCCAGATCGCGATCGCGCTTGGAAAGGCGGCGGCCGTCCGGCGACATGAGCAGCGGAATGTGCGCGTAGTGCGGCGTGGGAAGTCCCAGCAGATGCTGCAGGTAGATTTGGCGCGGCGTGGAGCCCAGCAGGTCGCATCCGCGCACGACCTCGGTAACACCCATGGCGGCGTCGTCGACCACCACGGCCAGCTGGTAGGCAAACACGCCGTCGCTGCGGCGCACCAAAAAGTCGCCGCATTCGGTGGCGAGTGCTTCGCATTGAGCACCATACGTGCGGTCCACGAATTCGATCACATCGTCTGCGAGGTCGTCGACGGCGGGCACGCGCAGGCGCGTGGCCGGGGCGCGCAGGGCACTGCGGCGGGCGACCTCTTCGGCAGAAAGGTCTCGGCAGGCGCCGCGGTAGATGGGCGTGCCGTCGCTGGCGTGCGGCGCGCTTGCGGTGTGGAGCTCGGCGCGCGTGCAAAAGCAGGGGTAGGTGAGGCCAGCGCCCTGCAGCTGGTGCAAGGCGCTCTTGTACAGGTCCAGACGATCGTGCTGGTAGTAGGGGCCTTCGTCCCACTCGAGTCCCAGCCAGGCTAGGTCGTCAATCAGTTGAGCGGCAAGTTCCGGGCGCTTGCAGCGATCGTCCAGGTCCTCGATGCGCAACACGATGCTGCCGCCCTGGCTGCGGGCCGAAAGCCACGCGCACAGGCAGCTGAACACGTTGCCCAGGTGCATGCGGCCCGATGGCGACGGGGCAAAGCGCCCCACGACGGGTGCGGGAACGGAGGCGGGCTGCGTCGTTGGCGCATCCGCGGCGGGCGTTGCTATGTTGCGTGCTTTGATATCCATGCGGACGAGTATAGCGCGGGGTGCGATGGGGAGGCGTCACTGTGGTCCGCAAGTTGTCGAGGCCCCGCATTGCGTATGGCGGGCTGCAGACTCGGTGCTTTGATCCCTGTCCGTCAACTTGGCACCTTAGACAACAGAAACCCCGGCAGCTCTTCGCAACTGCCGGGGTTTCCGCGGAAAAGGGGGACATAATCCTCGAGCGAACGGCAAAGGGGCAAACCGTTTTCGCTCAACTGCTTTATGCCCCTCGACTGGTGGCTCAATCAGCGCATGCCGAGCCCACACAAAGCCGCTACACCTGTGACGGAGCTGTGAAGTGGTATCTATTGTTGGCGCGGGATTCGGCCAAAGAGCGTCCTAAACAACAAATTTGTTGCTGTCTGTCGGTTCAACCCAATGATCCGTTTTCCTCCGTCCCCAATAGATCATTTTCCAAGTGTCGGGGTGCGGGCGTGACTTTCATCTCGTTTGGCACTCCGGTCGCCTAGATGTTCGTCATGTGTGCCCGCAAACGTGGGACAATGGCGATGTTGGTTTTACAGACAAAGGATGTGCCTATGAACGCCCCCGTTGCCAATACTTGTCGGCAGCGCTGCCTGTTTGCGCGATTCGCTTCCGTCTGCGTGCTCGTCGCGCTCGCGTTGTTGCTGCTGCCTGTCGCCGCGCACGCCGACGGCTACTCCATGACCCAAACCTATATCGGCGCCACGGTCGAGGCCGACGGTTCGCTGACCGTTGTCGAGGGGCGCCAGTTTGATTTCGATGACGACATCAACGGCGTGTTTTGGGAGATCAATACGGGCACCAACCAGCAGGGCGGTACGGCGGGTGTCGATGTGCTGAGCGTCGAGGAGGAGGACACCGCGTTCAACAAAGTCGATAGCGCGAACAAGGGTGACTCTGGCGTCTACACGGTCGAGCAGACTGGTGACGGCGTAAAGATTAAGGTATTCAGCCCTCACGAGAGCGGCGACAGCGCGACCTATTTCGTGAGCTATACCATGACCGGTGCGGTCATGAACTGGGCCGATACCGCCGAGCTCTACTGGAAGTTCGTGGGTGACGGCTGGTCCGCGGATTCCGACGATGTCGAGATGGAAGTGTACTTCGCAAATGCCGCCGCCGGGACGGCGGCCGTCAAGGGCGATAACTTCCGCGCATGGGGCCACGGCCCGCTGACGGGCGACGTATCGCTCGATGCGGACGAACCCATGGTCACCTATACCATTCCCTGCGTGCATCAGGGCGAATTCGCCGAGGCGCGCATCGCCTTCCCCAGCGACTGGGTGCCGCAGCTTGCCGCCTCGGGCGAAGAGCGCATGTCAACGATCCTGAGCGAAGAGAAGGAATGGGCCGACGAAGCTAACGCCCGCCGCGCTCACGCTCGCATGATTGCCAATGTACTTGCCGTGCTAAGTGTTGTCGCGGCGGTGGCCTTTACCGGCACAATCGTTGTGCTCAAGTTGCGCCGCCGCAAGCCCAAGCCGCTTTTCCAGGACGAATATTTCCGCGATGTGCCTTCGGCCGACCATCCCGCCGTGCTTTCGGCCCTCATGAGCTGGAACGAGGTGCCCGATCAGGCATATATCGCCACGCTCATGAAGCTCACCGACGACCGTGTGATCAAGCTGGAGCAGGCGACCGTGACCAAGGCCAAGAAAGGTCTGTTGGGGCGTGAAAAAGAAGAGCAGACGTATCGCGTGACGGTGAGTGATGCGGGCTGGAAGTCGGCCAAGGGTATTGACCGCATGGTGCTCAAGGTCTTCTTTGCCGGTGCTAAGCCCAACGAGAACGGCGATCGCTCGCGCACGTTTGACGAGCTGCAGCACTACGTCAAGCAGCACGCTACGCCCGTGGGCGACAAGCTCGAGGACTATCAGAACACCGTTAAGGGCAAGCTGGCCGATAGCGAGTACGTTGCCTCGGACGGCATTGTCGCAATGGTGTTTTGCCTGGTTCTCGGTATTCTGATCGCCTGTGTTCCCGCGGGATCCATCTTCTTTACCGACGGCGCGCAGGCGAACATTATCGCCGCGGTTATCTCGGTGCCGATTGTGCTGGTGGGTATTGGCGTGGGCCTTACGTTCCGCCGCTTTACGCCGGAGGGTGCCGAGGTGGCGGCTCGCTGCAAGGCGCTTAAGCATTGGCTCGAGGATTTCACGCGTCTAAAGGAAGCCGTCCCCGGCGATCTGGTTCTGTGGAATAAACTTCTGGTGATGGGTGCGGCGCTGGGCGTTTCGAAGGAAGTTCTGCGTCAGCTTGCCGAGGCTGTTCCTCCCGAGGTGCGCGAGGCCGACGGTTTCTACGACAATTACCCCTGCTACTGGTGGTACTACCATCACTACGGAAACCAGTCCCCGCTCGATTCATTCGATGACGTGTATCACGAGAGCATCCGTGAGCTGGCTTCGAGTTCCGATAGCTCGAGCGGCGGTGGTGGCGGCTTCTCGGGCGGCGGAGGCGGAGGCGGCGGCGTCGGCGGAGGCGGCGGCGGAACGTTCTAACGGTCCTAAATTATGGGATGGGCTTTTCTCGACAGCCGTCGGGGAAAGCCCATCCCATTTTTATGCGTTACCTACGAGGACTGTCCCCAACGACTAGTCACTGGGGACAGTCCTAAATGACTAGGTATGGCTGCTGGGCCTAGGCTGTTAGGTCGAGTTCGTAGAGGAAGCTTTCGCGCGGCATGTCGTGACGGCGCTCTTCGCGGTTGGCGCGGTGCGTGGCCGCGCGCTTAAAGCCGTGCAGCTCATAGAACTTCCACGAGCAGTTGGAGTCGGTGTACAGGTGCGCCCTCGTCGCCCCGCGCGAGGACAGGTACGAGACCGCGGCATCGAGCAAAACCGAGCCAACGCCCAGTCCGTGGACATCGCGATCAACGGCAAGCAGCGTGACCTCGTTGTCGTGTGGCAATGGGCTGCTCTCGAGCAGGCGGTTGTTGGTTCGGATGGTTGCGCGCACAAACGAGAGATACTCGGCGCAGGCATCGGGCTCTAGCTCACGCATCTGCGATAGCAGCGCGCGTTCGGTATCCATCCAATGTTCCTTGACGGTGGCGCCGGAGCTCTGTCCCGCACGCGCGAGCGCAATGCCGCGCGCCTGACCGTCGATTACGGCAACCTGCGAAAACGTCGATGACGAAAGGCAATAGGCGAGGTCGCACGCGGCCTCAAGGCGGTTGTACTCATCGTTATCCGAATTGTTATGCCAAAGCTGCTGCAGAATCAGCGCGATGGCGTCGAAGTCTTCGGTATCAAACGGTCGGTAGAGAACCCGCGAGACCATGGTGCCTCTTTCTTTTGCGGATGCATATCGAGCACAGTTCTACCACGCTATTGGCATCTAATTATGGTGCCCCTGTGTTCCATGAACTCACCGTGCCCGGTGCCGTGCCCATCTCCTCCGCTCACAAACTTTTTCTGCATATGCGCCCGTTGCGGGGTGCATCGATGCGCTCGATGCGCTACATTGAATCAGTATTTTCAATGCCGCTGCGCGAGCGCTGCAGATCGACGTATCACCGACTCACAGAGCACGGCGGCGTACCAGACAGGAGGACTGCATGGGATCTGATGTGAAGATCGCACGCGCGTTGATTTCGGTTACCGATAAGACGGGCGTCGTCGATTTCGCACGGACGCTGGTCGATGACTTTGGCGTCGAGATCATCTCTACGGGCGGCACGGCTCGTGCCATCGAGGACGCGGGCGTTCCCGTAACCCCCATCGAGGAGTTCACGGGCTATCCCGAGATGATGGACGGCCGCGTTAAGACCCTGCATCCCAAGGTTCACGGCGCGCTGCTGGCCCGCCGCGATTCCGAGCAGCACATGCAGGAGGCCGCTCAGCACGGCATTAAGCTGATCGATCTGGTCGTCGTCAACCTGTACGAGTTCGAGAAGACCGTCGCCAACCCCGAGGTCACCTTCGCGGATGCCATCGAGCACATCGACATCGGCGGTCCCTCCATGCTGCGCTCTGCCGCCAAGAACGCCACGAGCGTTACCGTCATCTCCGACCCGGCCGACTATGATGCCGTCCTGGCCGAGATGCACGAGACCGGTGGCTGCACCACGCTTTCCACCCGTCGTCGCCTGCAGGTGAAGGTCTACCAGACCACCGCTGCCTACGACACGGCTATCTCCCGTTGGCTTGCCGCCCAGGCAAGCGACGTGGCGGACACTTCTGCCAAGCTCGAGATCTCGCTGGAGAAGGTCGACGACCTGCGCTATGGCGAGAATCCTCAGCAGAAGGCCACGGTCTATCGCTTTGCCGAGGGCTGCGAGAACACCGCGAGCTCGCAGTTCCCGCTCGTTGGCTCCGAGCAGATCCAGGGCAAGCCGCTCAGCTACAACAACTATCTGGATGCCGACGCTGCTTGGAACCTGGTCCGCGAGTTCGACGAGCCTGCCTGCGTGATCCTCAAGCATCAGAACCCCTGCGGCTCCGCCGTGGCCGAGGACATCACGGCCGCCTACGACCGCGCCTTCGCCTGCGATCCCAAGAGCGCCTTCGGCGGCATCATCGCCTGCAACCGCGAGATTCCCTATGAGCTGGTTGAGCACTTTGCCGATCAGAACAAGCAGTTCGTCGAGGTCATCATCGCTCCGAGCTACACTGCCGAGGCGCTCGAGCGCATGGCCAAGCGCCCCAACCTGCGCGTGCTGGCTACCGGCGGCGTGGACCACGGCGCCCAGGTGGAGCTGCGCTCCGTCGACGGCGGCATGCTGGTGCAGGAAGTCGACCATGTGACCGAGGACCCCGCGACCTTTACGTTCCCCACCGACCGCAAGCCCACCGACGCCGAGATGGCCGAGCTCGAGTTTGCCTGGAAGGTCTGCAAGGGCGTTAAGTCCAACGCCATCCTGGTCTCCAAGGGCAAGGCCGGCATTGGCATGGGCCCGGGTCAGCCCAACCGCGTTGACTCTGCACTGCTTGCCTGCGAGCGCGCCGAGGACTTCTGCGAGCGCGAGGGCGTGGAGAAGGGCGGCTTTGCCTGCGCAAGCGACGCATTCTTCCCGTTCCGCGACAACGTCGACGTGCTTGCCGCGCACGGCGTGACCTGCATCATTCAGCCCGGCGGCTCCAAGCGCGACGACGAGAGCATCCAGGCCTGCAACGAGCATGGTATTGCGATGGTCTTCACGGGGGCCAGGCATTTTAGGCACTAGAGGCTTTCCCAAGCACCCGACCTTGCCCCTCAAACCGTCGCTTGCGTACATTTAGTACGCGGCGCTCCTCTTTCGGGGCAATCTCGGGCACTTGGAAAACCCTTAATGGGATGTTGCTCTATCCCATTAAGCTGATCGGTCGCCTGACCATATCGTCAAAATAATCTCCGCAAAAGGCGGCTGCTCCGTTTGGAGGGCCGTCTTTTTGGTATAAGAGGACGGAATGACTAACACGAAAGGTATGACCATGCCCCAGATTGATGATGCCGAGCTGTTTGGCAATGCCGAGGATCAGCGTGCGTACGAGGACTTTTGCGCCAATCAGGAGGCGGTCGAGAAGTTCACGCTCGACAAGCCCGCGCTTGTCTGCCGTTGGCGCATGTCCAACAAAAAGGTGCCCATGCTCAACCGCCACATCCGCGCACTATCCGAGCGCCTGGTGCAGGGCGAGCCGCTTACCCATAACATGCTCAGCTGGGCCAAACAGCACGTTGAGTGGTCGCTTGCCGAGGGCGACTACACCGCGCACGACGGCGTGCTCATGCTGGTGATCGACATCAACGGCAATGCCGCCATGACGGTGGGGGAGTACGAGCCGCTCGCCGATACGTCGGCCAAGGCGCTGCGTGCCCGCTCCGCCGAGGCTCGCTCCGAGGCCGACGAAACCGGCGTGGCGCCCGAGCTGCTCGCCGCCGTCAACAATGGCGAGCTTGCCTTTGTGGCGCCGGCGGACGAGTTCCTGTGCGGCACGGCGACGCTCATTGAGCAGCTGGCCCAGACCAAGGGCATCCCGGTCACGCGCGTAGATATTCCCGCGCAGCTTAAGGGCGCGCTGTTCCTAGTGAGCGACGAGCACGGCGTGGTCCCCGCAACCGAGACGGACGCCGCCGAGGCCGACGCCGCCACGGTCGCCTTCTTTGCCGAAGGCTACGAAAAGCTCCGCGCCCGCCGCTCCTAACCTCAAGGCGGGGTGGGCTTACTGAAGCGAGCGAGCGCGTTCGATGGCGTAGGCGAGCGACAGCTGCTCCATCTCCGGGGCGCATTTGTAGCTCAGTCCGGTGAGAGCCGTCACCTTATCGAGGCGATATCGAATCGTGTTCGGGTGCTGGCCAGTCTGCTTGGCGGTTTGCTCGATACGTCGGTCGTTCTCGATGAATGCGGCGAGCGTGGATTCCAGCTCACTGCCATGCTCGCTGTCGTGCTCGCGTATCGGCGAGAGGATCGCCTCCGAGAACGATTGCATCTCCGGGGTTTCCGCAAAAGGCATCACGGTTCTCAGGATGCCGAGCTGCGCATAGCGCAC
The DNA here is from genome assembly GCA_958447445.1 of uncultured Collinsella sp. GTDB lineage: Bacteria > Actinomycetota > Coriobacteriia > Coriobacteriales > Coriobacteriaceae > Collinsella. The sequence continues at coordinate 8,557 of CAUDAE010000005.1, forward strand.
AGGACCTTCGGCTCGTTGACAAGATAGGCGCTGTGCGTAAATCGCCTGCGAGATCGCCTGCGCCACCGCCTCGTCTCCAAACAGAACATCGCTGATGCCGAGCCCTACCGCTCCGCCATCGATACCGCTAGCCTCGATGAGCTCCGTGAGCGCCTGCACGATTCGCTCCACATCGAGCGTCTGCTCCGAGTCGCTTGTCGCTACGAATAGCAGACCTCCGTCATAGGGTGCCAGCATGTTGTGGCATCCGGCGAGGGTCGATTTTGCACAGAGACGTTCGATTTGCAAAAACGTACGCGGGTCGAGGGGCTCTGCAAACGATGCGAACAGGGCGACCGCTTCGTCCAGAAATGACGGGTTGAGGCCTCGGATGCGTCGGCAGATGGACTCGGGCGATACATCTGTCCTCAGGGCATCGATCTCGCGCTGTGCGAAGTCGATGGACGCGAGCTGCTCGATATGCCGTTTGACCTCATAGATGACGCTGTCAAAGAACAGTGAGTCGTCGGTCGTGAGAAAGACCGGGTAGTGCCGCGCGTTGGCGTAGCGGATGGCCTGGTCGGGAATCGGGATGTGCAGGACGTTTTTGATGATAAGACCGCTCGTCCCCTTGGCGACGAGGTATTTCACGGCTTCAGTGATGAGGTATGGGTCGTCCTTCGCATAGAGGAAGGTGCTGAGGACGATCTCGTCTGGGCTGAAGTTGACGCGCTGGTACTTGTTCTTGAGGCCGGGCATGAGTTCATAATCGAGGATCCCGACGCCGGAGACGGCACGCGAGACGCCATCGCTGCCGGCGATTAGACGGACCGACCCCTCATATTCCCGTGAGAAGTCCGAGATGGTGTATAGCATCAACATCACCTTGTAAATCAATACAATAAGTACAGGTATAAATAGGATAATCGCACATCCGTATGCCGTTGATGCGCGAAATAGTTCAAATACCAGCTGATAGAGTGAAAAATCAGATCGAAAAACGTTGTAGATTCCAACAAGAAATGATCCTTGGCGGCATCGTTACTAAACCGTACAGTGAAGCAACGTAAAGCTTTCGCTGAGAGGAGCGATGATGGGGCAGATGGTGGTGCTTTCGGCCGAGGAAGTTTCCAAGGTGCTGACGATTGAGGATTCAATTGCTGCCGTGGAGGAGGCATATCGCCAGAAGGCAACGGGCAAGGGTGTTGCGTGGCCGATGGTATATGAGCAGTTCAAGCCCGGTATGGCCGATATGGATATCCGCTCGGGCGAGTTGGCGGGAAGCGGCCTCTTCGGTCTCAAGCTCACTGCTTGGTTCTCTCAGAATCCCAAAAAGGGGCTGCCCGAGATCTTTGGCACCACGCTGCTGTGCGACAACGCGACGGGCGAGCCGCTGGCGCTGCTTAATGCCTCCGCCGTCACTGGACTTCGCACCGGTGCCGCCGCTGCGCTCGGTGCCAAGTGGCTGGCTCGGGCGGATGCGTCCAAACTGCTTGTTGCGGGAGCCGGCCATATGAGCACCTATATGGTGGCGGGCGTGCTCGCCGCCTGTCCCAAAGTGAGCGAGGTCAAGGTGTGGGAGCCGGTTTCCGATGCCGCGCCCGAGGCCCGCGTCGAGCGCATGCGAGACGAGGTCGCTCATATCTTGGGCGCCTGTGAGCATGCTCGCGAGGCATCCACCTATTCCATCGAGGCGACGGCCGACGGCCAAGGCGCCGCGGCAGAGGCCGACATCATCGTGACGATCACGCCGGCGACCAAGCCCATCATCCCCGATGCATGGGTGCGCCCCGGTACGCATATCTCCTGCGTCGGTGCCGACATGCCCGGCAAGCAGGAGCTCGCCTCGGCGCTTGTCGCCCGTGCCGCTGTTTACGTCGACGACCGCGAGCAATCGGTCGCGTCCGGCGAGCTGGAGATTCCGGTTGCCGAGGGTGCCATCACTCCCGAGGACATCAAAGCGGAGCTCGGCGAAGTCATCGCCGGCACGGCTACGGGGCGTTCGGATGACGAACAGGTGACGGTGTTCGATACGTCGGGCATCGCCGTTCAGGACCTTTCGGCATCGAAAATCGCCTACGACCGCGCCGTCGAGGCGGGGCTGGGCACCGTGGTGGAACTGTAAGAAAGCCAAGGAAAGGAAACGACAATGCAGATCAAGGATTTCGCCGTCGAGCAGTGGATGAACGAGTGGGAGACCAAGTGCACCCACAACGTTGCGGAGACGTGCGTCTACTCCCTCACGCTCGACCAGCTGTTCGAGCTTACGAACACCGACAAGAAGGCGTGGCTCGATAGCCTGTGCTCGCGCCGATTCACCTACGGAGACATCGAGGGGCAGCCCGGCTTCCTCGAGGGGGTCGCGCGTCTCTATAAGACGGTCGAGCCCGGGCATATCGTGCCCACGCACGGTGCGACCGGCGCCAACTCCCTGGTTATTTCCACGCTCGTCGAACCGGGCGATCATGTGGTCTCCGTCAAGCCAACCTACCAGCAGCTTTACTCGATTCCCGAGATGTGCGGTGCGAAGGTCGATATCCTTCAGCTCGATCGCAAGAACGGCTACCACGTCGACGTCGACGCGCTCGATGCCCTGGTGACCGACGATACCAAGCTCATCTGCATCAATAACCCGGACAACCCCACGGGCGCCCTGCTCGACACCGATACGCTCAAGGCGATTGTCGAGGTCGCGCGCAAACACGACGCGTGGCTGCTCTGCGACGAGGTCTACCGTCTGCTTACTCAGACGGATGAGTACTCCGAGTCCGTGATCGACCTGTACGACAAGGCCATCGTCACCGCATCCATGTCCAAGGTCTGGTCGTTCGCCGGCCTGCGTCTGGGCTGGGCGGTTACCAAGAGCCCGGAGCTCCGTCGTGCGCTGCTCTCGCATCGCGACTACAACCTGATTTCCGCCGGCATATTCAGCGAGTCGGTGGCGGAGCTGATTCTGGGCAACGCTTCCGTGATCCTTGAGCGCAGCCGTCGCATCGTCCGTCAGAACCTTGCTGTTCTGGAGAAGTGGGTCGAGAGCGAGCCGCACCTGTCGTTCGTCAAGCCCGAGGCGGGTACCACTGCGCTCGTGTATTACGACTACGACATCGACTCCAGGACGTTCTGCATTGACATGATTAAGAAATCCGGCGCGCTCGTCACCCCGGGCGATTGCTTCGAGGAGCCCAAGAGTATGCGCATCGGCTATGCATACTCCGATAACACCGACGACCTGCAGAAGGGCCTGGATGCCATCTCTGCGTACATGCGTACGCTCGAGTAGAGGCTCGAGGTCGAAGTGATGGGGCCGATCGGTTTAGGACCGGTCGGCCCCTATTTTCTCTCAAGGCTACCGAACACTTTTGTCATATTAGGTGCCTACGGGGCCGTATCGCCGCGACGCCGTGGGCATAATGGTGTGGAAAGTGCAAGTTACGCGAAATGGGAGGACACATGGCGCTGATCTATGTCGTTGAGGACGACGAGCCCATTCGTCGTGAGCTTATCGACATCCTTGCCCGCGCCGGGTTTGAAATCGAGACATGCGAATCGTTTGAGCATGTCTCGCGCGATATTCTCGCCGCCGCGCCCGACCTGGTGCTGCTCGACCTCACGCTTCCCGTCAAGGACGGCCAGCATATCTGCCACGAGGTTCGCCGCGAATCCGAGGTTCCCATCATCGTCCTCACGTCGCGCACGACCGAGATCGACGAGGTCATGGCCATGACGCTCGGCGCGGACGACTTTGTTCCCAAGCCCTACAGCGCCCGTGTGCTCGTGGCGCGCATCAACGCCCTGCTGCGTCGCACCGCGGCGGCAGGCGAGCGCAGCACGCTCGTCCACAAGGGGCTGGAGCTCGACCTCGCCCGCTCCATGGTCACCAATACGGCAACCGGCGACAGTACCGAGCTCACCAAAAACGAGCTGCGTATCCTCTCGCTGCTCTTGGGTCGCGCGGGCAAGATCGTCTCGCGTCCGGCCATCATGCAGGACCTGTGGGACTCCGATGCCTTCGTGGACGACAATACACTCACCGTCAACATCAACCGTCTGCGCACCACGCTCGAAAAAATCGGCATCAAGGGGTATTTGACGACGCACCGCGGCCAAGGCTATTCGGTCTAGGGGTCGGCTATGTCGTTTGCCAAGTTCTTCAAAGACGCGCTGCTTCCCGTCGCCGTGTGGACGTGCGGCGTGCTGCTGAGCTGCTTTGTGCTGACGGTCGCCGGCGCACCCGTTTCTATCGTGGTCGTGGCGGTTGGCGTGTCCTTTATCTTCGGTATGCTCGGCATCGTGATCGAGTACGCGCGTCGTCGTCGTTTTCTGCGCCAGCTAGAGCGTGCGGCAGAGGAGCTCGAGAGTCCCGCATGGGTGCAGGAGATGGTGCAATGCCCGACCTATGCCGAGGGCGAGCTCGAGTACGAGGTCTTGCGCCGGGTGGGCAAAGCTGCCTGCGACGAGGTTGCCGAAGGCAGGCGCCAGACCGATGACTATCGCGACTATATCGAGAGTTGCGTCCACGAGGCCAAACTGCCCCTGGCGGCGGCCCATCTAATTTTGGAAAACCTGGACGGCAGCGAAGATGACCTGTCGCGCGTAGATGACCTCGGTCGCGAGCTTGCCCGCGTGGAGCGCTATATCGACCAGGCGCTCTACTATGTGCGCTCGGAGGTTGTGGAGCGCGATTACCTGATTCGTCGCTGGGACCTTAAGACCTTGGTGACGGGCGCGATTAAAGCCAACGCCCGCGAGCTCATCGCGGCGCACGTGGCTCCGGTGTGCGAGAACCTCGACTTTGAGGTCTTTACCGACGAGAAGTGGCTCGAGTTTATTCTGGGTCAGCTCATTCAGAACAGCATTAAATATGCGCGTGAGGACGGCGCAAAGATTGTGTTTTCGGGTGCGTTGCTGGACGAGGGTCTGGCAAGCGAGCGCATCGAGCTTACCGTCGCGGACAACGGCTGCGGCGTGTGTGCGGCAGACCTGCCGCGCGTGTTCGAGAAGGGCTTTACCGGCGACAACGGCCGCACCACCAAGCGTGCAACGGGTATTGGCCTCTACCTGGTGGCGCGCCTGTGCTCCAAGATGGGCATCGACGTCACCGCGGCATCGGAGCCGGGCGAAGGCTTCGTCGTAACATTCGCTTTTTCAACGAACAAGTTCCAATACTTTGAGTAACGCACACGGCAGACGCCCGCCCAAACAAAAACGTGCCGCCTCAAACAAAACGTGCCGCCCCAAATGGGGCGGCACGCCATTTTTCTATCAGCCAACTCGCTGAAGTACGGTGACGAAGGCGCAAGGCCGGGAGGGGTTATCTAAGCCGACATCCCGCAGCCGCGAAGCGGCGAGGACGTCGGCGTGATAACCCCGCAGGCCTTGCGCCGGCGGGAAGGAACCTACTTCACGACCAAAATGTCGCAGTCCGTATTGCGCAGCAGGAACGTCGAAATCGAGCCCAGTAGCGCGTACTTAATTGAGGACAGACCACGGGCGCCGCAGAGCACCAGATCGGGCTTGACCACGTCGAGCATCTCATCCTTGAGCGTCTCACGAATGCGGCCGGTGCGAATCATGACCTCGACCTCGGGAATGTCGGGATTGGCTTTGGCCTCCTCGAGCTGCTTGGCGATGGAGTTGTTAAAGGCCTCCTCCAAGCCGTTGACCAGGTCGACCGGATAGGAACCGGCACTCTCGAGTGCGGTGGAGTCGATGACGTGGCCGATAATCAGCTTAGCGCCGTTGTTCGCGGCGACCTTGATGGCGCGTGCGAGCACAAAATCCTGCTGCTCAGTACCGTCGAGTGAAACAAATACCTTGGTATAGCCCTCGTTCATGGTTTCCTCCTTGGTCTATCGCACGGGCGTGGGGCTCGTGCGTCGGGCGGGCGCGGGCGCGTTGGCCGCCGGACACTTTATCTTGTTGCAGTTATACCCAAGGATTTCGGTTTGACCGCTCGCAATTCTGTGAACGGGCGAGTTTTTTGGTAAGGGTAGGCACAGGCGCGCCGCCAACGGTTGATAATGGGACATCGCCCGCACCGTCCGCAGAACAATATCGGCGGGTGTCTAACGAGGGGGTCCCTTTGGATATCATCGAGCTTCTAAAATCTGCCTTCATGGGCCTGGTCGAGGGCATCACCGAATGGCTGCCCGTTTCGTCGACCGGTCACATGATCTTGGTGGACGAGTTCGTCAAGATGAACGTGAGCGAGACGTTCTGGAATATGTTCCTGGTCGTGATTCAGCTTGGCGCCATTTTGGCCGTCTGCGTCCTGTTCTTCTACGACCTTAACCCGTTCTCGCCCAGCAAGGGCAAGGAGGGCCGTCGCGACACCTGGGTGCTGTGGGGCAAGATTGTGCTCGGCTGCATTCCCGCCGCGGCGATCGGTCTGCCGCTCAACGACTGGATGGAGGAGCATTTCTACAATGCTCCCGTCGTGGCGCTGGCGCTCATTGTGTACGGCGTACTGTTTATCGTGATTGAGAACTGGCGCGCGAGCAAGCGCGAGGAAATGGCCGTTGCCGGTTCGTTTGGTTCGCGTGCTGTGGTGGCGGGCGGACGTCCCGCCGGTGCGCACTTTGCGGCGCCCGCCGCGGCTACCGCTGAGGATGAGGACGATGACGAGAATTTGGACTTTGGCTCCATCGCCACGCTCGAGGACCTGAGTTGGAAGACTGCGCTGGGTATCGGCTGCTTCCAGGTGCTTTCGCTGGTGCCTGGTACGTCTCGTTCCGGTTCTACCATCATCGGTGGCCTGCTTTTGGGCTGCACGCGTTCGGTGGCGTCCAAGTTTACGTTCTTCCTGGCCATCCCTGTCATGTTTGGCGCGAGTGCGCTCAAACTGGTCAAGTACTTCATCAAGGGCGGTACGTTCGGCGCCAACGAGGTCGCCATCTTGGGCGTGGGCTGCGTTGTAGCCTTTGTGGTTTCGCTCATCGCCATCAAGTGGCTCATGGGCTTCGTCCGCCGTCACGACTTTAAGTGCTTCGGTGTTTACCGCATCATCCTGGGCATCGTAGTGCTCGCATACTTCTTCGTTTTGGAGCCTATGCTCGGCCTGTAACTTGGTTGACGCTGCGTGGCGGCCAGGGCGACAACTTGTTATTCAAAGGGGGCGGCATGGCCAAAAGGTCCATGCCGCCCCCTTTTGATTGGCGCATTGGGGTCAGGTTACTTTGCAGCAACATGGTGCAGACAAACCTGACACCTTTGCACCAAACCCGCTGGGGCGGGCCTGACGATCGCGCACGGAGTCGTGGTGTGATTTGCGTCGGTGTTCGCGCGGCTCGGTATACTGGTACGGCTCAAACTATGGCGCTGCCCGCAGGCGCGCCGTCCGTCAGATGAGGAGTCGCCCATGACCCAGCCCCTGCCCTGGGAAAAGAACACTGCCGCACCCGTGCCACCCGCGCCGGAACCCGTGCCGCTCGATGCGTACACCGTCCCCGCCGCGTCGGAACCCGAGCTCGTTCCGCTCGACATCTACGACGCTCCCGCGCCGGCACCCAAGCCCGCAAAGCCGCTCGTCGATATCGATAGCCTGAACCCCGCCCAGCGCGAGGCGGTCCTGACCACTGAGGGCCCACTGCTGGTCCTTGCCGGTGCTGGCTCGGGCAAGACCCGCGTTCTGACCTTCCGCGTCGCGCATATGCTTGGCGACCTGGGCGTTAAGCCCTGGCAGGTCCTAGCCATCACGTTTACCAACAAGGCCGCGGCCGAGATGCGCGAGCGTCTGGCGGCACTTATTCCCAGTGGCACCCGTGGCATGTGGGTATGCACCTTCCATGCCATGTGCGTGCGTATGCTGCGCGAGGACGCCGACCTGCTGGGATACACCGGGCAGTTCACCATCTACGATGACGATGACTCAAAGCGCATGGTGCGCGACATTATGCAGGCGCTCGGCATTGAGCAAAAGCAGTTCCCCATCAACATGATCCGCAGCAAGATCAGCTCGGCCAAAAACGCCATGATCGGCCCCGAGGACATGCTCAAATCCGCCGACAGCCCCAACGACAAAAAGGCTGCGCAGGTCTACCTAGAGCTGGAACGCCGCCTGCGTGCCGCCAACGCGATGGACTTCGACGACCTGCTCGTGCGCACGCTCGAGCTGCTGCGCACCCGCCCCGAGGTGCTCGACAAGTACCAAGAGCGCTTCCGCTACATTAGCGTCGACGAGTATCAGGACACCAACCACGTCCAGTACGAGATCGCCAACCTGCTGGCCGCCAAGTACCAAAACCTCATGGTCGTGGGCGACGACGACCAGTCCATTTATAGCTGGCGTGGCGCCGACATCACCAATATCCTGGACTTTGAGAAGGACTTTAAAGACTGCAAGACCGTCAAGCTGGAGCAGAACTATCGCTCTACGGGCCATATCCTGAGCGCCGCCAACGCCGTGGTGCGTCACAACTCGCAGCGCAAGGACAAGCGCCTGTTTACGGCCGAGGGCGATGGTGAGAAGATCCAGGCCTTCCAGGCGAGCGATGAGCGCGACGAGGGCCGCTGGATTGCTGGCGAGATCGAGAAGCTGCACGCCAAGGGCACGAGTTACGACGACATCGCCGTGTTCTACCGCACCAACGCCCAGTCGCGCATTCTCGAAGATATGTTCCTGCGCGCGGGCGTGCCCTACAAGATCGTGGGCGGCACGCGATTCTTCGACCGTGCCGAGATCCGCGACGTTATGGCATATCTCAAGATGATCGTGAACCCGGCCGACGAGATGAGCGTCAAGCGCGTCATCAATACGCCGCGCCGCGGTATCGGCTCCACCTCGATTCAAAAGATTGAGCAGCTGGCGCGCGACAACCGTTGCTCGTTCTTCCAGGCCTGCGAGATCGCGTGCGCCGAGACCGGCATGTTTAGCGCCAAGGTCCGCAATGGCCTGTCGAGCTTTGTGTCGCTGGTGCGCGAAGGTCGCCGCATGGACGGCGAGCTCAAGGACGTTGTCGAGATGATCGTCGATAAAACGGGCCTTCTGCAGGCCTTCCGCGCCGAGGGCACCATGGAGTCCGAGAGCCGCGCCGAGAACATTCAGGAATTCTTGGGCGTTGCTGCCGAATTTGAAGAGACGCACGAGGATATCGAGGGTACGCTCGAGAGCTTGGAAGAGCTGCGCGCGGCTGGCGTTGCCGATGTACCGGCCGGCGCCGAGTCCGAGCCCGTCGTGGTGAGCGCGCCTGCGCCTGAACCGGGGCCGTCTGCCCTGGCATCCTCGTTTGAGGCGCTCGTTGGCGCGCGTGATGCCGCGGGTTCCAATCCGCTCGATAGCCTGGCGGCCCCGGCGCTTTCTCCACAGGATGCCCTGGCCGCCGCCATCGCGGGCAACGCGTATGCCGCGCCGACGGAGTTGCCGGCGGGCGCCGTGCATGCCGACGAGATCGAGCGCACCTACGGTCCGCTCACCTGCAAGGCGCTGCCGGCACTCATGGAGTGGCTGGCCCTGCGCTCCGACTTGGATTCCCTGGCCGGCGAGACGCATGCCATCACCATGATGACCATCCACTCCGCCAAGGGCCTGGAGTTCCCCGCGGTGTTCGTGGCCGGCATGGAGGAGGGCATCTTCCCGCACGTGCACGACTTTAGCGGCAGCGATGACCCGGGCAAGCTCGAGGAGGAGCGTCGCCTGGCCTACGTTGCCATCACGCGTGCCCGTAAGCGACTGTTCTTGACCTATGCGGCCACACGTCGCACCTACGGTTCGACCTCTGCCAACCCGCGCTCGCGCTTCCTCAACGAGATTCCGTTTGAGGATATCGAGTTTAGCGGTATCGGCTCTGCCGGTTTTGAGGGCACGGGCTGGGAGAAGCGCGGCGACCGTCACGGCACCTTTGGCTCGGGCATGGGCTCGGATATGTATGGCGGCAAGGTGTTTGGCTCGCATACGCGCTCGACCGGCGGTTCCGGTTCGCGCGGCGGATCGAGCTTTGACGATTTCTTTGGCGGCAGCAGTTACGGGACCGAGCGCCATCGTGGGGTTTCGCCCGACGCCGGCCGTGTTGCCTCGACCTTTGGCTCGGGCGCGCCGCGAGCCAAAAAGCCGTCATCTAAGGTGTCCCCGACGGTGGAGCGCAAGGTCGATCGCGCCTGCGCATCGCAGGACTTTGCCGCGGGCGATACCGTGAGCCACAAAACCTTTGGCACGGGTACCGTGATCTCGGTCGCTGGAGACATGATCGAGGTTCAATTCGAAAAGACCGGCCAGACCAAAAAGCTTATGAAGGGCTTTGCACCGATCGTCAAGCTGAATGCCTAACTGCGAGGGTGACCGGGCGCACTGGGGGCTTTGGTCGCCTGCTCGGACAGTCCTGCTCGCACGGAGAGCACATTAAGTGCTCTCCGGCTCGTGCGGAACTCGCGATCGACCAAAGCCCCCAGCGCGCCCTCTTCCTTGTGACGTTACGGCACTCAGCCTACAAACATCGCTCTGCTCGTTCGCTTTTTGATCTGGAGAGCCGGGTGGGCTGATAAATAGATATGGCAAGGGGCTCTCCCGCACATGGACGGGAGAGCCCCTTGTTGCGTTTGGGTTGTTGGTGCGACCTACAGGTGGCTGATGATCAGTTCCATCTTGCCTTCGAGGTCGATGGAGCTGACGGTGCTCGGGGCCAACAGGTGGCTTCCCTTGTGGACGGGGTCGCCGCAGACGGTGCCTTCGCCGTCGATGACCGACAGGCACATGAAGGGCCAGCGCTGGTCGAGGGTCTTGCTGCCGTTGACGCGCACGCGATCGACGGTGTAGCAGGGGTTGGACTCGAGCTCGGTCACGCCGTCCACCTCGGGCGCGGTCACCGTGCCGTCGGTCGGAGCCTGAGCATCAAAGTCGATGCAGTCGAGGCTCTGCTCAATGTGCAGCGGGCGCAGGTTGCCGTCAGTGCCGGGACGGTCGTAGTCGTACAGACGATACGTCACGTCGCTCGACTGCTGCGTCTCCAAAATGAGCGTGCCGGTCTTGATGGCGTGCACGGTACCGGAATCAATCTGGAAAAAGTCGCCCTTGTGAATCGGCAACACGTTGAGCATGTCGTCCCAACGTCCTTCCTCGATCATTTGTGCGGCCTCGGCGCGGTCCTTGGCACGCTGGCCGACGATGATCGTGGCGTCGGGCTCGCAGTCCAGCACATACCAACACTCGGTTTTGCCCAGGCTACCGTTCTCGTGCTCGGCAGCGTACTCGTCGTTGGGATGAATCTGGATCGAAAGGTCGTCCTTGGCGTCCAGAATCTTAATGAGCAGCGGGAACTCCTTGCCCTCGCAGTTGCCAAAGAGCTCGCGATGCTCGGCCCACAGCCACGACAGCGTGTGGCCGGCATACGGGCCCTCCGCAATCTGGCAGTCGCCGTTGGGGTGGGCCGAGATGGCCCAGCACTCACCGATGGGGCCATCGGGAATGTCGTAGCCAAATACGGTTTCGAGCTGGCGACCGCCCCAGATCTTCTCGTGGAAGATCGGCGTCAGTTTAATCAAATCGGACATATTCATACCTCATTGTGTTGCGCGGGCGCTGCGTAAAACTGTTCAAAACGAGCGCCCGCATGACTGCAAAAACCTATGCCAACGTTACGTTGTGCAACTCAAAGCGGTCGCCAACGTTGCGCGAGACCGAATACTCAAAGGCGGCGCCGCTGTCCAAAAAGCCAATCTGGGTGAGCTCGAGCAGGGGAGAGCCAGGCTTGGTGTCCAGGCGCTCGGCTTCTTCCTCGGTTGCTGCCACGGCGCGAATGGTACGGTGGAAGCTCGAAATTTTCAGCCCGCATTGCTCGCGGATGAAATGGTAGACCGATCCGTACAGGTCCTTCTTTTTCAGCCCCGGAATCAGCTCGAGGGGCATGTAGGTGTACTCGATAACGATGGGCTTCCCATCGGCCTGACGCACGCGCACGACGTGATAGGCAAAGTCATCCTCGGCAATTCCCAGCTGGGCTGCGATGTCCGCTGGTGGATTAACAATCGAGAAATCGTAGACCACCGAGGTCACCTTTTCCCCGCGGTGCTCATACGAAAAGCCCTGGGCACGGTCGTTTTTGCCCTGGAAAAACGCCTGGCCGGGAAGTCCCGCCGTGTCCTTAACGTAGGTGCCCGATCCGCGCCGGCTGGTAATAAGACCTTCCTCGGTGATTTGCTCGATAGCTCGTTTGACGGTGATTTTGGAAACGCTATAGAGCTCACAGAACTCAACGACGGTGGGAAGCTTGTCGCCCGGTTTAAGAGCGCCATCCTCGATACTTCGACGAATATCTGCAGCTATCGCCTCGTATTTGGGAATCATGGAACCTCCTTTCCGACATATATGAATACAAAAAGTAAGTATAACCCTCAACAGGGCATCCATATTACTTTTATCTAAGAAGTTCGAGAAAGAAAAAAGAAAAAGACGCTTTACTTTTAAAATTAGAACGCTATAGTTTAAGCAACGAACGGAATCCTTCCGCACAACAGGATCGACCGTTTGGGGACGGTTTTGTTTTGGCGGGTTGGATATCGGTATGGCCGGTGCGCGCCCGCGCCGGATAACCTGCCAAAGCAAACCCGTCTCCAACCGGAAGCTCTAGAACACGAAAGCGAGGACTTTGATGGCACAGTATCAGCTGCCCAACGACTTCTTCTTTGGCGCTGCTATGTCCGGCCCGCAGACTGAGGGTCAGTGGAACCAGGGCGGCAAGCTCGAGAACCTGTGGGACACCTGGTCCATCCAGGATCTGGGTTCGTTCTACAACCGCGTTGGCTCTTACGCCGGCAATGACTTTATGGCCAAGTACCAGGAAGACCTTCGCATTTTGAAGGACTTGGGTCTGGATACCTATCGCACTTCCATCCAGTGGAGCCGTCTGCTCGATGCCGACGGCAACCTCAACGAGGAAGGTGCCGCGTGGTATCACGAGTTGTTCCGCGCCTCTCGCGAAGCCGGCTTGGAGCCGTTTGTCAACTTGTACCACTTTGACATGCCCACCTACCTCTTTAACCGTGGCGGCTGGGAGAGCCGTGAGGTTGTCGAGGCTTACGCACATTACGCCGACGTCGCCTTCCACGAGTTTGGCCAGGAGATTAAGTACTGGTTCACCTTTAACGAGCCCATCGTCGAGCCCGAGCAGCGCTATCAGGAGGGCGTGTGGTTCCCGCAGCTCCACGACTTCAACCGCGCCCGCACCGTGCAGTATCACATCTCGCTGGCGCACGCGCTGGCCGTGGCCAACTATCGTCGCGCCTATGACGAGGGCGCTATTCGCGCCGATGCCAAGATCGGCATGATCAACTGCTTTACCCCGGTCTACACCAAGGAGAACCCCAGCGAGGCGGACCTCGAGGCCGTGCGCATGACCAGCGGCATCAACAACCGCTGGTGGCTCGACCTCATCACCAAGGGCGAGCTTCCTGCCGACGTGCTCGACAGCCTGGCCGAGGGCGGCGTTAAGCTCCCGTTCCGCGCCGGCGACCAAGAGATCCTCAAGCAGGGTGTTGTCGACTGGCTAGGCTGCAACTACTACCACCCCACGCGTGTTCAGGCGCCGGCGAGCAAGGTCGACCAGTACGGCCTGCCGCACTTTGCCGACGAGTACGTATGGCCCGACGCCGTTATGAACGAGAGCCGCGGCTGGGAGATCTACCCGCAGGGCCTCTACGACTTTGGCATGGACTGCGCTAAGAACTACCCCGATCTTGAGTGGTTCGTTTCCGAGAACGGCATCGGCATCATGGACGAATACAAGAACCGTGACGCCGAAGGAACCATCCAGGATGACTACCGCGTCGACTTTGTACGTCAGCACCTGGAGTGGGTGGCCAAGGCCATCGACGAGGGCGCCAAGTGCCGCGGATACCATTATTGGGCCGTCATCGATAACTGGTCTTGGGCCAATGCCTTTAAGAATCGCTATGGCTTTGTCGAGGTCGATCTGATGGATGGCTATAAGCGCCGTCTTAAGAAGTCGGCGGCCTGGCTCAAACAGGTCGCCACGACCCACGTGGTTGATTAGCGACCGGACGAACGTCCAGACCGCGCGCCGCCGCGCGCAACACATGGCACATCTGGTGGCAGAGGGCGACAGACCACCGTGCGCATAGGAAAGGCCGGATTTGAAAGTTAGGAGCAATCATGGCCAGTGACAACGGAAAGAGCTTCCTCGACAAGTTTGCCGAGGTCTCTGCGAAGGTGGGAAACCAGGTTCACCTGCGTTCCCTGCGTGACGCCTTCGCGACCATCACGCCGCTCTATATCCTTGCGGGTATCGCGGTTCTTATTAACAACGTCGTGTTCCCTCTGTTCCCGCTCGATGCGGCGGGCCTTGCCAACCTTCAGACGTGGGGTTCGGCGATTACGCTGGGCACCCTCAACGTCTCTGCCATTATCTTGGCCGGATTGATTGGCTACAGCCTCGCTAAGAACAAGCGCTTCGATAATCCGCTTGCTTGCATGGTCGTCGCTATCTCTGCCTTCGTCATCATGATGCCGCAGCAGATCACCGCCACGCTTGCCGCCACGAGCCCACTGCTCACCGACAAGATCACCTCCGCCGAGGTCACGGGCGCCCTTTCGACTGCCAACACCGGCACCAACGGTCTGTTCTCGGCTATTATCATCGCCCTGCTTTCCGTCTCGCTCTTCATCAAGATTTCTGGCGTCGAGAAGCTCAAGGTTAAGCTGGGCGAGGGCGTGCCTCCCGCGGTCTCCAACTCCTTCAACGTCATGATTCCGATGCTGCTTAACCTCGCGGTCTTCGCTCTTGCCGCAGCCCTGCTCGCCGTGTGCGCCGGCACCGATCTGTGCACCATCATCTCCACGTGCATCTCCAACCCGCTCAAGAGCATCATGAACGCTGGTCCGTGGGCTGTTATCCTCATCTACACCCTTGCTAACCTGCTGTTCTGCGTCGGTATTCACCAGTCCACCATCTCTGGCGCTACCGTCGAGCCGATCCTGACCATGCTCATCGTCGACAACATGGCTACCTTTGCCGCCGGTGGCACCATCCAGCCCGATCACTACATGAACATGCAGATCGTTAACAGCTTCGCCCTCATCGGCGGCTCGGGCTGCACCCTCATGCTCCTGCTCGACACGCTCCTGTTCTCCAAAAACAAGGCTTCCGAGACCGTTTCCAAGATGGCTATCCTGCCTGGTCTGTTCAACATCAACGAGCCGGTTATCTACGGTTACCCCATCGTGTACAACCTGCCGCTCATGATCCCGTTTGTCCTCCTTCCCGACCTGTTCATCGGCATCACCTATGGCCTTACCTGCGCAGGCATCATCAGCCCCTGCATCGCCCAGGTGCCCTGGACCATGCCTCCCGTCATCAATGCCCTGCTCGCTACGGGCTTTGACTGGCGCGCTGGCGTGTGGCAGGCTATCGAGATTGTCATTGGCATGGCCGTCTACCTGCCCTTTATGAAGATTTCCGAGAAGGCAATCGCCAAGCAGGAGGCTCTCGCCGAGTAGAACGCCTAACGTTCGTCCCTTTCACCTTTGCGGGCGCCGGTACGCGGCGCCGGTGCCCGCAGCTCTCTCCCTTGTGTAAAGATGCAGGGGGGTGGGCACAATAGCCGCAAGGAATAAAACCAGTTGTCGTCTGCGCGCCGCGCAGTTATAAGGAGGAAACCATGAAGAAGATCATGCTCTGCTGCAATGCCGGTATGTCCACGAGCCTGCTGGTCCAGAAGATGCAGGCCGAGGTTGCAAACCGTGGTCTGGATATTGAGGTCGAGGCTCGTCCCATGAACGAGGCCCACGATCACCTGGACGAGTGCGACATGTTGCTGCTTGGTCCGCAGATCGGCTACACCAAGGGCGATTTTGAGAAGGAGGCCGCCGGTCGTTTTCCGGTCGAGGTCATCAACATGGTCGACTACGGCCGCATGAACGCTGCCGGCATCATCGACCACTGCGTCAGCGTGATGGGCTAGGTGCTCTGCATGGAGGATATGAACGAACTGCAGATGACCTGCTTTGAGATCATCAGCTACGTCGGTACCGCCAAGAGCATGTACATCAATGCCGTGCAAAAGGCCAAGGAGGGCGATTTTGACGCCGCCGAGGAGCTTATCAAGCAGGGCGACGAGGCCTATAACGGTGGCCACGATGTTCACATGGGGCTTCTGAAGAAGGAGGCCAACGGCGAACGTAACGGCGAGGCCCCGTTGATTTTGCTGCATGCCGAGGACCAGATGGCCGGCACCGAGACCATGCGCGTCATGGCGACGGAGCTCATCGAGGTTCACAAGCAGCTGCAGGCACTTCAGGCCTAGTCGGCGTTATCGCCGCGACGGACCGTGCGGTCCAACAGACAACATAGTCCCTTTGACGGGCGCCGGGAGCCTCCGCCTCCCGGCGCCTTTATTTTTGGGGATGGTCTTGCGCGGCCTGTTGGGCAGCCAATTGCGTTACCCCAGATAAAACCTGCCAAAACAAACCTGTCCCTTTTTGGTAGGTTTTTGCCTTGAGAGCGGTACCATACAGGCAATGTTTAAACGAGAAAGGTGGGCTCCCATGGAACCTAAGCAGTACTACATCGGCATCGACGTCGGCGGCACTTCGGTTAAGGAGGGCCTGTTCGACGAGGACGGCAACCTGCTTGCCAAGGCCAGCGTGCCCACGCCTCCTATCGTTGACGCCGCGGGCTTTGCCGCGGTGACCGAGGCTATCGACCAGGTGGTCGCCAAGGCACAGATTCCGCGTGCCTTTGTGGCGGGCATTGGCCTGGCCGTTCCGTGTCCCATCCCGGCGTCGGGCGATGCCAAGGTCAAGGCCAACATTGCCATTAACCTGCCCGAGCTGAGGGTCGCCATTCAGAAGCACTGCCCCGATGCGGTCGTTAAGTATGAGAACGATGCCAACGCCGCTGCCATGGGCGAGGCCTGGCTCGGTTCTGCCAAGGGCGTGCAGAACGTGGTGATGGTCACCATCGGTACCGGCGTGGGCGGCGGCGTTATCGTTAACGGCGACGTGGTATCGGGCGTTGTGGGCGCCGGCGGCGAGATTGGCCACATGTGCCTGAACCCGGCCGAGGAGCGCACCTGCGGCTGTGGCGGCCATGGCCATCTGGAGCAGTATTCCAGCGCCACCGGCGTGGTGAGCAACTACCTTGCCGAGTGCAAGAAGGCGGGCGTCGAGCCCATTGAGCTCACCGGCCCCTCCGATTCCAAGGACGTGTTCCAGGCCTGCCGCGAGGGCGACAAGCTCGCGCTGGCCGCAGCCGACACCATGGCCGACTACCTTGGCCGCGCCCTGGCGCTTATCGCCAACGTGGTCGACCCCGAGATGTTCCTGATCGGTGGCGGCGCGTCCGCTTCGGCCGATGTTTATCTCGACAAGGTTCGCGAGCACTTTAAGCAGTACGCGCTCTCTGCCTCGCGCGAGACGCCCATTAAGGTCGCTTCGCTCGGAAACGACGCCGGCATCATCGGTGCCGCCTACGTAGCCCTGCGCGCCGCCGGTAAATAGCTGGTGCAAGGGGGTCAGGTTACTTTGCACCAACACGGTGCAAAAGGGACAGTCTTGGCCCCCATGCCTGCCCCAAAATATGCCGTGACCCTTCCGTCTGCGAAGGCTCGGCATCGGCGTGCTACCATAGCTACGTCCAAGTACACATATCAAGTGGAGGATATCCATGGCAAACGTTCTTGTCTTTGGTCACCAGAACCCCGATAACGACGCCATCATGAGCGCCGTCGTCCTGTCCCAGCTGCTCAACCAGGTTGAGTATGCCGGCAACACCTACGAGGCCTGCGCCCTTGGTCAGCTTCCGGCCGAGTCCGCCAAGCTGCTCGCCGACGCCGGCATCGCCGAGCCCCGCGTGATCGAGTCCGTCGAGGCCGGTCAGCTCGTCGTCCTCACCGACCACAACGAGTCTGCCCAGTCCGTCGCCGGCCTTAAGGACGCCACGGTCTTTGGCGTTGTCGATCATCACCGCATCGGCGACTTCGAGACCGCCGGCCCGCTGCACTACATCTGCCTGCCCTGGGGCTCCAGCTGCACCATCGTCACCAAGCTCGCCGGCGTGCTCGGCGTTGAGCTTTCCGACGTCCAGGCTAAGCTGCTGCTCTCGGCCATGATGACCGACACGCTCATGCTCAAGAGCCCCACCACCACCGATGTCGACCGCGCCGTCGCCGCCAAGCTCGGCGAGCAGGTGGGCGTCGACCCGGTCAAGTTTGGCATGGAGGTCTTCCTCACCCGTCCGTCCGGCTCCTTTACCGCTGCCGAGATGGTCGGCAACGACATCAAGATGTTCGAGCCCGCCGGCAAGAAGCTGCTCATCGGCCAGTACGAGACTGTCGACAAGACCCGCGCACTCGGCATGATCGACGAGATTCGCGAGGCCATGCGCGCCTACGCTGCCGAGAAGGGCGCTGACGGCATTGTCCTGTGCATCACCGACATCATGGAGGAGGGCTCGCAGGTCCTGCTCGAGGGCGAGACCGAGGCCGCTCAGAAGGGCCTGGGCATTGCCGACGAGCACGACGGCGTCTGGATGCCGGGCGTCCTCTCCCGTAAGAAGCAGGTCGCTGCCCCCATCATGGCCGCCTGCTAGGTTTAGTTCACTAAACGCCACGACCGGATCGCGGACGCCCCGCGCTCCGGTCGTTTTTTGTGCATGGCGCCGCGTCGTCTCTTGGACAGGCGTGCCCGTGCCGTTGGGCAAATAATGTTCAACCTGTGGTTCCGCTTTTCGGCCACGCCTGCGTGCTTGTCGTGCAGGGTAGGCTAGATGCAAGCGTAATACGTTAGAGCGCGGCGCCGCCACTTGGGCGGGCCGTGCTTTTTTAAGACGGGAGCCTTCCCGTGAAAGGAGCCGCCCATGGCAGCACCCGAGCAGCTGTTCAACGTCCGTGAGCGCAAGCGTTTTGAGCGTCACGACATCTGGGAGCGCATCGCTGAGAACGGCACGATTTCCGCCGCCGTCATGGTCTTCGCCGCCATCGCCGCCGTCATTTGCGCCAATACCGATGCCTACGAGGCCATCCATCACTTTTTGGAGACCCCGCTGTATGTGGGTCTGGGCAACCTTACGGCCGGTCTCACCGTTGAGCTTTTCGTCAACGACTTTCTCATGGCGATTTTCTTTTTGTTGGTGGGTATTGAGCTTAAGTACGAGATGACGGTCGGCGAGCTCAAGAATCCGCGTCAGGCCATGCTTCCCATGCTGGCGGCCGTGGGTGGCGTCGTCGTTCCCGCCTGCATCTACCTGATCTTTAACCATGCCGGCGCTCACAACGGTTGGGCCATCCCCATGGCAACCGATATTGCCTTCGCACTGGGCGTGCTGTCGCTTTTGGGCAATCGCGTGCCCAACGGCGTGCGCGTGTTCTTCTCGACGCTCGCCATCGCCGACGACCTCATCTCTATCGCCGCCATCGCCATCTTCTACGGTCAGAGCCCCAATCCGTTTTGGTTGGGCGCCGCCGCGCTTGTGACCTGCGCGCTCGTGTGGCTCAACAAGACGCAGCATTACCGCCTTGCCCCGTATTCGGTACTGGGTTTGCTGTTGTGGTTCTGCATGTTCAAGAGCGGCGTACACGCCACGCTTGCCGGCGTCATCTTGGCTTTTACCATCCCGGCCAAGTGCGGCGTCAAGCTCGATAGCCTTACCGATTGGTTGGGCGAGTGCCTGCCGTTGCTCGATGACAGCTACGATGACGAGGCACACATCCTGGGCCAGCATGACTTTACCGTCTCGACCACTAAGGTCGAGCGCGTCATGCACCGCGTCACCCCGCCGCTCATCCGCATGGAGCGTCTGATCTCCACGCCGGTCAACTTTGTGATTCTGCCGATCTTTGCGTTCGTGAACGCACAGGTTCGCCTAGTGGGCGTGGACATGAGCACGCTGCTCACCGACCCGGTGACGCTCGGCGTGTACTTTGGCATGCTGCTGGGCAAGCCGATCGGCATCTTTGGCATGACGTTCGCCTTGGTCAAGCTCAAGGCCTGCGAGCTACCGCGCAACGTCAACTGGCACATGATTGCCGGCGTGGGCATTCTGGGCGGCATCGGCTTTACCATGTCGATTCTCATCAGCGGTCTCGCCTTCCCGACGGCCCAGTTTGAGGTTCTTGCTGCCAAGGCTGCCATTCTTGCCGGTTCGGTCACCGCTGCCGTGCTCGGCATGATCTACATGAGCGTGGTTTGCAAACACCCCGCGCCCAAGGGCGAGTAAAAGCTCGAAAACAGACACCAGAACCGGTTTGGATGCGTTCGAAACTCGGACCAGGGTGCTACTGGCCCCCTGCCAGATACCCCCGTGGTCAAAAAACGCCGTTTGTGAGTACTGTCACAAACGGCGTTTCATTTTAGGCGCGAAAAATAATGTACAAATCTATTCTGTCTGTGCATTAACGATTGCGTGGCTGGACGAAAAATGCCGACGCATCCTTCCAAAACCGGACACAAAAGGCCAAGACAGGCCTTTTTAATTCAAAATCGCTGTCACTAAAAAAGTAACAGTACTCATATTTGCTATTTTTTGGCCACAGGCCCCAATGACTAGGTTTATTCCACGGTGCCGTAGACGGCGCCCCAGCCGTGGGCGGCCAAGGCGGAGTTGAGCTGGTCGCAAAGTGACTGGCGGTCGTAGTAGCCGGGCGGCAAAAGGTTCACGATTTCCATGAGGTCGGGCGCCAGGTCCAAGATTTCTGCCTGTACGATTAGATCCAGACGGTCGATGGCGTGGCGGTCGTAAAACAGCCCATCGACCAGGCGCTGTAGGTCGCCGAATTCCTCGGCCTGGAACGACCCGTATTCCATAGTGCCTCCTTGGGCGCCTCATGCCGGCATGCGCGGCGATTCGTAATTTATTGCGATGGACTTAATCTATCACGGCTTCATAACGTTGCGGCGGTGGCGGTCTATACTTAGACGAACTGCAACGTACCGCTTCGCGAAAGGTCGCACCCCATGCAGACGATCTACCAGAAGATGGAAACCACCGAACTCGATGCCGCCATCGAGGCACTCAAAGCCGAGGTCGCCGAGGTCAAGGCCAAGGGCCTGGCGCTCGACATGGCCCGCGGCAAGCCGTCGTCCTCCCAAGTGGGCATCTCGCGCCCCATGCTCGATATCCTCAATGCCGACGCCGATTTGCACGACGGTAACGTCGACTGCTCCAATTACGGCTGTTTTGAGGGTATTCCTTCGGCACGCAAGTTGGCAGGGGAGTTCCTGGGCTGCCCCGCCGAGCAGACGCTCGTGCTGGGTTCGTCGAGCCTTTTGATCGAGCACGACATCGCCGGCATGTTCTGGCGTTGCGGTTCGTGCGGCAGCGAGCCCTGGGACGCCTACGAGGCCGCGCACGACGGCAAGAAGGTCAAGTTCCTGTGCCCCGTTCCCGGCTACGACCGCCACTTTGGCATCACCGCCGACCTGGGTATCGAGAACGTCCCCGTCGCGATGACCGACAACGGCCCCGACATGGACGAGGTCGAGCGCCTCGTTGCCGCCGACGATTCCATCAAGGGTATCTGGTGCGTGCCCAAGTATTCCAACCCCACGGGCATCACCTTTAGCGAGGACACTGTGCGCCGCCTGGTCGAGATGCCCACGGCTGCGCCCGATTTCCGCATCTTCTGGGACAACGCCTACTGCGTGCACGACCTGTACGACGAGACCGACGAGCTCGCCAACATCTTTGACCTCGCTCGTGCGGCGGGCACCGAGGACCGCGTGGTGGCCTTTGCCTCGACGTCCAAGATCACCTTCCCGGGCGCCGGCATCGGCTTTATCGGCGCGAGCCCCGCGGTCATCGCTGAGTTCTCCAAGCGCCTGAAGGCCGGTCTGATCAGCGCCGACAAGCTCAACCAGCTGCGTCACGTGCGCTTCCTTCCTACCATCGAGGCGGTCAAGGAGCACATGAAAAAGCACGCCGAGTTCCTGCGTCCGCGCTTTGAGGCCGTCGAGCGCAAGCTCACCGAGGGCTTGGGCGACACGGGCTGCGCCACCTGGACGCACCCCCGCGGCGGCTACTTTGTGAGCTTTGATGGTCCCGAGGGCTCGGCCCAGAAGGTCGCCGCGCTTTGCGCAGACTTGGGCGTCAAGCTCACGCCGGCCGGTGCTACCTGGCCCTATGGCAAGGACCCGCGCGACACCAACATCCGCATCGCGCCGAGCTATCCCACGGTCGAGGACCTGGAGGCCGCGCTCGATGTGCTGGTGCTGGCCGTTAAGCTTGTCGCTGCCGAGCTTGCGCGTGCCGAGCGCGCCTAACGCGCGGCTTCCCGTACTATCCGCACTTTCGATACGTAAAGGAGCGTATACATGGATTTGGGTATTTCCACCAACCCCACGCCAGAGCTCTACACCATTAAGGTAACCGGCGAGATCGATATCTCTAACGCCGACAGCCTGCGCAATGCTATCGACCTGGCGCTCGAGCAGCCCACTGAGGCCGTTGAGCTCGATTTTGCCCAGGTGAGCTACATCGACTCGACGGGCATTGGCGTGCTTGTGGGCGCCGCGCACCACGCGGTCGACCACGGCAAGCGCTTTAGCTGCACCAATGTGCAGCCCCCGGTGATGCGCGTGGTTCAGCTGTTGGGCGTCGACCAGGAGATTTCGATCACCGCTGCATAATCTTTGCCCCCCAAAAGGGCGTGCCGTTTGGCATATGTTTGTGATGCGCTCGGACGTTTTGGCGTCCGGGCGCTATACTTGACCGAATGAATAGACGAGTTCCGGCCGAATGGCGCGGTGCGGGCTCGACTCACATCGAGCCTTGGAGGTATGTGTGTTTGGTATTGGAGAGGGTGAGCTCGCGATCATCGTGGTCTTCGGCTTTTTGCTGTTTGGCCCGGATAAGCTCCCGCAGATGGGCCGCACGATCGGCCGTGCCATCCGTCAGTTCCGCGAGACGCAGGAAAAGATGACGGCCATTGTTCAGTCCGAGATTATCGATCCGGTGAGCGAGGCCGCGTCGGCCCCGGTCAAGCCCAAGAAGGCTGCTGTCGATGACGATTCCGATGCGGACGAGGATGCTGCCGAGACGGCAGCGCCCGCCAAGAAGGAGACCTTTGCCGAGCGTCGTGCCCGTCTCGCCGCCGAGAAGGCTGCGAGTGAGGGTGCCACCGAGGACGAAGGTGCTGCTGAGGAGGCCGAGGGCGCCGAGCCCGCCGAGCCTGCCACTGCCACCGTCGAGCCCGAGCCTGCTGCAGAGCCGGAGCCCGAGCCCGAGCCGACAGAGCCCACGACGGCTGACCTCTATGCCCGTCGTCCCCGCAAGCGCAAGGCCGTCGTCGACCAGCTCGCCCGCGAGCTCGAGGCCGAGGACGAGGCCGCTGCCGCCGACGCCCCGAAGGGAGGCGATGAGTAATGCCTATCGGACCTGCGCGTATGCCGCTCTTCGATCACCTGGGAGAGCTCCGTCGCCGTCTGACCATCGTGGTCGTATCGGTATTTGCCGCCGCCATCGTGCTGTATTTCGCCACGCCTGTTGTGCTTGACATTTTGGAAGACCCCATCCGCTCCTTTGTGCCGGACGGTAAGTTCTACATCACCACCACGCTCGGCGGCTTTGGCCTGCGCTTTTCGCTGGCCATCAAGATGGCCGTGGTCATGTGCACGCCCATGATCATCTGGCAGATTCTGGCGTTTTTCCTGCCGGCACTGCGCCCCAACGAGCGCAAGTGGGTCGTGCCCACGGTGCTCGCCTCGACGGTGCTGTTCTTCCTGGGCGCCATCTTCTGCTATTTCATCATCATCCCTGCGGGCTTTGAGTGGCTCATCGGCGAAACCTCGGCCGTCGCCACGGCGCTGCCCGATCTGGAGAACTACGTCAACATGGAGCTGCTCTTTATGATCGGCTTTGGTGTGGCGTTTGAGCTGCCACTCATCATTTTCTACCTGTCCGTCTTCCATATCGTGTCCTACGCGGCC
Source organism: uncultured Collinsella sp. (assembly GCA_958447445.1). Lineage (GTDB taxonomy): Bacteria > Actinomycetota > Coriobacteriia > Coriobacteriales > Coriobacteriaceae > Collinsella. The sequence goes on from CAUDAE010000005.1 coordinate 32,402, forward strand.
TTCCGTGGTGCCTGGCGTTACGTATACGTAGGCCTGCTTGTGGGGTCGGCTGTGATTACGCCCGACGGTTCGCCCGTTACGCTGGGCCTCATGTACGGCGCCCTGCTTTCGCTCTACGAGATTTCGCTTGCCATCGCCCGTGTGGTCATTACCGCGCGCGAGGGTAAGGAGGGCTTGTTTGTGAGTCGTCTGGACCTGTTCTCGGACGATGAGGACGACGAGGAGTAAATCGGTATGCACGAGGTTGGCATTGTCAACGGCATACTCGATACAGTGATTCGCGCGGCGCGTGGGGCGGGGGCCTCGCGCGCCGTTTTGGTAACGCTGCGTATCGGGGATATGACCGAGATCGTGCGCGAGGCGCTCGACTTTGCCTGGGAGACGTTTCGCGACGAGGACCCGCTCACGAAGGGCTGCGAGCTTGCCGTGGAGGAGGTCCATCCACAAAGCGAGTGCCAGGACTGCGGTGAGGTCTTCGATCACGACCGTTTCCATTGCCGCTGCCCTCAATGTGGCGGCGCCAACGTGCGCCTGCTGCACGGCCGCGAGCTCGACATCGCCAGTATCGAAATCGAAACCCCCGACGATTAGCCCGCTAGCCATCTGGTGATGGGGTATAAAGGGGCCAAATTAAGGAGCGCTAAGTATGGCTGAGAAAACGATTGATATCGCGTCGCCGATTCTGTCGCGCAATGAGCGCCTGGCAGATCAGCTGCGACAGCGATTTGATGAGACAGGCACCTATGTGATCAATGTGTTGTCGAGCCCTGGCTCGGGCAAGACCACTACGATTCTGGGCACCAACGAGCACCTGCGCGACAAGGCCGGCTTGCGCTGCGCCGTCATCGAGGGCGACATCGCCTCGGATGTCGATGCCATTACCATGAAGGAAGCCGGCATGCCCGCCATCCAGATCAACACGGGCGGCCTGTGCCACCTTGAGGGCAATATGATCATGGAGGCCGTTGACGCGTTCGACCAGGCCGTTGGGCTCGATAACATCGATGTCATCTTTATCGAAAACGTGGGTAACCTGGTCTGCCCAGTCGACTTTGACCTGGGTGAGAACCTGTCCATCATGATCCTCTCGGTGCCCGAGGGCGACGACAAGCCCATCAAGTACCCGGGCATCTTCCAGCACGCTGGCGCGCAGCTGCTCAACAAGGTCGACGTGGCTCCGGCTTTCGATTTTGACATGGATAGGTATACTAAGACACTCGATGACCTCAATCCGCAGGCGCCGCGGTTTGCCGTGAGCGCGCGCAAGGGCGAGGGCATGGATGCCTGGTGCGATTGGCTCATCGGGCAGATTGAGCAAGCAAGGGCGTAAGTCGGCCGCCATACGGGCGGGCGTAGCCGCAGAGATACGAGATAGGAGCCTCTTTTGAAGCTCATCATCGCCGAGAAAAACGACGCCGCGCGTCAGATTGCCGAGCGTCTGTCCACGGGCAAGCCCAAAAAGGACAAGGTGTACAACACCGCCATCTACCGTTTTGAGTGGAAGGGCGAGGAGTGCGTGACCATCGGCCTTGCCGGTCACATCCTAGCGCCCGATTTTTGCGACAGCGTGCTGTTCGATAAAAAGCTGGGCTGGTATTCGGTCACCGAGGACGGCGAGATGCTGCCGGCCGACATACCCGATGGCCTGGCGCGTCCGCCCTACGACACCAAGCGCAAGCCGTTTCTTGCCGATGGCATCTCAATCAAGGGCTGGAAACTCGAGAGCCTGCCTTACCTCACCTGGGCGCCCGTCATTAAGCTACCGGCCGAGAAGGAACTCATTCGTTCGCTCAAGAACCTCGCCAAGAAGTCCGACAGTGTCATCATCGCCACGGACTTCGATCGCGAGGGCGAGCTGATCGGTTCGGACGCCCTCAACAAGGTGCGCGAGGTTGCGCCCGACCTGCCGGTCGCCCGCGCCCAGTATTCTTCGTTTACCAAGGCCGAGATCACGCAGGCCTTCGATAATCTCGTCTCGCTCGACCAGAATCTGGCCGACGCCGGCGAGAGCCGCCAGCACATCGACCTCATTTGGGGTGCGGTGCTCACGCGCTACCTGACGCTCGCCAAGTTTGGCGGCTTTGGTAACGTGCGCTCTGCCGGCCGTGTGCAGACGCCGACGCTTGCCCTGGTGGTCGAGCGCGAGCGCGAGCGCATGGCGTTTGTGCCCGAGGACTATTGGCAGATCCGCGGCATGGGCGCCGCACAGGGTGCTGCCGAGGACGACCGCTTTAAGATTGCGCACAAGACGGCGCGCTTTACCGACAAGGATGCTGCTGAGGCGGCGTACGGCCACGTTGACGGCGTTGCGACGGCAACCGTCGCCGCGGTGACCAAGCGTTCGCGCAAGCAGCAGCCGCCCACGCCGTTTGCGACCACCTCGCTGCAGGCTGCCGCCGCAGCCGAGGGCATCTCACCTGCGCGTACCATGCGCATCGCCGAGTCCCTCTACATGGCCGGTCTCATCAGCTACCCGCGTGTCGACAATACCGTGTACCCTGCGACGCTCGATCTGGGCGCCGTGGTGAGCGACCTTGCAAAGATCAACCCGGCGCTGGCGCCCGTGTGCAAAAAGGTGCTCGCCGGCCCCATGAAGCCCACGCGCGGCAAAGTCGAAACCACCGACCACCCGCCTATCTATCCCACGGGCGAGGGCGATCCGTCCGCGCTCGACGGTGGCCAGCGCAAGCTCTACGACCTCATCGCCCGTCGCTTCCTGGCAACGCTCATGGGTCCCGCGACCATCGAGAACACCAAGCTCGAGCTCGACGTCAATGGTGAGCCGTTCGTGGCTTCGGGCGATGTGCTCGTGACCCCGGGTTTCCGCGAGGCGTATCCGTATGGACTCAAGCGCGACGAGCAGATGCCGCCGCTGGAGCAGGGCGATGCGGTCGACGTGTTCGACATTAAGCTCGAGGCCAAGCAGACCGAGCCGCCCGCACGCTACAGCCAGGGCAAGCTCGTGCAGGAGATGGAAAAGCGCGGCCTGGGCACCAAGTCCACGCGCGCGAGCATCATCGAGCGCCTGTACGCCGTGCGCTATCTCAAAAACGATCCCGTGGAGCCGAGCCAGCTGGGCATCGCCATCATCGATGCACTGTCGCAGTTTGCCCCGCGCATCACGAGCCCCGATATGACCAGCGAGCTCGACGGCGACATGACCCGCGTGGAGCGCGGCGAGGACACCGAAGAGCATGTCGTGACGCACTCGCGCGCGCTGCTGGCCGGTGTGCTCGACGAGCTGCTCAAGCATACGCAGGAACTGGGCGATGCTATCAGCGACGCCGTCACGGCCGATGCGCGCGTGGGCGCCTGCCCCAAGTGCGGCAAGGACTTGGTTATGAAGACGAGCGCCAAGACCCGCGGCAGCTTTATCGGCTGCATGGGCTGGCCCGACTGCGATGTGACCTATCCGGTGCCGAGCGGCGTCAAGGTGAGCCCGCTCGAGGGCGAGGCTGCTGTGTGCCCCGAATGCGGTGCGCCGCGCATTAAGTGCCAGCCGTTCCGCCAAAAGGCTTTCGAGATTTGCGTGAACCCCACATGCCCCACCAACTACGAGCCCGACCTTAAGGTGGGCGAGTGCAAGGTGTGCGCCGAGGCAGGACGCCATGGCGACCTGATCGCACACAAGAGCGAGAAGAGCGGCAAGCGCTTTATCCGCTGCACCAACTATGACGACTGCGGCGTGAGCTATCCGCTGCCGGCGCGTGGCAAGCTCGAGGCGACGGGCGAGACCTGCCCCGAGTGCGGCGCCCCCATCGTGGTGGTCAACACCGCGCGCGGCCCGTGGCGCATCTGCGTGAACATGGACTGCCCGACCAAGGAGAAGAAGCCCGCCCGCGGCCGCAAGACCACGACCAAGGCGAGCGCGGCGAAGAAGACCTCGACTGCGAAGAAGACGACGGCTAAGAAAGCCACTGCCGCCAAGAAGACGACCGCGAAGAAGTCGACTGCCAAGAAAGCAGCCGCCGACAAGTAACGGCGCAGTCGAAACATTGCCCAAAAAACGAGCGAGGGTCCCATGATCCTCGCTCGTTTTTTGACCGGCAGTTAGGGACATTCCTTTTTCTGCCGGCAGTTTAGGAACGTCCCTAACTGCCGGCTCGGAAACGACAAGGCGTTAGTTCACTTCGACGGGTTTGGCGCCGGGATAGCGCTCCTCAAAGTCTAGGCGGTACTTATTGTCATTGGTGCCCGCCACGTTGTCGCGCGACAGCGGCGCCACGATCTCGTTCTTATGGTCCGCGGGCTTTGCGTACTTTAAGCTGATCTCCCAGGCATCGCAGATCGCATCGATGCGGTGATCCAGGTCGTCGTACAGAGCAATGATGTCCTTCCACGAGCTGTAGTTCTTAGAGCTTGTGGGGACGTCCAGGTCCTCGACGATATCGTAGTACTGCTCGATGGTGTCTTCCGTGCGCTCGGCGACGTCGGCGAGATTTTGACGGGCGGTACGGTCCTCTTCCAGATAACCGCCATTGAACGCCTCTGCGCAGGCACGGACCTGGTTATCGAGATCTTCGAGCAGGTCGTAGTATTCGCTCAGGCGACGGTAGAGGTTTTGCTCGGAGAGGGTCGCCTGGCTGCCATCCTCGTCATCATCGTCGTCATCGTCAAAAAGGCTATTGGGGTCGTCGAGAGGCTTGAGGTCATCATCGTCAACATCATGGTGCAGCTTAGTAATCTCGGCAGTCGTTTGCGTGGCGGCGTTGTCGAAAGGCTTGATCACAAAAAAGATGACCAAGGCGATGATAATTGCCACGAGCACAACGATAACGGCGATAAGCGCCTTGGTGCTGCTCTTTTTGGCGGCGGGGGCCTGCGGTGAATCAGGCGCGTACGTAGATGCCGGTTGCTGTTGGGGCGGGGTGTCCGCGACGGGTATGCGCTGCGTCGTTTCGACCGCTGCGGGGCTGGCGGCAGGGTCGGGGCGATAGGCGAGGGGGTCGTCCGGCTTAGCTTGCGGCGTATCGAGGAAGCCGGTCTGCTCAAACGCGGGTTGGCCATTGCTTGCGGTTGTCTGCTCAACGGGTGCACCGCATGAGGTGCAGAACTTGGCATCATCTGCAAGAAGTTTGCCGCACGAGGCGCAATACCGAGACATTGCCACTCCTTTCGCCACATTTCAAATCAATACGACGATTATACCCAGCGCTCAAAAAAGTCGGCAGCTAGGGACGTTCCTTTTCTGCCGGCAC
>CAUDAE010000006.1 GCA_958447445.1 uncultured Collinsella sp.
CGGGCTCCGGTGTCGGCTCGGGCTCCGGTGTCGGCTCGGGCTCCGGTGTCGGCTCGGGCTCCGGTGTCGGCTCCGGCTCCGGTGTCGGCTCCGGCTCCTGTCCGTCTCCAAAATCAATCACTACATCATGGGCGACCTCGGCAGAACCGACGATATCCGTAATAGCAGACGAACCGGCAACACCGACGACCTGCCCGTTCTGGGAGCTCGGCCATTTCCCCGTATCAACAACCTTTTTCACATCGCGCACGGCACCATCCGTCGGAGTCGTAATCATCGCGCGCCCGTGCAAATTGTTCACGCTCAAATCAATCCTCGCGGCACGGAACAGCGTCGCAGTCGCGTCGTTGCAGTTGATCGCATAGATTCCCGCAGTCGCGCCCGAAGCCTCAATCTTCGATTTGCGAATCTTGATACGAGGCGTTTCCGACCCGGTGTTTGCCTCTGCCATGATTCCAAAACTTTGATTGCGGACGGCATCGATGCCGTTTGCAGAAGACAGGCTTCGAGACGTAAGATTCGACTCCTCGACAAGCATCCACACCGCACCGCTTTGCGAACGCGCGCTGATGCCCGCCGAGAGCGAAGCCGCACTGCCGGCGGAAAGCGCGACATCGGCTCCGTTGACGATTTTCATGAGGGTATTCTTTTTGATACCGACCGTATTGATGCACACAGAAACCTGCCAGGCATCGGCTGTCTTGATCGACAGGTTGGCGGCATCGATCGTGACGTCGCCCCCGTGCACGGAGACATAATCCGGTTCTTCCTGCTCGCTTTCCTGAGCAGCGTGTCTACTGGGAAGGTTATCGGCAAAGATACCGTAGGTGCCCACCGTTGGACGCCAAGATCCTTCCGCCGATTTTGCCTCGATTTTGACATCGGCGCCCTTATCGATCGTCACGCTGCCGGCCGTCGCGCGAATGCCCGTCGCACTGTTCACTGCGCCCGAAGCCGTCACGTTGACGTTGGCGCCGCTGATGGTCACATCGCCACCCGCATTGCCGTCGCCTTCCGCCGCAATCACATCGGTCTGAGCCGTCGCATTAAGGGTGCCATCGCCGGTAATGGCAAGGTTGCCGTTCTTGACAGCAATGGCGCTCTGCCCGGCGTCGGCCGTGACGGTGTTGGTGCCCGTCACGCCGATGGTGAGGTTACCCTTGGCGCCGATGGAGCCGCCGTCGTAGCCGTTGAGCTTCATGTCGTTAGCGCCATCCCAGGACCAGGTTCCTGCCTCGTCGCCGGCAGCGGTGCCCGCGTCGTACTGCGTGCCGCCCACGCTGACCCACTCGGCGGCGAGCGCCACGCTCGGCAGCAGCAGCTGGCCGACCATGAGCGCGCAAGCCCCCGCACAGGCGAGCTTGGCGCCCACGCGACGCCACGTTCCGTGAGAGAGCGCGCACGCGCGGCCGTGGTCGATTGGGTTGTCATGGATTTGCTTTCGCATGTGAGCCTCCTTGTCGTAAGGGGTGCTTCTATAACACCATGTTACGGGAAGATATCCGGATCCCGGGGCACAAATTCTCATGTGGCGCACCTGCCAGCGCAAAAGGCAACGAGCACGCTATTGCCAAGCGCGCCCCGCCCCCCGAAAGGCCCACCCCCTACCGTCATGGTCTACAATCGAGGACACGATTATTCGTCCACCCGAAGGACCGTTCTTGAACCTGAGTAAGCCTAAAATCAACGCGCTTTTGGCACTCGCACTGTTTACCTTCGCCTTCCTTGCTGCCGAGTTTCGCTTCGGTATCAATATCGGGCTACTCGCCGGCGCCGAACGCGTTGTGATCGCACAGGGCTTTATTCTGGGCGCGAGTGTACTCGGCTTTATCGGATACGCGCCGCTGCTCGGGCTCGCACAGCGCGAAGGCCACTCACTGGCAGCCGCCAACGCCGCCGTCCCTATCGTCATCGTGGGCCTGACCCAAATTCAGTTCCCTACGACCCCGCTTGTGCTCGAGATTCTGGGCTGCGTGGCATTCTTTGGGCTCGGTCTGCTGGGTGCCGCTGCTCACCACGCCTTTTCGTTGGCATTCCAGGATGACCCCAAACTCGCCGCCGGCGCGGGAGCGGCCTATGCCGCGGGCATCCTGATGCAGTTCGCCGTCAACCTGCTCAATTGCGGCGGTATCGCAGAGCTTATCGTTCTCGGCACAGCGACGATCGCCATCTCTGCCCTCAGCGCTGTTCCTCAAAACACAGACACAGCCGCGAACCCCGCCATCAATCCCTTTGTTGAGCCCTCTCACGCCCTCGCCAAGCAGGCGTGTTGGAGCATCGCGCTGGTCATGATTCTTGCCTGCTTGTTCTCGACCCTCGACAACGTGGTCACACTCTCCAACGCCCACGGCACCATTGCCGTGCAGACCTGGCCGCGCCTCTTTTTGGCAGCAAGCGGCCTTGCCGCCGGTCTTATCTTTGATCTTGCCGAGCGCCGCTACATGGGACTTGTCATGCTCGGCATCGCCGTGCTCTCGACCATTTCCATCCTGGCCGTGGAGGCCGGCGCCGATCCCAACCTGGGCCTTGTCGTCTTTTACCTGAGCTCGGGCTTTTTCGTCACGTTCTTTACCGCCACCTTTACACAGCTGGCACCGCGCATGCATGCGCCCGCCCTTTGGGCCGGCATGGGCCGCGCCGCCAACAATGCATGCGCATTCACTACATCGGGCATCTCGCTTGCCCTCGTGACCTCGGGCAACGTTGCCCTCATCATGATCGGTGCGCTCGTTTTGCTCGTCGCCGCCTGTGCGGCATTCGTGGCGGCCGGCTTGTTCCGCCTGCCCCAAACCGAGCAGGAGCGCAAACATCAACAGCTTGCCGAGGAAGCGCTCGCCGCGCCCACCGTCGAGGAGCAGCGCCAGACCTTCATCGCCAACCACGCTCTCACCCCGCGCGAAGTCGACGTACTCATAGCCGTGACCCAGGATGAACGCCCGCTCAAGCAGGTCGCCGAGGAGCTTGGAATCTCGATGCGCATGGTGCAGCGCCACTTGAGCTCCATCTACCAAAAGACCGACACGCAAACGCGCGCCGGTCTAACCAAGGCCTTCCCCTCGGCCTAAAACAAAAACCACCACAAAGGTGCCTGTCCCCTTTATGGTGGTTTTGGTCGGTTAGTCTTCGAGCTGCGCCACCTTGTAGTGGTAGGCGGCGGCAATAACGTCTTTGCAACCCTCGCGGCCCAGCTTGGCGCGGTTGACGACGATGTCTTTACCGCTCGTCATCTTCCACTTTCCGGCACTGTAGCGCTTATAGAACGCCTCGCGCGCCTTCTGCTGCTGCTTGACCAGCTTGGCGCCCTTCTTTTTGTTGAGGCCGCGCTTCTTGCGCACGATCTCGACGCGGTCCTCAAAGGGCGCAGTCACCAGCACGGCGATGTGGTTGGGGTTGTTGCGCAGCAGATAATCGGACAGACGGCCTTCGATAATGCAGCTCTCGGTCTCACCCAGATCCAAAATCACCTGGCTCATCTTTTGGAACAACTTATCCGAGTACGAACGTGCATCGTAGCGGTCGGGCAGAAACGCCATGTTCTCCACGGCCAGACGCTCGTCGTAGGCGGCCATCTTGTCGAGCGACTCGCCCGCGCGCAGCGACGCACGTACCAGCAGCTCGTTATCGTACAGCGGAATCCCCAACTCGTCGGCAAGCATGCGGCCAATCTCGTGGCCCTCGGCGCCAAAGTCGCGCGCGATGGTAATGACCACAGGATTCTTCTTATTCTCCAGATCGCTCATCGCGATTCCTTTCTCTATGTGACAAAGGGGCTGTCCCTTTGCCACATTCTACGCTGCCACCATTCGCCTCTGATATGCGCGAACCAGCAGTGAGATACCAAAGTTGAGCACAAAGTACATCGCAAACACCAGGCCGTAGAGCATAAGCACCTGCGACAGGTCGATCGCATGGGCCATCACGACGTTTGCCGTGTACATGAGCTCGGCCACGTTAATGCCCGAAAGATACGAGCTGTCCTTGATGACAGTCGTGCACTGGCTAAACAGCGCCGGAATGATCGTCTTAAACGTCTGCGGCAGAATGATGTAGCGCATGGTGGCAAAGAAGCCAAAGCCCTGGCTCTGCGCCGCCTCAAACTGGCCGCGCGGAATCGAGTTGAGGCCGCCGCGCACAATCTCGGCCATAACAGCGCTGGTAAACAGCGTAAAGGCGATGGTCGAAATCACAATGTCCAAACCCTGCACCGTAAAGTAGATAAACAGGATCCACAGCAGGTTCGGCGTGCAACGGAACAGCTCGATATAGGCACTCACCAAAATACGGAACGGGCGGGGCGCATAGCTTTTAACAAGCGCCAGCACCGTGCCAAAGATGAGCGAGAAAAAAATCGACAGCGCCGAGATCTCGATTGTCTTAACAAAGCCGCCCCAAATGTAGAGCAGGTTGGTCGCGTTGAAGATTTCCATGCGCTAGGCCTCCTCTACGTTGTCGAGCCCCAGCTCGGCCAGGCTCGCGCCGCGCGGACGCTCCTTGGAGCGGCGCTCGAGCCACTGCACCAGCATGGCGAGCGGAAAGCAGATGATGAAGTACATAAGGCAGCAGACGATGTATCCCTGCAGGTAACCGTACAGACTCACAAAGTTGTCGGAACGGTACATAAGGTCGCCGCCGGCCACAAGCGCGAGCACCGACGTGTTCTTGACCAAGTTGAGCGCCTGGTTACACAGCGGCGGCAGAATGATCTTGAACGTCTGGGGCAGCACGATGTACCAGTAGGCCTGCGCACGAGTGAAGCCCTGGCTCTGGGCCGCCTCCATCTGACCGCGCGGAACCGCCTCGATACCGGTGCGGATGACCTCCGAAATGTAGGCCGCGTGATACAGGCCCACACCCAAGAAGCCCAGCACGAACGGCGCGATGCGCACCGGCTGGTCGGCACCGGTTATGGCCTGCAAAAACTGCGGACCGGCCATGTACATAAAGAGCACCTGCACGGGCAACGGGGTGTTCTGGTAAAACTCCACGTACACGCGGCTTATGGCGCGCAGCACGCGCGAGCGAGTGGTAGAGAACACGCCCAGCAGCGTGCCCAGCACCAGCGACAGCAGCAGGCCGGCAACGACCACCTGCAGCGTCACGCCAAAGCCCTCCCAAAAGGGCCCCATATTTTGAAATGTCGTCGACCAACGGTCGGCGTCAAATAATCCTTCGAGCATTTGATTCCTTCCTTGGACGATGCGCCTATACAAGACCCCAGGTCTTGACCTCTTGGTCGAGCCAGCCGTCGGCCAGGCGATCGCAAATCACCTGATCGACCACAGCCGAAAGGTCGCAGCCCTTCTTGGTCGCCACGCCGTAGCCCTGCTCGCCAAACTTGACCTCGGGCTGCAGCAGCTCAACGGTCTCGTTCATGTAACCGGCCAGCGTGGAGCGGTCCATGGCAAAGACGTCGATATTGCCGGCGTCGAGCGAACTCTTGATGATGGGATAGCCGCTAAAGGCCCTAAACTCGGGCTTGCAGCTAAAGCCGTTGTCCTTGATCATCTGCTCGATCAGGCCCTGCGTGGTGGCACCCTGGCTCACGCCGATGACCTTGCCGTCCAGGTCCTCAATCGAGGTAAAGCCCGAACGCTTCTTGACCATAAGTCCCACGTAGTCGGTGCGGTACGGCGTCGAGAAATCCCAACTCTTCTTGCGCTCGTCGGTGATGGTGTAGGTCGCCGCGACCACGTCGAGTTGGCCGTTATCGATCAGCGGGCCGCGCGTCTTGGGCGTCACGTCGGTAAACTCGACAAGCTCCTGGGCGCGGGCCTCCTTGTAGCTCACGCCAAAGACGGCAGCGGCGATCTGGTAGCACAAATCGACTTCCATGCCCTCAAAGCGGCCCTTGGCGGTGTCGTAGTAACCGTAGCCGGGAACGTCCTTCTTAACGCCGGCATTCAGATGGCCGCGCGACTTGATGGCCGCCAGCTTGGACCCCTTGTCGGAACCCTCGCTGCTGGTGGAGTTGCCGCAACCGGCAAGCGCGGTCCCCGTCAGCGCAAGCATGCCGGCGCCAGCCAGCTGCAAAAAGTGACGGCGCGACACGGCCGCCCTCGTCATATCCGTCATGTCCATCACCGCGCCTAGTGCAGAATCTTGGACAGGAACTCGCGGCAGCGCGGGTTCTCGGGGTTATCGAAGAAGTGCTCAGGCGTGCCCTCCTCCAGAATGCGGCCGTCCTCCATAAAGATGACGCGGTCGGCCACCTGGCGCGCAAAGCCCATCTCGTGCGTCACGCAGATCATGGTGATGTCCTCCTGCGCGAGCTCAATCATAACGTCCAGAACCTCCTGGACCATCTCGGGGTCGAGCGCCGAGGTCGGCTCGTCAAACAGGATGATGGGCTGCTTGGTGCACAGGGCACGGGCGATGGCGATGCGCTGCTGCTGACCACCCGAGAGATTCTGCGGATACTCGCCGGCCTTATGCGCCATGCCGACGCGCTTGAGCGCGGCGATGGCGATCTCGGTCGCCTCCTCTTTGCTCTTCTTTTGCAGCTTGATGGGCGCGAGCGTCAGGTTGCCCAGCACCGTCATGTTGGGATACAGGTTGAACTGCTGAAACACCATGGAACTGTACTTGCGAGCCATCTCCAGATGGTTCTTTTTGGTGAGCGGCGTACCGTCGATGACGACCTCGCCCGACGTGGGTTCCTCCAGATAATCGACGCAACGGATGAGCGTCGACTTACCCGAGCCGGAAGGCCCGATCATTACGAGCTTCTCGCCGCGCTTGACGGTGAGATTGATATCTTTGAGCACATGCAGGTCGCCAAAATACTTGTTGAGATGCTTGATCTCGATCATGTCTGCCATGAATGTCCCTTCCCTGCGTTTACACGAGTTGCACTATTGTACGGAAAGAACCACGTTTCCGCAGCCCACACTACATTCCCGTAAAGAACCCGCAACCTTTAACCCACTCATTGGGGACAGACTTAAATGAGTACCCGCTCATTGAGCACTCATTTAAGCCTGTCCCCAATGAGTACCCAGCCCAGAAAAAAGGGGCGCGACCACAATGGTCACGCCCCTCAAGACCCGAAAATAATACAACCGCCCTTGTTGAGCATAAGTCAGCGAAAACCCGTACACGCGAGCAAGGTGACGTAAAATGAAAGGGTGCAGACCTTATGGTCGCGCCCTTGAAATTGAACGTCAGATTGCCGCGTGTACGGGTTTGCAGCGTCGAGCCGTTACGCGGTTTGGTAAAACCGCGTAACAAATTACGCGAGTTTGGCGCCGACGATCTTTGCTGCTGCCGGCTTATCGAAGTTACCGCCGGTGGCCTTGCCCAGAGCGCCCATAACCTGGCCCATCTGCTTCTTAGAGGTCGCGCCCAGCTCGGCGATAACCTGCTCGATCAGGGCCTCGAGCTCCTCGCCCGAAACCTGCGCGGGCAGCAGGCTCTCCAGAATCTTGACCTGCTCGGTCAGGTTGTCGGTACGCTCCTGGTCGGTACCGGCCTTGATAGACATCTCCAGCGTCTCGCTCGTCTGCTTAATCAGACGCTTGATCATGCTGTTGACGTCTTCCTCGGTCACATCACGACGCTCGTTGACCTCGATGTTCTTCACCTCGGCCTTAACCTGACGAATGATAGACAGGCTAACCTTGTCCTTGGGCTTCATGGCCGCGATCATTTCCTTCTGCAGCTCTTCGTTGGTCATCTGCAAATCCTCCTCAATAGTGCGGGCGGCACTCACTCGAGCGCCGCCCCATGATTACTCAGTCGTCGACGAATTGTCGGTCGAACTCTTGGTGACGCCCTTCAGGCTGACGTTGTACGGCACGTCCTTGGGCATGGGGTTAACGGTGATGTCGGCGCCCTTCTTGTACTGCTCCAGCCACTCGCTGTACGCGGTGCTTGCCGCCTGCGTCTTCACCACGTTGGAGACGTACTTCTTGATGTCCTTGGGCACCTGCTTAATGTCATCGACCTGATTATCGACATGGAAGTAGTCGGTGCACTTGATGATGTGATAACCATAGGTCGACTCGACGACGTCGCTCACATCGCCCTTATTGAGTCCCTCGAGCGCCGCCTGGTAGCTGTCGACGAAGGTGGTGAGCTTGTCCCAGCCCACATCGCCCTTCTTGTCCTTGGAGCCGGTGTCGTCGGAATACTGCTTCACGGCGTCCTCAAAGCTCAGCTCTCCGGAGTTGATCTTGTCCAGGCACTCCTGTGCCTTGGCCTTGGCGGCGGCCTTATCCTCGTCGGATGCGTCGGAATCGACCTTGATCAGGATATTCGACGAACGACGGGCGTCGTTGTAGTTGGACAGGTTCTCATTGATGTAATCGACGATCTCGCTGTCCTTGGGCTTGCTGGTGGGTGCCACGGCATCCTTGAGCTTCTGCTGCGCCAGGCTCTCCTTGAGCGAATCCTTGTAGGTGTCCTCGGTGTAGCCGTAGGTCTTAAGCGTCTTCTTAAAGGTCTTGGCGCCGCCTGCGCTCTTGCACGCGTCCTTCCAAGCCTTCTCGACCTCCTTGTCCGACACCGTCACGCCGTTTTCCTTCTGCGCCTGCTGAAGCAGAATCTGCTGCGTGTAGGAGTCGATGAGCTGCTTGCGGTACTTCTTGGGCGTGAGGTCATTGTCGACCAGGTACTGCGCCCAGTCCTTGTCCTTGGTGTAGCCATAGGACGTGCGCATGCTCATAATCTGCTTGGTCACGGTGTCCTCGGTAAGGTTGGTGCCGTTGATAGTGGCAGCCACGCCACCAGTAAGCTTATAGCCCGAGCTGGCACTTTCGGTCTGCGACATCAGGCCGGAGCACGCCATGGCCGAGACGGAGAGCAGCATCGCCAGCACGCCGATGACCACCAGGACAATCTTGACGGTCTTGGACACATAGGTCTTGCGCTGCTTCTTGCGAGAGCTGGAGGCGGCGCGGGACCGTTGCTCGGACGTCGGCGCGACCTCGGGGTTCTTTTTCTTATTTGCCATGTTTGGCCTTTCGCATCATGAATCGAACAAACGCCATTGTGTCACAACGCAGCCCCCACGGCACACCTGGTGCATGGGGGACGGGTTAATCTGCACCATTTTGGTGCAAAGGGGACAGGTCTGGCAGTTGGCAGTTAGGGACGTTCCTTTTCTGCCGGCTTAGAAGTGGCGGCGGATGGCGTCGACCATGCCTTGGGGCGTGGTCTGGCCAAGCACATCGGCTGCAGCGTCGGTGTCCATAAAGATATTCATGAGTGCCTGAAGTGCCTCGACCTGACCGCCCGGCTCGGCAATGCCCAGGTTGATGATGATCTGCGCCGGCACCGGGGCGCCCATGCCCGCCATCGCGTTGAACGTCACAGGTGTGACGGGCTTTACCACCGCGATATAGGGCTTGGCCACAAGTCCCGGATCGGTATGCGGAATGGCGATGTTTGCCGCCGGCATGGCGAGACCCGTGGGATAGGCGTCCTCGCGCGTGCGGACGGCATTGAGCCAACCCTCGCCAATGTAGCCGCACAGGGCAAGCTCACCCTCGAGCCGCGCAAACACCTCACCCGGCGTCGCGCACTCCCAATCAAAAAACACCAGCTCAGGCGTAAACAGCGCTTCGTTATCCGCCATGCGCTCACCTCTCTCACCTAGTCACCTGGGACGTTCTTAAACGACTAGTCATTCAAGAACGTCCCCAATGACTACCAATGACTACCTAAAACAAAGGGTGGCCACTTGCGCCTTGGCGCCAATGACCACCCTGACTACTCGGCTAAATTGTACTGTGCGCCACTAGCCGCGAGGCGCATCAATTGCGACCTTGCCGCTCTCCAGCACGTGAACGCGGCCGTCGGCGAGCATTTGCACGACCTCGGGATACAGCACATGTTCGATCGCGTGGATGTGCTCCTCGAGCGTGTCGACGTCCCAGCCCTCCTCGACAGCCAGCGCACGCTGGGCGATGATGGGGCCGTTGTCGTAGATCTCGTTGGCAAAATGCACGGTCACACCGGTCACCTTGACGCCGCGCGCAAAGGCATCGTCGATCGCATGCGCGCCGGTAAAGCTCGGCAGCAGCGCCGGATGCAAGTTGACCACGCGGTTGGGAAACGCCGCCAGCAGCGGCGTATGCACCATGCGCATGTAGCCGGCCATGACCACATATTCGCAGCCGCGCTCAAGCAGCTCATGCGCGATGATCTCGTCAGCAGCGATGGGGTCGGCGTAGACATCCTTGGACAGCGTGAGTGTCTGGATGCCCGCACGCTCGGCACGCTGCAAGCCCTTGGCCGAAGGACGGCTCGACACCACAAGCTCAATCGAGGCGTTGAGCTTGCCGGCGGCGATCAGGTCGATCAGCGCCTGCAGGTTAGTACCCGAACCGCTGATAAGCACGCCGATCTTGAGCGGCTCAGCCGTATCGGTGCCGGTCGGACGGGTGTAGGGCACAAAGCCCAGGCCCTCGGCAGCAGCCATCTGCTCGTTAGCGCTCATCGGAGTACACGACCTTACCGGAACCCTCGACGCACTCGCCCACGCGGAACGGCTTCTCGCCCAGCGCGACCAGAGCCTCGGTCACGGTGGCCTCGTCCTCGGGGGCGACGATCAGGCACAGGCCTACACCCATGTTGAAGGTCTTGCATGCCTCGTTGGGCGCGAGCTCGGCCTGACGCGACACATAGGTGATGACGGGCGGAACGTCCCAGCCCATCTCGGCGCCGTTGCGGGTGACCACGGCATCGACGTCGTCGGCGAGCGCGCGGTTGAGGTTCTCGGTAATACCGCCGCCGGTGATATGGGCAATGGCATGAACGTTGGCGCCACCGCGCAGCAGTTCAAGAATCGGCTTGACGTAGATGCGCGTGGGAGCCAGCAGGGCGTCGGCCAGCGAAGCACCGCCGAGCTCCTCGAGCGGACGGCTCAGCTCCTCGGCCTTGGCAGCAGCTTCGGGTGTGCCCGGCTTGATGCCGTCGACACCGATGACCTTGCGAACGAGTGAGTAGCCGTTGGAGTGTACGCCGGTGGAGGGCAGACCAAGGATCACATCGCCGGGGCGAACGTTCGCGGGGTCGAGCATCTTGGGACGATCGACAACACCCACAGTAAAGCCGGCGAGGTCGTAATCGGCGGGGGCCATGACACCCGGGTGCTCGGCCATCTCGCCGCCCACGAGCGCGCAGCCCGCGAGCTTGCAGCCGTCGGCCACGCCCTTGATGATCTTTGCCATGTGCTCGGCCTCAATGTGGCCGATGGCGACGTAGTCAAGGAAGAACAGCGGCTCGGCACCCGATGCCAAGATGTCGTTGACGCACATTGCGACCAGGTCCTGGCCCACCGTCTCGTGACGGTCCATGATCTGGGCGAGCACGAGCTTGGTGCCCACGCCGTCGGTACCGCTGATCAGGATCGGGTCTTCCATATCCTTAAGCGCGGTGGCCGAGAACAGGCCACCAAAGCCACCGATGCCGCCGATAACCTCGGGGCGGTTGGTGTCCTTGACTATCTGCTTAATAGCGTCGACGGCGCGGCCGCCCTCGGCGGTATCGACGCCGGCGTCCTCGTACGTCACATGCTTGCTGTCGCTCATCTGAACCTTCCTCTCCCACTACCGTGGCGCCGCGCGGGCGCCAAACGGTGCTCATAGTTGCGTTCATTTCGGAGCGCACCATAACAGCACGCTCCGTCATATCAACAAAACAGCAGGTAAAACCTACCAGAATAAACCTGTCCCCACATGGCAGGTTTTAGGCCTCGCCGTGCTCCTCTTCCCAGCTGCGGTCGTCGTATTTCTCGACCACGGCGTCGTCGTCAAAGTGCAGCGGCTTGTCCAGGTTGCGGGGCTTAAAGCCCTCCATAAACTTGTCGCGGCCAAAGCTCTCGGGAATCGCCACGGGATAGCGTCCGGTAAAGCACGCATCGCAGTAACCGCCCTTGGGCATGACCTTCAGCAGGCCCTCGACCGAAAGGAAGGCCAGCGAATCGGCACCGATATACTCGCAAATCTCATCGACCGTCTTGTTGGCGCTGATAAGCTGCGACTGCACGTCGGTATCGATACCGTAGAAGCACGGCCAGATGACCTCGGGCGAGTTGATGCGGATATGAATCTCCTTGGCACCGGCGTTGCGCAGCATCTTGACGAGCTGCACCATGGTGGTGCCGCGGACGATGGAGTCGTCGATGACGACCAGGCGCTTGCCCTCGATGTTGTCGCGCAGCGGGTTGAGCTTCATACGCACGCCCATGGCGCGCAACTCCTGCGTAGGCTCGATAAACGTACGGCCCACGTAGCGGTTCTTGATAAGGCCCTCGCCAAAGGGAATACCACTCTCGTGCGAATACCCCTCCGCGGGCGGCAGGCCGGAGTCGGGCACGCCGATGACCAGGTCGGCCTCGACGGGCTCCTCATGTGCCAACTGACGACCCATGTCATAACGGCAGGCGTAGACGCTCTTGCCGTTCATGATGGAATCGGGGCGGGCGAAGTAGACCTGCTCAAAGATGCAGTTAGCAGGCTCTTCGGCGGCAGGCACGCCCTGCTCGGACACAAGGCCCTCGGCGCTGATACGCAAAATCTCGCCGGGGCGGACGTCGCGGACGTACTCGGCGCCCACGATATCGAGTGCACAGGTCTCAGAAGCGACGACCCAGCCGCCGGCGCGGGTGACATGGGTGGCAGCGTCGACCGTCGCGGCGCCGTCCTGCGACGGCAGTTGCGAAACGGAAGCGGCATCGGCCTGGTCCAGGCCCTCGTCCACGAGCTTGCCCAGCACCAGCGGGCGAATGCCATGCGGATCGCGGAATGCGTAGAGCGCCTGCTCGTTGATGAGCGTCATGGCGTAGCCGCCGCGCACGAGCTCCATGGTCTTGCGAATGCCCTCGCGCAGATGGCCTGTACGCTGAGTAAAGTAGCCGATGAGTTTAGTCGCGACCTCGGAATCCGAGTTGGAGAGGAACGGCACGCCCAGCTCGATCAGCTGGCGGCGCAGCTCGTCGGTGTTGACGAGGGTGCCGTTGTGCGCGAGCGCGATAATGACGCTATTGATGGTAGAGAGGTGCGGCTGAGAGGCTTCCCAGCTCTTGGCGCCGGCGGTGCCATAGCGCACATGACCCACGGCCAGCTGACCGGAGAGCGTCGACAAGTCGGCATTGGAGAACACACGGTCGAGCAGGCCCAGATCCTTGCGGACCATAACCGTACCGCCGTCACCAACAGCGATTCCCGCCGATTCTTGGCCACGGTGCTGCAGTGCACGCAGGCCAAAGTACGTCAGTCGAGCCACGTCGCGATCGGGCGCCCAGACACCAAAAACGCCGCATTCCTCATGCAGCTGGTCGGAGTCCGGATCATACGTCGACATGGCGTTCACCTGTCCCGCGGAACGCTCGGCCGCGCGGATGGTTTCTTGAGACATGGCATCCCCTCAGAGCCTCGTATTTTGGCGTTACCCGCCTTATTATACGCACGGCGCGACACGCTCCCCCGCGCATGAGCAGCGCTTTTTAAAAGCCCACCGAGCTAATAATCCGTTTTGCGGCCAAACATTTTATCGGTCTGCCCAGTGCAAGCGCCCGCGCTCCCAGATGGCCGCCACGTCCACCGTTGGGGATTACAAAGTTGCAATTGGGACGTTCGTCCTGTCTTTTGGCAGGTCGGCGGCGTATCCTTATAACCTACAACAAAGCGAGAAAGGTTCTGTATGAATCGAAACGAACTCGACCCCAGCGTCCCCAGCGCCACGGAGGTCAAGAAGATCCCCCTCGTCATTAAGGTGTACGCCGTCCTGTGCATCCTGTCCGGCGTGGGCACGCTCCCGTCGGTCGCCGCCTTTATGTGGCAGGTCATTACCGCGCTCATCAACGGCAACGCCGCCGAAAAGCTCGGCGACAACACGCTCGTCGCGGTTGGACTCATCGTCGCCGGCATCATGCTCTCTGCGACAAGTGCCGTCATCCTGATCATCTTTGGCCTGGACCTTATCAAAAACCAGCGCCGCAACGCCGCCCGCCTGTCCTACATCCTTATCGCATTTACCGTCGTCGAGCTTTTGGTCGACGTGATGCTCCAAGGCATCGGACCCTTCCTGCTGCGCCCCGCCGTCCAGCTCGTCATCCTCATCGCACTTTCGGCCACCGTCGACCCCACGCTGCGCCAGGAGCGCGAACTCCAGCGCCGCCTGCAGGAGATGCTCGACCGCGACGCCGCGGACGAGGGCATGCTCGGCCGCGATGAAACCGGCGAGGGCTACATCAAGCTCAACTACTTCAACCTGTTCTGGGTATTCTTCGTCTGCAGCGTGTTAGGTCTCATTCTCGAGGAAGTCTGGCATATGGTCGTCGTCGATCCCGGCGTCTATCAGGACCGTGCCGGTATGCTATTTGGCCCCTTTAGCCCCATCTACGGATTTGGCGCGGTGCTCATGACCATGGCGCTCAACCGCTTCTATAAAAAGAATCCTCTGATCATTTTCCTGGTAAGTGCCCTGATCGGCGGCGCTTTCGAGGTGTTCGTGGGCTGGTTTATGCAGACCTCATTTGGCGTGGTCTCGTGGAGCTACTCGCACATGAAGCTGTTCGGCATGCCCGACCCACTCGCCGTCCTTACGGGCGGACGCACCTGCACGGGCTTTGCCTGCCTGTGGGGCCTGGGTGGCCTTATCTGGATCAAGCTGCTGCTGCCGAGGCTGCTCAAGCTCATCAACATGATTCCGTGGAAAAGCCGCTACTCGGCTACCGTCATCTTTACCGTCATTATGCTGGTCGACGGCGTCATGACGCTACAGTCGCTCGACTACTGGTACCAGCGCGTCAACGGCACGGAGCCGGATATTCCCGTCGCGCAGTTCTACGGCAAGTATTTCGATAACGACTACATGGAAAACCGCTTCCAGAGTATGACCATGAGCCCCAAGGATGCGACGCGCGTGTAGCGCCACGCAATGCCGAGATTTTCCAACACACAGAAATGCCCGCCGGCAGACTGATGGACTGCCAGCGGGCTTTTTGTTGGTGAGCGCTGCTGCCGGCCTTACGCCTCGCGCTCGACCTCGCTCACACACTCATTTTTGATGGTACCGACGAGCGCCTGCAGTGCGTCGACCACATGCGGGCGAATGTCCCCGCCAATGAGTACGAGCATGATGTCGTCGCCCACGGCGAGCTCGCCGCTCGCCAGCCACACGCGCACATAGCCGATACCCGGCATCGCGCGCGTTGCCTCGATAGCAGCCTGCACCTTTTCGGCATCGAAGCCAAACACCATGCCGCCCACCTTATGTCCAGGCGCCACACCATCTGTCTCGACCCCACGCACCTCGGACTTAGGCGTCGCACGCACCACGCCATTGTGTGCCAGGTACATCCCACAATCAGCCGCCGAAACATCGGCCTTGGCTTCGCGCAGCCAGGCATCAACCGAAGGCATCGATTTGCCACTTTCAAGCATCATTTCTCCTTTTTACTGTCGTCGAGTAGCTCATTTGGGACGGGGCCCTTTTAGCCACTCTCGAACAACTTATTCCTCGACCGGTGTGAGCACCATGACTGCACGCGTATTGCTAAATGACAGCGAACGACAGGTCACAAGCGTTACAACCTTGGTTGCCGAAGCGGCACGATCGGTGGCATCACTCGCCACGGCAGAGGCACCGTCGAGCATCTCGGACAGGTAATTCTTCAGTCCGTCATCGCCCTCAAAGTTGGGCGTGCGCGCCTTGGCATACGTGTCCTCGACCACCTTGGTCGCCAGCGGGCGCAACTTATACGTCGCATCGCGCGTGATGTAGTACACGTATTCCATGCCGTCGAACGTCGCCTGATCAGTCGTATCCGAAATCACGTTGAACATCGAACCGTCGTTCATATGATGACCGTAAATCGTGGTCTGCTGATCCACCATGCCCGGCGCGGTATCGTCGCTATCCAAGAAGATGGCTCCCGAGGCATTGGCCGTACCGTCAAACAGCGTGTTGAGGTACTTGGAGTTGTTGTTGGTCTGCACCACGGGGTAGTTGATGTTGGTGCCGGGCGCGTAAATCCAACCCACAACCTCGGGATTTGTCTGGGCCAGCGCATTGAAGTCGACAATTGGCACGCCGCTGGCGTCCTTGTCGCTCACATATTGCTTTTCGATTTTTTGATACGACTCGCTCGCCTGCTTGTAGCCAATCTGCGCGTTGATAAAGATGGCGGCCGCAGCAACGATCAGGCCAATGCCGATGATGATGAGCAGAATGGGAATGATGGAGCGGCGCTTTTTGCGCGGCGGCTCGGTATAGCTCGATGGCGCGGCATGCGCCGAAGAGCGAGGTGACTTCTTGGCCGTACTGTATGACGAAGGGCGATATGCAGCAGGTGTATCCTGACGGCGATGCTTCGCCGGCGTCACGGGACGCGGCGCGCGCGGCTGCTGAGGAGAGGATGTCCGACCCTGCTGCGGCGCGCGGGCTGCTCCCGACTTGGCTGAATCGGGAATCCGAGAAGCCGAAAAACGCTTTCCCTGATAGTCGGACATGGCTCTCCTTATGCTGCAAATGGACCGGCAGAGCGCTTAGGCGTCGGCCATCTCCTGCTTCATCTTCTCGATAACCTTGCGGTACTCGGGGTCGCAGGCGCCCAGAATCTGCGTGGCGTAGATGGCAGCGTTCTTGGCACCGTTGATGGCCACACAGGCAACGGGCACGCCCGAAGGCATCTGCACCATCGACAGCAGCGAGTCCATACCACCCAGATCGCTCGTCTTCATAGGCACGCCGATAACCGGCAGCGGCGTAAACGCAGCCACGACACCGCCCAGGTGAGCAGCCTTGCCGGCGGCAGCGATAATCACCTTGATGCCGCGGTCGGCAGCAGTCGAGGCCCACTCATGGACCTTCGCCGGCGTGCGGTGCGCGCTTGCAATCACGAGCTCATAGGGCACGCCCAGTGCCTCGAGCTCGACGGTGCAACCTTCCATAACGCCCAGATCGGACTTGGAGCCCATGATGATCCCGACAACCGGCTTCTGATCTGCCATAAACAAAGACCTCCTGTTGAGAGCGGTGACGCAGCGAATCCGCGACCCTTAACTACTGAGAGTAGTATAGCTGCTCCCGTCCCTGCGGTCTTTGTGGTGGCGGCTGAGCCTTTCCCTCGGGAACTGGGCTTCGCGAAGTTTCCCGAGGGAAAGGCTCAGCCGCCACCCTGCGACCTACCGGATATTGCTATGACTTACGTTGGCTGAAATAAATGAGCTCCGGTTGCTACGCAAAGTCGTTCAGATGAAAACACCGGGCCGCCGCAGAGCACCTTCGACCTACCGGGGATTGCCATAACGTACGTTGGCTGAAATAAAAATGTGGGCTCTGTCGTTCATTCGAACGACAGAGCCCACACTCATTTTTTATTCAGCCCTAGTCATCGCGCAAAGCCCCTTCGGCAGCACACGGTGCAACCGAGTCACCGTAGGCCGGGGCGGGAGGGGCCGAGTTTCCTCCTGAGCGACTCTGCTTGCAGCCGGAGCGAAAGGGGGAAATCTCGGCCCCTCCCGCCCCGGCCGGCCAGGTCAACTACACCGTGTGCTGCGGCAGGTCCTGCAGGGCGATGACGTCCATGCCCATGTCGTTGGCGCTGCCGTGACCCTGCTGGTCCTCGCGCACGGCCTCGATGGCGCTCACGTACGTGTTGGCCGCAGACATCGCCGTCACGCAGGTCACGCCGCGACGCACGGCCTCGGTACGCAGTAGGTAGCCATCGCCACGCGAGCCCGGGCCGTACGGCGTGTTGATGATCACCGCAATCTTGCCATCAGCGATGAGGTCGCCGATGTTGGGGCACTCGCCGTCGTGCGGGCCGCTGATCTTCTCCACGACCTCGCAGGTCACGTTGCCGCCGCGCAGCACGCGCGCCGTACCCTCGGTGGAGCAGATATCAAAGCCCAGGTAGCGCAGGATACGCGCGACCGAAAGGATATGGCGTTTGTCGCGGTCGCACACGCTGATGAACACCTTGCCGCAGCTCGGATCGGGCAGCTTGTAGTCGATCGCCAGCTGCGTCTTGGCGTATGCCTCGGGATAGCTCTTGGCGATACCCATGACCTCGCCCGTCGACTTCATCTCGGGCCCCAGGATAACGTCGGCACCGGGGAAACGGCCCCAGGGCATAACGGCTTCCTTCATGCAGAACCAATCGAGCTGACGCTCGTCGCTCGGCAGGCCCAGGCTCGCGATGGAATCGCCCGCCATGATACGCGCCGCGCACTTGGCGAGCGGCACACCGGTGGCCTTGGAGATAAACGGCACGGTGCGGCTCGCGCGCGGGTTGGCCTCGATCACGTAGACGGTCTCGCCCTTGATGGCGTACTGCACGTTGACCAGGCCGCGGACTCCCAGCGCCATCGCGATGCGGCGCGTGGTCTCGCGGAGCTTCGCCTGCAGGCTCTCGCTAAAGCTGAACGGCGGGATGCAGGTCGCAGAGTCGCCGGAGTGAATACCGGCCTCCTCGATATGCTCCAGGATACCGCCGATGTAGACCTCCTCGCCGTCGCACAGGGCGTCGACGTCGGACTCGATCGCACCCTCCAAGAAGCGGTCCAGGTACACCGGGTAGTCGGGGCTAATGCGCGCAGCCTCGGCCATGTAATCGCGCAGATGCTCGGCATCATAGGCGATCATCATGCCGCGGCCGCCCAGCACGTAGCTCGGACGCACCAGCAGCGGGTAGCCGATGTGCGCGGCCACGGCCTCGGCCTCCTCAAACGAGGTGGCTTGGCCCGCCGGCGGGTACATGATGCCCAGCTTGTCGAGCAGAGCGGCGAAGCGCTCGCGGTCCTCGGCAAAGTCGATGGCATCGGGCTTGGTGCCCATAATGTTCACGCCGCTCTCCTCGAGCATGCGCGCCAGCTTAAGCGGAGTCTGGCCGCCGAGCGTCACCACGACGCCGTCGGGTCGCTCAACATCGATGACATCCATGACGTCCTCATAGGTGAGCGGCTCAAAGTACAAGCGGTCCGAGGTGTCGTAGTCAGTCGAGACGGTCTCGGGGTTGCAGTTGACCATGATGGTCTCGAAGCCGCGGGCCGCCAGCGCGTAGCTCGCGTGCACGCAGCAGTAATCGAACTCGATACCCTGACCAATGCGGTTGGGGCCGGCGCCCAGGATCATCGCCTTGGGCTTGTCCGCCGGCGTGGTCTCGTCGGGGGCAACGCACTTCTTGGCATCCGGGCTCGTGCGGTAGATGTTCTCGTACGTCTTGTAGTGGTACTCCGTGGCGCTCGAGAACTCCGCAGCGCAGGTATCGACCGTCTTCATGCCGGGAACCACGCCCAGACCCTTGCGGTAGGCGCGCACAAAGCGCTCATCCGAGCCGGTCAGCGCGGCAATCTCGGCGTCGCTCGTGCCGTACTGCTTGAGCAGGCGCATCGCGTCGGCGTCAATGTCCTCCACACGCAGGCCGCGGATGCTCTCCTGGACCTGCACCATATCGTTGATACGGTTGAGGTACCACGGATCGATACCGCAGATGGCATGGATACGAGCGATGTCCCAGCCACGGCGCAGGGCCTCGACCACAAAGAAAATGCGGTGCTCGGTCGGGGTCGCCACGGCCTGGGCGAGCTCATCGTCGCTCAGCTTGTCGGCACCCTCCTTGCCACCGGCGCAGATACCCTGGTGACCGTCCTCCAGCGAGCGCATGGCCTTGCCAAAGGCCTCCTCAAAGGTGCGGCCGATCGCCATGATTTCGCCCACGGCCTTCATGCGCGTGGTGAGCGTGGGGTCGGTACCCTTGAACTTCTCGAAGGCAAAGCGCGGCACCTTGACCACGCAGTAGTCAATCGTGGGCTCAAAGCAGGCGGGCGTTGCCTTGGTGATGTCGTTGACGATCTCGTCGAGCGTATAGCCCACTGCCAGGCGCGCGGCGGCCTTAGCGATGGGAAAACCCGTGGCCTTGGAGGCCAGCGCGGACGAACGGCTCACGCGCGGGTTCATCTCGATGACGATCAAGCGACCGGTGTTGGGGTTCACGGCAAACTGCACGTTGGAGCCACCGGTCTCGACGCCGATCTTCTCTAGAATGGCGAGCGAGGCCACGCGCATGCGCTGATACTCAAGATCGGAGAGCGTCTGCGCCGGCGCCACGGTGATGGAGTCGCCGGTATGCACGCCCATGGGGTCGAGATTCTCGATGGAGCACACGATGATGCCGTTGCCGGCGTGATCGCGCATGACCTCCATCTCATACTCTTTCCAGCCCTCGATGGACTCCTCGACCAGCACCTCGTGGGCGGGCGAGAGCTCCAGGCCCTGGCTCACGATGGAGACAAGCTCCTCGTGGGTATGCGCGATGCCGCCACCGGCACCGCCGAGGGTAAAGCTCGGACGCAGCACGCAGGGATAGCCCACGCGCTCGGCGATAGCCTCGGCGTCGGCCACGCTATAGGCATAGCCCGAGCGCGCGACCTCCAGGCCAATCTCGGCCATGGCCTCGTTAAAGAGCTTGCGGTCCTCGCCGCGCTCGATAGCGGCCAGGTCGCAGCCGATCATCTCGACGCCGTACTTGTCGAGCGTGCCGTCCTTTGCCAGCTCGACGGCGGCGTTCAGACCGGTCTGGCCGCCCAGCGTGGGCAGCAGCGCGTCCGGGCGCTCCTTCTTGATCACACGCTCGATAAACTCGGCGGTGATGGGCTCAACATAGGTGCGGTCGGCAAGACCCGGGTCGGTCATGATAGTCGCCGGGTTGGAGTTGACCAGGATGACCTCAAAGCCATCCTCCTTGAGCACCTTGCAGGCCTGGGCGCCGGAGTAGTCGAACTCACAGGCCTGGCCAATAACGATGGGGCCCGAACCAATGACGAGGATGCGCTTGATGTCAGTACGTTTCGGCATGTTAGTTCTCCTCGGTCTCGGTCGCGGCGGTCTCGGCGAAATTCCAGCCCTGCAGACGGTCCTTCGCGGTGTCGATGTCCAGGTAGTTCTCCTCGCCGTCCATGAGTCGCGTAAAGGCGGTGAAGAGATAGTGGGCATCGGTGGGGCCGGGCGAGGCCTCGGGGTGGTACTGGACCGAGAAGCACGGGGCGTCGAGCAGCTGGATGCCCTCGGCGGTGCCGTCGTTGAGGTTCACGTGCGTCAGGCGAATGCGGCCGAAGCGCTCGTTCATCACGACTGGCGCGATGCCGCGACATACCCAGGCGCGCAGGTCGCCATCGGCCGCATGCTCGGTCTCGCCGCCGGAAAGCTCCGGGATCAGTTTGCCCAGACTGGGGAACAGCAGGCCAAAGCCGTGGTTTTGCGCGGTGATCTCCACGCGACGGCTCACCAGGTTCATAACCGGCTGGTTACCGCCACGGTGACCGAATTTAAGCTTTTCCATTTGGGCGCCGCACGCCAAGCTGATCATCTGGTGACCAAGGCAAATGCCAAAGACCGGCACCTTGCCGATCAGCTGCTGCACCTGCTCGTAGGTCTCCACCACGGCATCGGGGTCGCCGGGGCCGTTGGATAAAAAGACGCCGTCGGGATTCATGTCGAGGACCTGCTGGGCGGGCGTATCCCACGGCACGACAGTAAGGTCACAGCCGGCGCGGACGAGGCCCTCCAGAATGCCGCGCTTCACGCCGCAGTCGTAGGCGACCACTTTGTGGCGGGCAGGAACGGCAGGGACAAGCGCAAAGTCATGCGTAGCGGGCAGGTCGCACGCGGCAAAAGCGTGGGGCTCAGGGCAGCTCACGGTCTTGACCAGGTTCTCGCCCACCAGCGTCGGCGCTGCGGCCAGACGCTCGGCAAGCTCAGCGACGTCAAAGATTTCCGTCGAGATAATGCCCATCTTGGAGCCGTTGTCGCGCAGGTGGCGCACCAGGGCTCGGGTGTCGATGCCCTCGAGAGCGACGATGTCATGGGCACGCAGGTATTCCGGCACGCTGACGGCCGAGCGCCAGTTGGAAGGCGTGGCGCACATGTCGCGGACGATCATGCCGCGCATGGCGGGAGCGCTCGCGGGGCGAGCGGTATCGCCGGGGAAGGCCGACTGGACGTCGGTCTCGTCGATGCCATAGTTGCCGATCTGCGGATAGGTCATGGTTACGATTTGGCCGGCATAGCTCGGATCGGTCATGACCTCAAAGTAGCCCTCAAGCGAGGTGTTGAAGCAGACCTCGCCGGTCGCGGTACCCTCGGCACCGCATGCACGGCCATAAAAAATGGTCCCATCCTCAAGGTACAGGATGCAGGGACCGCAGGTGCCCTTGCTGGTTTTGGCCAGCATGCGCTGGCAAAGCTCGCTGGGCGCGAAGGTGCGGGCAGCGGTGCCCGCAGTATGGTTGTTCGCCATAATTCTCCTTCCCGGTCTCTCCGGACCGGCTTAAAGGTTGGTAGTTAGGCCTTGCGGTATTTTAACCGCAAGTATGCGCCATGGCGTTAATTTCATCGAAATGTTTACGAAATGATAATTATGACTTTCTATGCATAATGATTTTTCTGGGACGGGGATTGAAAAATCATTCTGTCATGTATGCAGTTGGCGAGTAGTCAATTTGGGACGGGGCTATTTTAGCTACCCCGGCTGGGGGCCGCCGGTTGGGTTGATTGACGGTCGGGGCAGCTAAAATAGCCCCGTCCCAAATTGACTACTCAGCGACAAAGCCCCGTTCTCAGAATGATTTTTCAATCCCCGTCCCAGAAAAATCATCCCGCGCGGGCACTTGGCTCACGCGGGATGATGGCATCTTATTTATCCTGCTCCAGCAGATCGGACGGTGTGCGGTCGGGCTTGCCACCGCGGAAGATCTCGCGACCGTGCAGGCGATGCTCCAAGTCGCGCTCGGCCTTTTCTTCCGTGATCTTGGTCTGGCTTACCGCCGGGTCCTCAATCAGTGACGATACCGAGTTCACCTGCTTTTGGATGCGCTCGGCAATCGTGTCATCCATGCTCACGATACGCATCTTCCAGTCGATACTCGTGGCATTTGACGAGCTCTTGGTCCACACAAACGTCAAAATGGCGCTCTGATGACCCCGCGCGGGGAACATGCCAAAGAAGGAATCATGCTGGATATTGCTGTCCTCGTCGATATAGGCGTGCACGTTGTACACCACGCGGTCGATCTTATCGTTAAGCAACGCGTTGGTCGCAAGCGCCGCAGCCTGAATCTGCCCGTTGGACAGCAGCTCGAGCTCGTTGGCAGACGACGTGTCCAACACCGTCACCTCTACCGTACCCGTGCGTTCGTCCGCCTCGTCGACGCTAAAGTCGAGCGGGAACTGCGTAAAGCCGTTACCCCACTCAAGGCCGCCCTTCAGCGCGGTCGAAACGGTATCGACCGAAACGCTCTCGGACAGGTTGGCAGTGTTCAGGCGGCGCATCACGCCGTAGCCAATCTGCATGCCCACGATCAGCACCAAGATGCCGATAACCACGGCCATGGCAGTCTTCGTAATGGTATGGCTCACCTGCGAGCCCGAAGGATCGTCTTCGGACAGCGGGTCGATATGTTTTGCCTGGCTCGCGCGATCCTCGCTGCGCAGCCGCGCCAGCGTCGCCTTGTCACCGCGCTTGACGGCAGCCTCTTTCTCGCGCATGCGCTCGGTACGCTTTTTGGCGAGCGTAGGATCCAAGACGCCGGATGCATCGATTTCGGAGAATAACTCCGTCACTTCTTCCGGAGTCAAAGGGTTCTTGTCAGCCATAAACTTCCTGTCATATCAATCAGTCGAGCTCGTGCGCACGCGCACCTTCGAACTGCATTCGATAGTAACGGGCATAGGTGCCGCCACGGGCGAGAAGCTGCTCGTGCGTACCACGTTCCACAACGCGACCATGCTCGACGGTCGCAATCTCGTCGGCATGCTTAATGGTCGAGAGACGGTGGGCGATGATAATCGTGGTACGGCCGCGCGCCAGGCGCTCGAGCGACTCCTGCACCGCCTCCTCGCTCTCGTTATCCAAGGCGCTCGTCGCCTCGTCCAGGATCAAGATCTTGGGGTTCTTGAGAAACACGCGCGCAATGGCTACGCGCTGCTTCTGGCCGCCCGAAAGACGGCTGCCACGCTCGCCCACGACCGTGTCGTAGCCCTGCGGCAGCGACTCAATGAAGGTATCGATATTGGCGCGGCGGGCGGCCTCGGCAACTTCTTCTGCCGTGGCGCCTGGCTTGCCGTAAGCGATGTTCTCGCCAATCGTACCGCCAAACAGATAGACATCCTGCTGCACCAGGCCAATGGCGCGGCGCAGACTCTGTTGCGTCACGTCGCGCACGTCCTGGCCGTCGATGCTGATGGATCCGTCCGCCACGTCGTAAAAGCGCGGCAGCAGCGAACAAGTCGTAGACTTGCCGCCGCCCGAGGGGCCAACCAGGGCGATGGTCTGTCCGGGCTTGATGGACAGATTCATATGGTCGATCACGGGACGAGCCTCTTCGCCGCCGCCCAGCTCAACATCCTCATAGCTAAAGCACACGTCGCGATACTCAACCGCACCAGCCGTCACCTGCAGGTCCGCGGCATCCGGCTTGTCCTGGATATCCGGAGCGGTCGAAAGCACCTCGTCCATACGCTTAAAGCCGGCGATGGCCTTCTGATACGTTTCGGCCGAATTGACGAGCGTCTCGAGCGGCGTGCAGAACAGTGAAATGTAGAGCGCGAAGGTCGCCATATCGACCGCCTGCAGTTGGCCTTGCGCCACCAGCCAACCACCCAGCAGCACCACGATCACGTACAGCACGCCCGAGAGCAGGCCATACGTCGCAGTGTAGATGCCCATGGCGTGATACATATTCTCCTTGGACGAAAGATAGCGGTCGTTCGAGGCGCGAAACTTAGAGCGTTCGGTCTCCTCGTTCGCAAAACTCTTGACCACGCGCATGCCTGCCAGCGAATCCTGCAGCTGGGCATTAATACCGCTGATCTTTTTGCGGTTGTCGCTAAAGACCTCGCGCATGCGCATGTTCTGCCAAAACATGATGACCGCAAACACCGCCGTCACCACGACCATGGCAAGCGCCAGCACCGGAGCGATGGTAAAGAGGATCACAAACGAGCCGATAATCTCGATACCGCAGATGATTATCCACTCGGGTACGTGATGCGCTGCCTCACAGATATCAAATAGGTCGTTGACCACGCGGCTCATCATGTCACCCGAGCTGTTGCGATCGAAGTACGCAAAGCTAAAGCGCTCGTACTGATCGAACAGGTCCTCGCGCATCTTGGACTCCATGCGCGCGCCCATCACATGGCCCCAATAGCTCACAAAGTAGCGGCAGGCGCAACGGATGGCATACATCAGTACCAAGCCGACCGCGATCATACCGAGCGCCTGCATAATAGCAGCCTGACCCTGGGTAAAGAGCCCGCCGGTCAGATTACGCAGGATAATGGGAAACGCCAGGTCAATGGCGGCAAGCACCAGGGCGCAAATGGTATCGGCAACAAAAAGCCCCATCTGGGGCTTGTAGTAAGAAAGAAACCTTTTCAGCATAATCACCTTACGCGGTTTTACCAAACCGCGTTTCATCTCGACGCTGCAAGTGCTCCATTTGGACAATCTGGCCTTCAATCGTCGGTCGCGTATATCCATACGCTTCCCTCCTCTTTTAGGCCACCTTGTCTCAAATGGAGCACTTTCGCTGACTTACACAAACCTACGGAATCATTCCCGCTCGTTAAAGATCGGCTCCGCCCAACCTATGCGCGATGCTATCGCAGGCCAAGGCGCCCACGACGGTCTTGGCATCTTCGATCTTGCCGTCGAGCACGGCGTCAATCAGCTCGTGCAGCGGCACGAGGTCCACGTTGACGAACTCGTCATCATCGGGGTTGGGCGCATCAAACTCGAGCTTGGTAGCCAAGTAGATGTGAATGATCTCGTCGCAAAAACCGCAGGACGTGACAATCGACGTCAAAAAGCGAATGCGACCAGCCCTAAAGCCCGTCTCCTCATGCAGCTCGCGCTTGGCGCAATCGAGCGGGTCCTCGCCTGGGTCGAGCTTGCCGGCGGGAACCTCGACCGTCACGCGGTCGATGGCGGTGCGGTACTGACGCACCAGTACGATCTTGCCGCTCTCGGTCAGTGCCACAACGGCCGCCGCACCCGGATGGCGAACGATATCGCGGGCGCTACGGCGACCGTTGGGCAGTTCAACCTCAAGACGGTGGACGTCGAGGATCTTGCCCTTCCAGGCGCACTCCTCCGAAAGAATCTTCTCGTGCAGCTCGGCATCGTGCGGGTCGTCGTCGCCCAGCACCAGCGCCGGCTCGTCAGCGACCTCGCCACCAGGCTCGCCCTCGGCGTGCCCATACATGCGGCTGTCCTCTTCGACGATCTGCGCGTCCACGAGCTCTTCGTTCTTCTCGTCCATCCGTCTCATCCCTCTCGGACTTTAGGCATCCCAGGCGTCGCGGCCACGCAGCGCGCGCAGGCCGATGTCATGACGCAGGGTCTTGCCCTCAAAATCAATCTTCTCGCAGGCCTCGTAGGCAAGGTTGCGAGCGTTCTCGAACGTGTCGCCCAGCGCGGTCACGGCAAGCACGCGGCCACCGTTGGTCACGAGTTGACCGTCCACCACGGCGGTGCCGGCATGGTACACGGTCACGTTCTCCATGGCCTCGGCGTCGGCGATGCCGGTGATGACTTTGCCCTTCTCGTAGCTGCCGGGGTAGCCCGCGCTCGTCAGGACAACAGCCACGGCCCACTCGTCACGCCAGTCGAGTTCAATCTGATCGAGCTCGCAGTTGGCGCAGGCGAGCATGACCTCGACCAGGTCGTTCTTGAGGCGCGGCAGCACGACCTGCGTCTCGGGGTCGCCAAAGCGGGCGTTGAACTCCAGCACCTTGGGGCCGGCGGGGGTAAGCATAAAGCCGCCGTACAGGCAGCCGCGGTAGTCGATGCCCTCGGCGGCGAGCTCGGCCACGGTCTGCTCCATGACCTTCACCATGGTGGCGTGCTCCTCGTCGGTCACGATGGGCACCGGGCTGTAGACGCCCATACCACCGGTGTTGGGGCCCTTGTCGCCCTCGAGTGCACGCTTGTGATCCTGCGAGGTGGCCATAGGACGCACGGTCTTGCCGTCGGTAAAGGCCAGCAGCGAGCACTCGGGGCCAACCAGCATTTCCTCAATGACAACGGTGTTGCCGGCATCGCCAAAGGTGCCGCCAAAACACTCACGCACGGCTTCCTCGGCCTGCGCAAGCTCAGTCGCCACGATAACGCCCTTGCCCGCGGCAAGGCCGTCGGCCTTGACGACCAGCGGGGCACCCTGCTCACGCACATAGGCAAGAGCCGAAGCCTCGTCGGTAAACGAGCCGTAGGCGGCCGTCGGAATGCCGGCACGCTCCATGAGTTGCTTGGAGAATAGCTTGGAGCCCTCCATCTGAGCGCCCTCGGCACCCGGGCCAAAGCAGGGAATGCCCACCGCGCGCACGGCATCGGCAACGCCCGCCACGAGCGGAGCCTCGGGGCCAATCACCACGAGTCCGCATCCGTGGCTCTGGGCAAACGCCGCCACGGCCGCAGGATCGCAATCGTCGAGAACCACGTTCTCGCCGCAGCTCGCGGTGCCGCCGTTACCCGGCGCGATGTAGAGCTTGCCGGCGCGCGGTGATGCTGCGAGCTTTGCTGCCAGAGCATGCTCGCGGCCGCCGCTGCCCAACAACAGGATGTCGATGGTTTGAGTGTCCGCCTTCAAGGGTGCCTCCTCTATGGATTAGCGGCCCGCTCCGCGCGAGCCCTTTGCAAGCAAATATACCCCTCGGCCGCCCGCTTGGGCTGCAAAGGGGTATATCGCAATAACCGAATAGTGCCGATTACTTCCAGAATCGGTTGATGATCTGCTCGCGACCGGCGCCGACGCCAATGAACGTCACGCGGGTGTGTGCCAGATCCTCGATAAATGCCACGTAGTCCTGAGCCTCCTGCGGCAGCTCGTCAAAGCTGCGGCAACCGGTGATGTCGCACTTCCAGCCCGGGAGCTCCTCGTAGATGGGCTTGGCATGCTCAAAGCGCACCTGGTGCTCGGGCACGCTCGTGTAACGCTCGCCATCGACGTCGTAGGCCACGCACACCTTAATGGTGTCGAAGGCCGAAAGCACGTCGAGCTTGGTCATGGCGATGTCGGTGAGGCCGTTGACGCGCGAGGCGTAGTTGGCGATGGGGCCGTCGAACCAGCCGCAGCGACGACGGCGACCGGTGGTCACACCGTATTCATAGCCCTCCTCGGTCAGCGTGTGGCCGGCCTCGGACTCATAGGAAAGCTCGGTGGGCATGGGGCCCGAACCGACGCGGGTGATATAGGCCTTCATGACGCCCAGCACGCGGTTGACGTTCTTCATACCGACGCCGGAGCCGGTGATGGCGCCGCCGGCGGTGCAGTTGGAAGACGTCACGTACGGATAGGTGCCGTGGTCGATGTCGAGTAGCGTCGCCTGGGCGCCCTCAAACAGCAGGTCCTTGCCCTCATCGATCATGTTGTTGAGCAGCAGGCTCGTCTCGGTGATGTAGGGGCGCAGGCGCTCGGCCATCGGCAGGTACTCGTCGCAAATCTGGTCCACGGTGTAGGTGGGCAGGTTGTAGATGAGCTCGAGCTCGGGGTTCACGCGGGCGAGAGCGGTCTCCAGCTTGTCGCGGAACAGCGCCTCGTCCAGCATGTCCTGCATGCGCAGGCCGATGCGAGCCATCTTGTCCTGATAGCACGGACCAATGCCGCGCTTGGTGGTACCGATGTTCTTCTTGCCGAGCTTCTGCTCAAAGGCGCCATCCAGATCGATGTGGTACGGCATGATGACATGCGCGTTGCCGCTAATCTTGAGGTTCTTGGTGGTGATGCCGTCGGCCTCGAACATGTCGATCTCCTCAAGGACAACCTTGGGGTTGACGACGCAGCCGTTACCGATCACCGACACGTGGTCAGAATACATGATGCCGGAGGGCACCTGGTGCAGGCCGTACTTCTTGCCGTTGACGACGATGGTGTGACCGGCGTTGTTGCCGCCCGAGTAGCGCACGACGGCATCGAAGTCGCCGGCGACCAGGTCGCAAATCTTACCCTTGCCCTCATCGCCCCACTGGGCACCGACCAAAACGGTTGACGGCATGTTTACTCCTTACATTCATGGACTGTCTACGCACCACGCCGGCACGCAGAAGCACAAAACATTCCCAGTATACCCGTGCAACGGGCGCCTGTCCTACTCCTCGGCATGCGCCCCATCAAGCTCATAGAACTTGGTGGATGCCGGCAGGAACATCAGGTCGACGTCGCCGATCGGGCCCGAACGGTTCTTGGCCACGACGATACGCGTAAAGCCCTCGTCGGGTAGATCGTAGCGAAAGGACTCGGCCTCGTCGGCGGAACGGTCCAAGAACATAACGATATCGGCGTCCTGCTCGATGGAGCCCGATTCACGAAGGTCGGAAAGCTGCGGGCGCTTGCCGGTACGGGATTCGACCTGACGTGAGAGCTGCGACAGCGCGATGAGCGGGATCTTGAGCTCCTTGGCCATGATCTTCAAACCACGCGACATCTCCGAGACCTCGACGGTACGGCTCTCGGAGCGGCGTCCCGGCGGAGGACTCACCAGCTGCAGGTAGTCCAGGATGATGATAGCCTTCTCCTTGTTGTGGAGCATGCGGCGGCTCTTGGCGCGAATCTCGGTCACCGTGGTGCCGGGCGTATCGTCAATCAGAATATCGAGCTTGGACAAGGTCTGCGTGGCCTCGTTGATATTGGCCCACTGCTCGGGGCTAATGCGGCCCATGCGGAAGTCACTGATCGAAATCATGGCGTAGGCGCAAATCAGACGCTGGGCAATTTCCTTGCCCGACATCTCCAGCGAGAAGAAGCCGACGGTATAACCAGCAGCGGCAGCGTTGAGCGCCAGATTCAGGGCGAACGACGTCTTACCTACAGCAGGACGGGCGCCGATGATGATGAGCTGACCCTCGCGGAAGCCCATGAGCATGCGGTCGAGCGACGGGAAACCCGTGGGTACGCCCGCGGCCTGTCCACCGGCCTGGCACACTTCCTCGGCCTCGTTATAGGCCTCGACCATAAACTCGGTCAGCGTCTTGTAGCTCGACTTGACCTCGCGTGCCGTGACCTTGAGCAGCTTGCTCTCGGCTAGCTCCACGACCTCTTTGGTGTCGGTGGGGGCGTTATATGCCAGCGCGTTGATCTCGTTGGTGGCGCCGATCAGCTCACGCAGCATCGAATCGCGGCGAACGATGGCGGCATGGTGCTGCCAGTTGACGAGCGACAGGGTCTGACCCATCAACTCCAAAATGTACGCTTCGCCGCCCACGGCATCGAGCTTGTTGATGCTTCGCAGGTAATCGATCAGCGAGATGGAGTCGATGGGAATGCGGCTGTTGTACATATCGACCATCGCGGTATAGATGGTCTTATGAATGGGCCGGTAGAAGTCATCGGGCTGCAGCTCGACCTGGGCCTCCTCGACCACCTCGGGCGATAGCAGCATAGCGGCCAGTACATTGGCCTCTGCATCTTGGTTTTGGGGAAGACCCAACTTTGAGCCGCGGTCCTCAACCGTCAGCCCGGTCTCCCTATCGTCATATGCCATGAGCATCCTCATTCATATCGCTTGCGAGCATCCATAGTATCAGCCACGGTCCCAAAACACGCCGCACGCGGCCAATCATCACCGAACCAAACGGATGAACGGTCCTGTACACAGGACTTCGACGCGACGTTCACTATGACACTCACTCAGCGCAAAAAACAAAAGGGCGCCCTGGTTTCCCAGAGCGCCCTTCTTAGAACAAGATTGTTGCGTTGCAGCAAATGCTACTCGGCAGCAACCTCAGTCTCGACCTCGGCGGTCTCGGCCTCGGCGACCTCAGCGGCCTCCTCGACCTCAGCCTCGGCAGCGAGCTCCTCGGCGGTAACGCCGACGAGAACGACAACCTCGGCCTTGATCTCGCGGTACAGCGAGATGGCAACGGTGTGGGCACCGGCAACCTTGATGGGCTTACCGAGCTCGACGCGCTTGCGGTCGATGTCCATACCGAGCTGAGCCTTGATGGCATCAGCGATCATAGCGGCGGTAACGGAGCCAAAGAGGATGCCCTCGTCGCCGACCTTGACGTCAACGGTGACCGTCTTGCCCTCGAAGGCAGCCTTGGTCTCGTTGGCGGTAGCCAGACGGACGGCCTCGCGCTTGGCGATGTTGTTGCGACGCTCGTCAAGCTGCTTGAGGTTGCCCTTGGTGGCGGCAACAGCGAGCTTCTTGGGGAACAGGAAGTTCTCAGCGTAACCCTGAGCGACCTCTACGACGTCACCCTCGCCGCCCTTGCCCTTGATCTCATCGAGAAGAATAACCTTCATGATGCGTCTCCCTTCTTAGCCGCGGTCGCGGTTGCCACGAGAGGAAACCACGGGGACGGTGTACGGCAGGAGAGCCATCTCGCGGGCGCGCTTGATGGCGTTGGCGATGTCATGCTGATGCTGCGTGCAAGCGCCAGTGACGCGACGGGGCTTGATCTTGCCACGGTCGGTCATGTACTTACGGAGAAGCTGAGTGTCCTTATAGTCGATGAACT
Organism: uncultured Collinsella sp.; assembly: GCA_958447445.1. GTDB lineage: Bacteria > Actinomycetota > Coriobacteriia > Coriobacteriales > Coriobacteriaceae > Collinsella. The sequence goes on from CAUDAE010000006.1 coordinate 31,466, forward strand.
CAGTGTTCTCCTTGCAGAACTGGCAGTACTTACGACGCGGCTGACGTGCAGAAAAATCATTAGCCATGTCAAAATACCTTTCATTTGGCAACTTCGGCGAACCGAAGCCGCCTCTCACTCAAAAATAGGTGAACAACCCTTAGAATGGGATGTCCTCATCGTAGACGTCGACCGCGGGCGGCGTGGCCACCGGTGCGGCAGGACGTGCTGCGGGCGCGGGAGCTGCGGGGGCGTAACCGCCCTGATCGTAGCCACCCTGGCCACCACGGGAGCTCATAAACTCGATCTCATCGACGATGACCTCAAGCTTGCTCCGGCGCTGGCCGTCGCGCTCCCAAGAGCTGTAGCGCAGCTTGCCCTCGATCGCGACCTTGTTTCCCTTTGCCAGGAAACGGCTCACGGCCTCGGCGCGGGTGCCGAACATGGTGCAGTCGACAAAGTTGGGATAGTCCTCCCACTCGCCAGTCTGCGCGTTGCGGCGACGATCGTTCACGGCGACGCCAAAGGACAGAACCTGGGTTCCGCCGGCGGTGGCGCGCAGCTCGGGATCGCGGGTGAGGTTACCGGTGATGTTCACTCGATTGATGCTCATAACTCACTACTTCCTCTTGGGGCACAAGCCCAGTCCAAAACGACAGTCTTACTCCTGGTCGTCGCGACGGACGATCATGTGGCGGACCACAGCGTCGGTGATGCGCAGGACGCGATCAAGCTCGGCGATCTGGGTAGGATCTGCGTGGAAATTGATGAGGGTGTAGTCACCATCGGTGAGGTCGTTGATCTCGTAGGCGAGCTTGCGCTTGCCCCACTCGTCAACGGAGTCGACCTTGCCAGCGCCCTCAGCGATCGTGGTATCGATACGCTTCATAACAGCGAGACGAGTCTCGGGGTCGAGCGACGGGTCAACAAAGAACAGCAGTTCATAAGCCTTCATATTGTCACCTCCTCTGGGCAAATGTGGCTTCAGGTCGTGAAGGTGCGCCTGAAGCAGGAAAAGACTTGGTAATAATATCTTTCAACCTCCTAGGCTGCAAGAATATGCAGCTACAACCTCATGACCTCCACATATGCCCATACTCGCACGACGTTTCATGCACATTCCAACCAAATGCCGACCAAGAGCTTGACGGATCTGTGGACAAGATACGGTGCCGTGGGGACAAGCTGAGCCAAGCCGCAGGTCAACGGGTACAAGGTTGTGGTCGCAAAATGCATACCAGTGGTCCACAACACCACCCAAAGATTTTTATATTCATTGCCAAGTCGCTTATGAATACCCCTTTTGAACAATTGAGTTGATCAACCAGGCTGGTCGGAAGCCGTTTTTTGGCACCTCAAACCCCACTGCAACGCCAAGCGCGGCAAAGCGTTTTAAAAAATGCCAACTTTTCTGTTTGCACTTTGCGATTCCTCGTGTATACTGACTTTCGCATTTAACGGAGAGTTGTCCGAGTGGCCGGAGGAGCACGATTGGAAATCGTGTAGGCGTCAAAAGCGTCTCCAGGGTTCAAAGCCCTGACTCTCCGCCAGTTGATTCC
>CAUDAE010000007.1 GCA_958447445.1 uncultured Collinsella sp.
GAGTTCCGCACGAGCCGGAGAGCACTTAATGTGCTCTCCGTGCGAGCAGGACTGTAGAGCAGGAAACCTTGTATACGCCCGCCCGCTCCCGAGGGGGCATCTCTCATGCAAAAACTGTCGTGGGGTAAAGTCCGAGGTCAGTGGCATGTTATACCGAGAAATCCAAAAAAGTTGAAAATTCATTACATATTTGCGTTGACTTTAGGTAACTAAAGTTTCATACTCCTTTTCAACCACTGGGGGATGTGAACACGCACGGATCGTTCACATCATGATTGAAGAGGATTTCTTAGACATGTTCACGCATCGGCTAAACATTATCAGCGTAGTAATTATCTGATGCGGGTTAGCACATACAGCTAGCCCGTACGATAACGGGCGGCTGATGAAGATGAGGGCCGTCGAGCGCAACCGACGGCCCTCATTTTTTATGTCTAGGAAGTTCTTTTTAGAGGAGGAAATGTAATGAACGGAGTTTTGCTCATGGTTGTGGCCGCGGCGGTGCTCGCCTGCGGCTATCTGGGCTACGGCCGATGGCTGGCCAACAAGTGGGGCGTTGACAAAGAGGCCCTCACGCCGGCCAAGCGCATGAAGGACGGCAACAGCTTCTCGCCCGTCTCCGCCTTCACTGCGTTCTCGCACCAGTTCAGCTCGATCTGCGGTGCTGGCCCTGTTACGGGTACGATCGTCGCCATGGCCTTTGGCTGGCTGCCCGTCGTGCTCTGGGTCCTCGTCGGCGGCATCTTCTTTGGCGCCGTCCACGACTTTGGTGCCCTGTACGCTTCGATGAAGAACAACGGCAAGTCGCTCGCTCAGCTCATCGAGAAGTACATCGGCAAGACCGGCCGTCGCCTGTTCCTGCTGTTCTGCTGGCTGTTCTGCATCATCGTCATCGCCGCCTTCACCGACATGGTCTGCAAGACGTTCATGTTCACCCCGGCCGTTGACGCTCCTGGTGCTGCTACCGGTGCCATCGACTTCACCAAGTCCTATGCCGCCGGCTGCGCTGGTACCATCTCCATCCTGTTCACCTTCGTCGCTATCGCCTTTGGTTGGGCCCAGAAGAAGTTCAACCTTACCGGTGCTGCCGAGTTCGTCACCGGCGTGGTCCTCATGGTCCTCATGTTCGCCGTCGGTATGCAGTTCCCGGTCTACCTGGATAAGTTCCAGTGGTTCGCCGTCGTCATGGTCTACCTGGTCTTCGCTGGCGCCATGCCCATCCAGATGCTCAAGACCCCGCGCGATTACCTCACTTCCATCATGATGATCGTCATGATCGTCTGCGCTGTCCTCGGCATCGTCGTCCTGGGTGTCAACGGTCAGGCCACTATCACCGCTCCGGTCTTCACCGGCTTCTCCACTGCCTCCGGCATGATGTTCCCGGTCCTGTTCGTCTCCGTCGCTTGCGGTGCTCTCTCCGGTTTCCACAGCCTCGTTTCTTCCGGCACCTCTTCTAAGCAGGTCGAGAAGGAGCAGGACGCCGTCAAGGTCGGTTACGGCGCCATGATTGTCGAGTCCTTCGTCGGCATCCTTGCCATCATCGTCGCCGGCATCATGTTCTCCGATATGAACACCGCCGGTACTCGCGCCCTCAACGCCGGTGTCGCTTCCACCCCGTTCCAGATCTTCGCCGCTGGCATCTCCCGCGGTATGCAGGCCTTCGGTGTTGACGGCACGCTCGCTACCGTCTTCATGACCATGAACGTCTCTGCTCTGGCCCTGACCTCGCTCGACGCCGTCGCCCGCATCGCCCGCACCTCGTTCTCCGAGTTCTTTGCCCAGACCAACGACGCCCTGGCCATCGAGTCCAAGGCCGGCTACATGAAGGTCCTCGGCAACCCCTGGTTCGCCACGGTCGTCACCCTGCTTCCTGGTCTCGCCCTCGCTTTTGGTGGCTATGCCAACATCTGGCCGCTCTTTGGTGCTTCCAACCAGCTGCTCGGCGGCATGACCATGATCACCCTCGCCGTGTTCTGCAAGTGCACCGGCCGCAAGGGCTGGATGCTCTACGTGCCCGTCGCCTTCCTGCTCTGCTGCACCTTCACCTCGCTGGTCCAGAGCGCCATGGGCTGCATGGCCGCTGTCCAGGCTTACGGCTTCTTCGGCACCATCCCGGCTACCGCCACCACGGCCGCCGTTTCCGTCGCCGCCACCAAGGGCCTGCAGCTCGTCTTTGCCGTCCTGCTGATGGTTCTGGGCCTCATCGTTGCCGTTAACTGCCTCAAGGAGTTCTTCGGCAAGGAGGCTGGCTCCATGCCTGATGAGGAGCCCGAGTGGTCCGAGATGGGCAAGGCCGAGTACGGTCGCGCCGCTGCCGCCGAGGCTCCCGCTGACGCCGAGGCCGCCAAGGCCTAGTCAGCTTGATGGACTAACCGTTCCATCCATATGACTCGGAAAGACCGGGTCCGCAACGACGCGGACTCGGTCTTTTTTTCATGCGAAAGCGGGTGACGCTCGAGTGTTCTCGCAGATGTTTTGCGTGGATAAGGGCGTGCGTTGTACCATATAGACGTATATGTGTACATATGAAAGGGGCCCCGTGGCCAAGACGGTATATTCCGATAATCAAAACAATGTCGATGCTTTGGCTGAGCGCCTGAGCAGCCAGACGTCGCTTTCTGCTGAGCGCGCCAAGCTGGTTGCCTACGACCTGCTCTGCCGCAAGGCGCTCAAGATTAAGTCGAGCGCGCTGGCGCAGATTTTCCGCTCCGTCGATAAGGAGTGCGACACCAAGGCGATGCGCGATGAGCTTATCGCGGCAAAGATCGTGACCAAGATCGAGGGTAGCGGCATTAACGGGCGCCCGGCGTTCTATACCATCAATGCCGAGATCCGCGATGCCCAGGAGCAGCCTGCCGAGTCCGTCGAGGGTTTTGTCGTCGAGGATTCCGCTGACGTGCCTGCTGTGGAAGAAGCTGCTCCGCGTGAGCATGTCGATACCGATGAGTTGCTCGATGAGAACGTCGTGCGTGCCTTTACGGCCAAGGCAGGACGCGGCGGTTTTGGCGGGGGTGGCAAGCGCGATGCGCAGCGCCGCGCCCAGCAGGAGCGCTTCCGTCGCGCCGTTGCTCGAAAGGGTGAGACGGATGCTGAGGCTGTTGAGACCGAGGTTGCCGCTGAGTCGCAGAAGCCCGCGAAGGAACAAAAGCCCGTGGAGGCCCAAGAGCCCAAGCGTCGTCGCGGTGCTCACTTCAAGGCTGCGCAGCAGGATGTCGCGCGTGAGGTTGAAGAGCCTTCCGAGGTTGCAGACGATGTTGAGGAGTCTGCCAAGAGGGCTCCGGGTTCGTGTCGTCCCGGCCGCGGTTTTGCAGGGCGCGCGTATCCCGTAAAGCGTCAGGAGAAGGGCGAGCCGGCTTCGACCGCTCAGGCCGATAAGGCCGAACAAACCGAGAAAACCGTTGAGCCGGCGGCTCGCGAGCAGCAACCTTCCGAGTCGCAGCCTGCGGCTGACACCGAGGTCAAAGTTCAACAGTCCGCTGATAAACAGGCGGGGGAGAGCGCTTCGAGCAAGCCCCGCCGTCGTCGTCACCGTGGCGGACGTGGCTCAAATGCCGAAACCGTGGCCGAGAAGGCGACAACGCAAAACAAGGATGTGAAGGCTGAGACCCCGGTGGAGCAGCCCAAGCGCCAGCCGGCGAAGGGGGACAAGCCTGAACGTTCGCAAAAGAGCTCGTCCGCGCCAAAGCAAGAGCGCAAAGCTCAGGCAGATTCCAAGCACAAATCCCAGGCGCAGCCCAAACCGACTGCAAACGATGCGGCCGCCCAGCAGCCTGAGCAGCCCGCTCATGGCGAGGTTTCGGCGTTTGCTCTGGCCCGTGTCCTGGGCAGGCAGCTGCTCAAGGTCGTTCCCACGCCAATGGCGCTCTCCAAGATTAAGGAGCAACAGACTCAAATCGTTAAGGTCGAGGGCAAGGACGGCAAAAAGGCTCCGCAGCGCACTCAGCACAACGAGATGTCCAACCGCAAGATTGCCGAGGAGATTGCGATCATCCAGGCTTGGATTGAGCAGAATCGCGGTGCCGACACGCCGGTCGCTTCACGTCGCCAGCGCGCCTACCAGATTTTTAACGATGAGAAGGCCTTTGACGGCAAGCACGGCGAGCGCTTGATTCGGCGTATGACCGAAAAGGGCATCAGCATGCAGGCGATCAAGGTCGCCCCCAATCGCCCCGTGCACTTTACGGGCTTCTTTACGCTGGGCGCCGACAAGCCGTTCATTATGGTCGAGAACCTGGACACCTACGACGAGATCGTCAAGCTGCTGCGCGGCCGCAAGCACGCCAAGCTCTTTGGCATCAAGGTGGGCGGCGTGATTTTTGGCGGCGGATGCAAGGCGAGCGTCTCGCATGCCCTGGACGATTATCTGGCTGAGATTGGCTATCGCTTTAACTACGTCTACTACGTAGGCGATATCGATCGCGAGGGCGCGCGCATTGTCGAGCAGGCTCGCAATGCCAATGTGGTTGAGATTCGCCTGCATGCCGGCATGTACCGTGCCATGCTCGCCGAGCATAAGCGTCGTGTGAAGGCCGGCGGCGAGTGCGAGCCCGCGGCTGCCAACCAGGGCGTGCCGCAGAACCTGGCGGCGACGATCAAGGATCTGCCCATGGTTACGCGCGTGCAGTTCCGCAACGTGCTGCGCGAGGGCGGGCGCATTCCGCAGGAGATTCTGATGACCGCAGACTATCGGGATGGCGACTCGGGAAGCTTCGACCGCATGCTCAACAACTAGGGCGTTCGGCCCCGGGAGAGTGGGGACACCGGCTTAGGTTTCCTGCTCTACAGTCCTGCTCACGACGGAGGCCACATTAAGTGGCCTCCTGTTCGTGCGGAACTCGCGATAAACCTAAGCCGGTGTCCCCGCTCTCCCGGGGCCTGTGGTTACCTGGTTGTTGCATGCGGCTCGCTTTTCGGAACTGGGCTGATATTTTCTTGATGTTAGGCGCTCTTGGTCCTAATGGGCTTGGGGCGCCTTCGCGTTTCCTCAGCTCCGCACCCTTGCGGGTTCTCGAATCCCTTCGCTTGCCCACAAGAAAGCGCCCTGGGCCGTTATGGGCTCAGGGCGCTCAATTTTAATGGCTGGGACGGAGGGATTCCGCGTCCGCCTGGTCGGCGGCCGCGTTCCGCTGCGTCGCTTCGCTTCTTGCGTGCTGCGCTGGAAAACGCTTCGCGTTTCCTCAGCTCCGCACCCTTGCGGGTTCGAATCCCTCCGCTTGCCCACAAGAAAAACCTCCCGATCGGCTATGCGTTCGAGAGGCTGGTTTCTTTGGCTGGGACGGAGGGATTCGAACCCCCAACAGCCGGCACCAAAAACCGGAGTTCTACCGTTGAACTACGTCCCAATGTGTGGCGTTGCCCAAAAGCAACTCGTTTAGTTTACCTAATCTGCGAGGGCATCGCAAACGCCATCGAGGAGGCGTACGGCGAGTGTCTGCGCGTCGCTGGCCGTGAAGGTGCCGTTGTAGCGCGTCATGCCCGTGAGCTCAATGCGAATGCGTGCCGGCTTCTGCTGCGCAGCGACATTGGCAGTGCGGATGCGCTGGGCCAGGTTGTGGCACTCGGCGAGGGCGATCGTGGCGCGCGGCGCTGCATCTGCGGGCAGCTCATCGCTTGCGATTTCGAGCACTAGGTCAACGTCGGTTGGGACCTCGGAGTCGCAGAGCATCATGCCGCTGTTGTCGGTCGTTGCCGTGGCGATATTCCACATGCGCGACGCAACGCTGCGTGCGATGGGGTCCTCGCCGATAACGGCAATCTGGAAGCGCTCGAGCACGTTGGCGGCGCGAGCAAAACCGATACGGGACTCGGCTTCGGTGACCGAGGGCTTGCCCTCCCACACATGGTGCAGGCGGTTGATGTAGGCGTAGGTGTCCTGGAAGGCCATGCCGTCGGCAAACAGGCCGACATTTTCCTGGAACTGCTGCAGGGCGGCCTCGGTATGCGGACCAAAGTAGCCGTCGTCTTCGCCACAGGCAAAGCCCAAAACGTTGAGAGCGCGCTGCAGGGCCTGCACATCGGCGCCATGGAAATTGGGCATGCGCAGATAGAGAGTGCGGTCGCCCAGCTTATACGAAGCGTCTACAAGGGCGCTCCAGCAGGGGATATCGACGGCATGACCGGCAGCAAGGCCGCTGTCGAGCCTGAAGGTGCTGACGGCCTGCTCAGTGGTGGCTCCAAAGTACTTGTCGGTGACTTCGGCGGCATCAATCGTGTAGCCGAGCTGCAGGAGACGAGACTGCACGTCTTCGACGGCTGCTCCTTGCATGCCCGTTGTAATAGGTTCCATGAACGAACCCCTTTCGGCGTACCATTCGTACTATTTGAGCGTCTGTCGGATAGACAACGCAAAGGGATGCATAAACATGCACTCAACAGTGTAGCAAGTTGTGCCTAAATACGCTGCTGACAGGTTTTATAACCCCCGTTAGTTAAGACGCTCCACAAAGAAATCTGCCATGGAGAGGAACAGCTCGCGTGCGTGCGGATCAAGCTCAACGTTCTCGATGGCCGCTTTGGCCTTAGCGGTCAGGTCGAGCGCGTAAGTGTGGGCGTAATCGATGGAGCCGGTCTCCTGGAAGATCTCCACGGCGCGTGCGAGCTGCGCGGGATCATCGGTGCCCGAGGAAAGAATCGCCTCGACCTCGTCGTGGTGGCGCTCATCGGAGAGGGCGTGTACGGCGACAAGCGTGCGCTTGCCCTCGGTGATGTCGGTGCGGAAGTCCTTGTTGGCGGCCTCCTTGGTACCGATCAAGTTGAGCAGATCATCTTGAATCTGGAAGGCAAGGCCCGTGTGCAGGCCAAAGGCGCGCAGCGCCTCAATTTGCTCCTCGCTGCCTCCGCCGATGATGGCTCCGGTGGCAAGCGGCGTGGCTCCGCTGTAGTACGCGGTCTTGTGCGTCGCCATGTCCAGGTAATCGTCGACCGAGATGTCGAAGCGCCCGTCGCGTACCCAACCCAGGTCGAGCGCCTGGCCCTCGATGGTACGAACGATCATCTCGGTGAGCTCGTGGAGCACGCGGAGTTTTACGTTGGGCTCCAGCGTGGGGTCGTCGAGAACCGTCTTGGTGACCATGGTAAGTGCCAGGTCGCCGCAGTTGATAGCAAGCCCCGTGCCCTCGGTGAGGTGCATGCAGGGCTTACCGCGGCGCAGCTGCCCGTTATCGGCGATGTCGTCGTGGATGAGCGCACCCGACTGGAAATGCTCGATGGCCACCGCGGCGCTGCGGGCGCTCTCAAAGCTGCCGCCCACTGCGGTGGCGGCGAGCATGCAGATGAGCGGGCGGTGGCGCTTGCCGGCATTGGCGGTAAATGCCGAGAGCGGGGTATACAGGTAGCGCTCGATATCGGCAGAGGTCGCCTGTCCGTCAAAGAACGTGGCCAGATAGTCGTTGATCTGGTCAAAGTGCTGGGCTAAAAAGCTGGTAAACGGACTGGACACGGGTTCTCGCATTCTTTCTTAGGTTGCATCGTTGCGGTGTGCAGATACCATATTGCCACATTGGAGTTGCCGGCGCGTCTGTTTTGGCGATTTGGGGAAACGGGACGTGTGCGCGTGCCGGCTGCTTATATAAGCCTAAAGTGCTCGAGCGCCTTGACGACGCCATCTTTGTCGACCGAGTCGGTGATGTAGTCGGCGCGCTTTTTGAGATAGTCCGGCGCATTGCCCATGGCGATACCGACATCGACGGCGTTCATCAGCGAGACGTCATTGCTGGCGTCGCCGATGCCGTATACGGTTCCGTGGTGGGGATCGAGGGCGTCGAGTACAGACTGGATGCCCCCGCGCTTCGTGCATTCGCGGGGCGAGATTTCGGTTACCTCGAGTTCGAGCTCGTTAAAGCACAGCAGCGGCTCAAGTGCCTTATCTTGAGCGATGTGGTTGGCGAGTGATGTAGACATCAAGATCTTGTAGACACTGTAATGTTGCAGCTGCGTGACTGCGTCGCCCAGGGTGCGCGCGTATCCGGGAGCATCGGGCGCATCGGCACTCATGCGCACGACGCCGTTGAGGCCCTCAAAGCGGATGACCTCGCCCGATTGCTCAAGGTAGGGGGCAAGACGCTGCAGCATACTGGGCGTCATCGACAGATCGCGAATTGCGTGTCCGTTGATCTCGGCGTAACCGCCCGCAAGACAGACGATGCCGGTCCAAGGCAGCTCAAGAAGTTTGGGGTGGATGCAGCTCAGGGTGCGTCCCGTGCAGATAAAGGCCATGTTGCCGTTGGCGACAAACTCGCGGATTGCCTGCGAAACCGCCTCGTTGGGATAGGGGGAGAGGTCCCGCTCGTCTTCGGGAAGGTCTTGGGCGAGCCTGGGGTCTTGCCAGGCGAGCGTTCCGTCGATATCGAAGAAGCAAATATTGCCGCGCTTATGGGCTGCGCTGGCGGCAGGGGAGGCCGAGGTGGTGGGCACAAATTCCGGCTCGAGGCCCATGATCTGGTCAAAATGCTCTTTAACGCGGGGAACGGAGATGCCGATGACCACCTGGGCGGTCTTGTCCGTAATGATGAGGCCCTTGGCGCCCACCGCGACAAACGACGCGTTATCTGCAACGATGGAAGGGTCTGCGACCTCGACGCGCAGGCGCGTGGCGCAGTTGGTTGCGCCCACAATATTGCCAACGCCACCTAAAAGCTGAATTACCCGCTCAGCGAGGACGTGATCTTGATCGGATCGACTATTGACCTCGTCATTGGGAGATTGCTCTTTGGCAAAGCCGCTTTCCGTTAAACGATCGATTGCCGCGCGATTGGCAACATGATCCTCGCGGCCCGGCGTCTTAAGGTCATAGACCAAGATGAGTGCTCGAAAACTAACAAAAAAGATGAGGCTAAAGGCAAGGCCGATACCGAGCGCCAAAAGATAGGCACCGGCATGCGTGCGCATGAGCGGAATAAAGTTGAAGGCTGCCATCTCAATCAGGCCGCCCGAGAAGATGCCGACGATGCCAAAGAGATTCATGGTTGTGGCAAGGCAAGACGATAAGACGGCGTAGAGCAAAAAGAGCCCGGGGTGGGTGAACATAAAGAGAAACTCGAGTGGCTCGGTAACGCCGCAAACCACCGAGGCGACGATGGCGGGCAAAAGGATGACCTTAAGGCCGGCGCGGCGCTCTGGTTTTGCGGTGGAGTAGAACGCGGCTGCGATGGCGGGAAGGCCAAAGAGCTTGACCCAGCCGGTGGCGGTAAAACCGGCCCACGGCGCAAGTTCATTAAGGGGGCGCGTGCTATGGGAGAGGATGGGGAGCAAGCTGCTCCACGTGGCGTAGATGCCGTCGTTAATGACCAGGTTGTCGTAGTAGATCGGCATGTAGAGCAGGTGGTGCAGCCCCATGGGCTCGAGCGCTCGCTCCAAAAGCACAAAGATGCCCACGCCAAAGGGGCCGACGCTCGTAAGTGCATGGCGCAGCGTTTCGGTCATTGCGTATACGGAGGGCACGATGGCGGCCGAGATAGCGGCAAGGGCAAACACGGCAAAAAAGCTGATGAGGTAGACCAGCGAGGAGCCCGAGAAGGTGCCGAGCCAATCGGGAACCTTGGCATCGTAGAAGCGGTCATGGATGGCGACGACGGTTGCCGATACCGCCAGCGGGCCGATAATGCCGGTGTCGAGCGTCTTGATGCCGTCGATGATGGTGATGCCGCTAGCGGAGGTCAAAGACGACGGGTACTTAAGTCCAAGATTGTCTCCGCTCAGCTTAATGATCTCGCTCAAAAAGAAGCAGTAGGCAAAATAGGCGACGAGAGCCTCGAGGCAGCAACGAGCCGGTTGTTTTTGGGCAAGACCGATGGGCAGCGCTACGGCAAAAAGGAGCGGGAGGCGTTTAAAGACCGTCCACGAGCCGCGCTGGATGATGGTCCAAAAAGCGTACCAAGGGGTTCCGTATACGGCGAGATCGCCGACGATGTCCGCAGTCGTTGCGAGAGCGGAGACGCCGACCATGAGGCCTGATATAGAAAACAGCATGGCGGGCGCGAACATTGCCCCGCCAAAGCGTTGGATTTTTTGCAGCATGTTCTGCCTTCCGAATATCGAGGCGCGTTGCGCGTGGGGAAACGTTTAAACAATGGATTCATTGTAGAGGACCAGACGATTATCGTACCGGCAGTTTTGAGCGAAACCGATTTGGGCATGACAGAAACCGTCAACGGTTAAATCCTGTCGCTTTACCGATATTCGGTTTAAACAACTTTAAGAAATGCTATCGTGCCTAGCCGGAAATGAATAATGTAGAGGTGAAACAATGCCAAAAGCGATATACGAAGGAATCTACCGAGAAATACGCTCGCGCATCATTAATGGGACCTATGCGTTTCAGGAGATGCTGCCAACCGAAGCCGAGCTGACCGCGGAATTTGGCTGCACGCGCAATACCGTCCGCCGCGCTTTGAGCATGCTGGCCGACGGGATGTTTGTGCAGCCCATACACGGCAAGGGCGTGCGCGTTATTTGGCTTAAGGGCGAAACCGACATGTTGGGCGCACTCGAAGAGGTTGAGTCGTTTGGCGAGTTTGCAAAGCGCAACAATGCCGTTGCATCGACGGACGTTAAGTCTTTCGAACATCTGGTTTGCACCGAGCAACTCTCTCGTCACCTGGGCTTTAAGGTGGGCGAGGAGTTGATTCGCGTAGTGCGTGTCCGAAGCCTCAACGGCAACGCGCGCCAAGTGGACCATGGCTATTTTTTGGCGTCGATCGCCAAGGGCCTGACTCCCGAGATCGCGGCAGATTCTATTTACGGCTATCTGGAGCACAAGCGCGGTGTCAAAGTGATGGCGAGCCGTCGTACGGTGAGTGTCGAGCTCGCCAACGATGAGGACTGCAGCTATCTTGACCTCGGCAAATATAACTGCGTTGCCGTCATGGAGAGTCAGTCGTACACCTCGGATGGCATCTTGTTTGAGGTGACACACACTCGCACACACCCCGAGATCTTCCATTACCGCGTCAATTCCAAGCGATAGCCGGCTAGCTCGCAGCCTGACGAGACTCATGGCCTCAAAGAGAAAACGCCCGGTCAAACCGACGGTACATCGGCTTGACCGGGCGTTTTCTCTGCATTCGATAACAAATAATTGTTTATACAAAACTTGTCAAGTATCAAGTTGAAATTACCGTTCACCGAAGTTTTTCTACCGCTCTAGTAATACTTGTTCAAACAACTAGCCAAATAGCGTATCGTTCAAATCAGCAAAAGGGGCAAAGTCCCCGAGCCAATCTCCGAAGGCGGCGGCAAAGGGTGCCGCCACGGTGTGAAAGGGTGGATTGTAATGAAGAACGAAATGAGCAGAAGGCAGTTCCTGGGCTTTGCTGGTTCCGCGGCTGCAGTTCTTGGTCTGGGCCTCGTGGGTTGCGGTGGTTCTGCCGGCTCCGGCTCCTCTGCTTCTGGTGACGCTGCCGAGGTCTACTTCCTCCAATTCAAGCCCGAGGTCGACAAGGAGTGGAAGGAGATCGCCAAGGCCTATAAGAAGGAGAAGGGCGTCGAGGTCAAGATCGTGACCGCCGCTTCCAACACCTACGAGGAGAAGCTTAAGTCCGAGATGTCCAAGAGCTCCGCTCCGACCCTGTTCCAGGTCAACGGCCCCACCGGTCTTAAGAACTGGAAGGATTACTGCGCCGACCTGTCCGATACCAAGCTCCGCGGTGAGCTCATTGACGACTCCCTGGCTCTGCAGTCCGACGGCAAGGATGTGTGCATCGACTGGGTCCAGGAGAGCTTCGGCATCATCTACAACAAGCAGCTGCTCGAGAAGGCTGGCTACAAGGCCGAGGACATCAACTCCTTCGACAAGCTGAAGGCTTGTGCCGATGACATCCAGGCCCGCAAGGACGAGCTTGGTGTCGAGGGTGCCTTCACTTCCGCCGGCATGGACGACTCCTCCAGCTGGCGCTACACCACCCACCTTGCCAACATGCCGCTCTACTACGAGTTTGAGAAGGAGCACAACCAGGAGGACGACGAGATCAAGGGTGAGTTCCTCGACAACTACAAGCAGATCTTCGACCTGTACATCACCGACTCCACCTGCGATCCTTCGCAGCTTGCTTCCAAGACCGGCGACGACGCCACCAACGAGTTCGCAACCGGCAAGGCCGTCTTCTACCAGAACGGCTCTTGGGCCTACTCTGACCTCGTCAAGGCCGGCATGACCGACGATCAGATTGGCATGATGCCGATCTACATCGGTGTTGACGGCGAGGAGAACCAGGGCCTGTGCTCCGGCGGCGAGAACTACTGGTGCGTCAGTTCCCAGGCTTCCGAGGATGCCCAGAAGGCCACCGAGGACTTCATGTATTGGTGCGTCACCGCTGACACCCCGACCAGCATCATCGCCGACAAGATGGGTCTGACCGCTCCGTTCAAGAGCGCCAAGGAGACCACCAACGTCTTCTCGCAGCAGGCCGTTGCCATGGCCAAGGACGGCAAGAAGACCGTCGCTTGGGACTTCGTCTACATTCCCTCCGAGGAGTGGAAGAAGAACCTCAAGCAGGCTCTGATTGCCTACGCTGCCGATAACAGCAAGTGGGACGGCGTCAAGAACGCCTTCGTCGATGGTTGGAAGACCGAGAAGGCCGCTTCCGAGTAAGCAGTTGCTGCCCAAGCTATCTGATTAGCGACAGGGGGCGGGCAGACGTTGGTTTGCCCGCCCCCTGCATATTGAAAGGACCCTTTTATGGGCAAAGCACTCAAGCGCTGGTGGCCGCTCTTTATGCTGCCCACGTGCCTGGCGTTTATGATCGGGTTCGTGATCCCTTTTATCCAGGGCTTCTATCTCTCGTTCTGCCAGTTTATTATCATTAGTAACGCGCACTTTGTCGGTATCGAGAACTACGTGCGCGCGCTGTCCGATCCGCAGTTCTCCACGTCGTTCTTCTTTACCGTGGCGTTTGCCTTCCTGTCGACGGTGCTCATCAACGTAATCGCCCTGGCCATTGCGCAGGCGCTCACCCGCAAGGCGCTCAAAGGCACCAACATCTTCCGTACGATCTTCTTTATGCCTAACCTGATCGGCGGCATCGTGCTGGGCTACATTTGGCAGATTCTGATCAACTGCCTGCTCTCCAACGTGGGCGCCCAGCTCATTGCTCTTAACTCTGCTGCTGGCTTCTGGGGCCTTATCATCCTGACCCTGTGGCAGCAGGTCGGCTACATGATGATCATCTACATCGCTGGTCTGCAGTCCATTCCGTCCGACTACATCGAGGCCGCCAAGGTCGACGGCGCTACGGCATGGCAGACGTTTTGGAAGGTTAAGATCCCTAACCTGATGCCGACCATCACCATCTGCCTGTTCCTGTCCATCACCAACGGCTTTAAGCTGTTCGACCAGAACCTCGCCCTTACCGGCGGCGCCCCCACGCACTCCACCGAGATGCTCGCCCTGAACATCTACAACACGTTCTATTCGCGTGCCGGTATCGCATGGCAGGGCATTGGTCAGGCCAAGGCGGTTATCTTCTGCATCCTGGTCGTGGCCATCTCCATGATCCAGCTTAAGGCCACGAGGTCCAAGGAGGTGCAGCAGTAATGAAACGCGATAAGGTTATCAACCGCGCGCTCTCGATTTTCTTTACGATCCTGTCGCTCGCGTGGATCTACCCCGTGTTCATGATTGCGCTTAATTCTTTTAAGAAAGCGACCGCAATCAGCACCACAACGGCATTCGATCTACTCACGCCCGAGACGTTCAACGGCCTCGCAAACTACATGCACGCCCTTAACGAGCAGGGCTTTGCCTCGGCATTTATGTACTCGCTCATCATCACGGTCACGTCGGTCGTGCTGATCTTGGTGTGCTGCTCCATGTGCGCTTGGTACGTGGTTCGTGTCAACAACAAGATCTCGAACTTCTTCTATTACCTGTTCGTGTTCTCGATGGTCGTGCCGTTCCAGATGCTCATGTTCACGCTGTCCAATTTGGCGGACCGCATCGGCTTCAACACGCCGTTCAACATCTGCTTTATCTACCTCGGCTTTGGCGCGGGCCTGGCGGTCTTTATGTTCGCCGGTTTTGTAAAGAACATCCCGCTCGAGATCGAGGAGGCGGCCATGATTGATGGCTGCAACCCGGTCCAGGTGTTCTTTAAGATCGTCCTTCCCATCATGAAGCCCACCTATCTTTCGGTCGGCATCCTCGAGACCATGTGGGTCTGGAACGACTATCTGCTGCCCTACCTTACGCTCGACTCCACCAAGTACAAGACCATTCCTATCTTGATCCAGTACTTCCGCGGCGGCTACGGCCACGTCGAGCTCGGCCCCATGATGGCCTGCATCATGATGGTCGTTATCCCCATCGTTATCATGTACATCCTCTGTCAGAAGTACATCATCGACGGCGTGGTGGCAGGTGCCGTCAAGGGCTGATGCCGTAACTGTTTTGCAAGTTTCTGCGGCGCCCCTCAGCGCGGCGCCGCATATCGAAAGGTAGAGACATGGCCGAGATCGTTCTCAAACATGTTCAGAAGGTGTATCCCAACAACGAGTCAAAAAAGAAGGGCTTCTTTGGCAAAAAGAAGAAGACCGAGGAGAAGAAGCACAACCTCAAGGTTACCGAGGACGGTGTGCTCGCTGTAGAGGACTTCAACCTCACCGTTCACGACCAGGAGTTCGTCGTCCTCGTTGGCCCCTCTGGCTGCGGTAAGTCCACGACGATGCGCATGGTCGCCGGCCTGGAGGACATTACCTCGGGCGATGTGCTCATCGACGGCAAGCGTGTCAACGACGTGGCGCCCAAGGACCGCGACATCGCCATGGTGTTCCAGAGCTACGCTCTGTACCCCAATATGACGGTGTACGAGAACATGGCATTTACGCTCGAGCTCAAGAAGGTTCCCAAGGACGAGATCGACCGCAAGGTTCGCTCTGCTGCCGAGATTCTGGGCATTACCGAGTACCTCGACCGTAAGCCCAAGGCGCTCTCCGGCGGCCAGCGCCAGCGTGTCGCTATCGGCCGCGCCATCGTGCGTGACCCCAAGGTCTTCCTGATGGACGAGCCGCTGTCCAACCTGGACGCCAAACTTCGTAACCAGATGCGTGCCGAGCTCATTAAGCTGCGCCACGAGATCAAGGGCACGTTCATTTATGTTACTCACGACCAGACCGAGGCCATGACCCTTGGCGACCGTATCGTGGTCATGAAGGACGGCGTTGTCCAGCAGATCGCCACGCCGCAGGAGGTCTTCAACCATCCCGCGAACATCTTCGTCGCCGGCTTCATCGGCGTGCCGCAGATGAACTTCTTCGATGCCCAGCTGGTGCGCTCGGGCAACGGCTTTACCGTCAAGACCGAGGATATGAACGTGGCGCTCGCCCCCGAGACTTGCGCTCAGCTTGCCCTCAACTGGGACGGCGGCGACGTGAAGGAGATTACGGCCGGCGTGCGTCCCGAGCAGATCCTGCTTGCCGACAAGGGCGAGGAGGGCGCGCTCCAGGGTACCGTCGAGGTGACCGAGCTCATGGGCTCGACCGAGCATGTCCACGTGACCGCTCCCGACGGCCAGTTTGTCCTGATTATCCCCGTCGTCGACCTCGAGGCCAAGGGCGCGCTCAAGGCTGGCGACACCATCTGGTTCAAGTTCGAGAAGAACGCGACCCACCTCTTCGATAAGGTCTCTGGCAAGAACCTTATCTAGGCCCGGTGCATCCAGGCCCTCCCTTTGGGCGACTGCGGTATTGCCATCCTTTTGCCGCGGTCACATATAAGGCTCCCCTCCCGTCCACTGGGCGAGAGGGGAGCCTTTCTTTGTGTTGTAACGGGTGAGGCTGATTTCGGACGTTAGATGTTACAGATCGAGTCGGTTCCGCTGAGCTAACCATTTCATCTAAATCTGTAACACCAAAGGTGAATTTCAGCTGCTAGATGTTACAGATTGAGATAAACCCAAGGGGAGGGGCCGGTATGTCTCGATCAGTAACAGCTGGGACCGTTTTGGTTGAGTAGTTGTTACAGATTGAGATTGTTTGGTCGAGTCGGGTCACAGGGTAACGTACGGACACAAAAAACGGAGCCGCGTTGCCACGGCTCCGTTTCTCAAGAGGATGGGTAAGGGAAGCGAATTAGCCCAGGTGCCAAATCTCGTCGTTGTACTGGGAGATCGTGCGGTCGGACGAGAAGGTGCCGGCGTTGGCGATGTTGATCAGCGCCTTGCGCAACCAAGCACCCTGGTCCTCGTAGTCAGCTAGCACGCGCTCCTTGGTCTGGATGTACTCCTCAATGTCGAGCAGGGCCATAAACCAGTCCTTGCCCTTAATGTCGTCGTGCAGGCGCTGCAGGCGCTCGGCGTTGCCGGTCGCCATAAAGGCGGGGTTGGTGATGAAGTCCACCAGCAGTTTAATGCCGGGCTTGCGGTAGAGCGCACCGGCGTCATAGGCGCCGTCGGCGTAGAGCTGCTCGACCTGTTTGGACGAGGCACCAAAGGTATAGATGTTCTCGTCGCCCACGAGCTCGGCAATCTCCACGTTGGCACCGTCGAGCGTGCACAGGGTTAGGGCGCCGTTGAGCATGAACTTCATGTTGGAGGTGCCGCTCGCCTCCTTGGAGGCCAGGCTGATCTGCTCGGAGATGTCAGCGGCGGGGATCACGCGCTCGGCGGCGGTGACGTTGTAGTTCTCGATCATGACGACCTGCAGGTAGGGAGCCACGTCGGGGTCGTTTGCAATCCACTGCGACAGCGTCAAGATCAGATGGATGATGTCCTGCGCGATAGTGTAGGCAGGCGCCGCCTTGCCGCCAAAGATGATGGTGACGGGGTGCTTAGGCCTGTTGCCGTTCTTGATATCGAGGTACTTCCAGATGATGTAGAGCGCGAGCATCTGCTGGCGCTTGTACTCGTGGATGCGCTTGACCTGGACGTCGATGATGGCGTTGGAGGGAATGGTCACGCCCTGCTCGAGCGCCATGAACTGGCGCATGATGGCCTTGGCCTCGACCTTGGTGGCGGCCAGGCGCTCAAGAACGTCCTTGTCGTCGGCGAACTTGGCGAGTTTGCTCAGATCGCCGGTGCTGCGCCAGTCGGTGCCGATCACATCGTCGAGCAGGCTGGCGAGCGCGGGGTTGGCCCCATGGATCCAGCGGCGGAAGGTGATGCCGTTGGTCTTGTTGGAGAACTTCTTGGGATAGATTTCGTAGAACGGATGAAGCTCGGTGTCCTCCAGGATCTTGGTGTGGAGGGCGGCTACGCCGTTGATGGAGAAGCCAAAGTGGATGTCCATGTGGGCCATGTGGACGGTGTCGTGCTCGTCGATGATGGCGACGCGCGGGTCATCGTGCTCGGCTTTCGCGATCTCATCGAGCTTGACGATAATGTCGGCGATGGCAGGGGAGACCTTCTGCAGGCTGGCGAGCGGCCACTTCTCGAGCGCCTCGGCAAGAATCGTGTGGTTAGTGTAGGCGACCATGGAGCGTACGATGGTCACGGCCTCGTCAAACTCGATGCCATGCTCGGTGGTGAGCAAGCGAATGAGCTCGGGGATGACCATGGTGGGGTGCGTGTCGTTAATTTGGACCACGGCATAGTCGGCCAGATCGTGCAGGTTGCTGCCGCGCTCGACGGCCTCGTCGATCAGGAGCTGGGCGGCGTTGCTCACCATGAAGTACTCCTGATAGATGCGAAGTAGGCGGCCCTGCTCGTCGGAATCGTCGGGGTAGAGGAACAAGGTGAGGTTCTTGGCGATCTCGGTCTTGTCGAAGTCGATGGAGCTGCCGGGGACCAGGCCGTCGTCGACGCTCGCCAGGTCGAACAGGCGCAGGCGGTTCTTGGTGGGCTGGCCGTAACCGGGCACATCGATGTTGACGAGCTTGGAAGTAACGGCAAAATTGCCGAACTCGACGGTGTAGGAGCGGTCATCGTCGACTAGGATGTCCTGCTCACCGAGCCACTCGTCGGGGACGGCCTTCTGCTGGTTGTCGACAAAGCGCTGACGGAACAGACCGTAGTGATAGTTGAGGCCCACGCCATCGCCGGTCAAGCCCAGCGTGGCGATGGAATCCAGGAAGCATGCGGCCAAGCGGCCCAGGCCGCCGTTGCCGAGTGACGGCTCGACCTCGAACTCCTCGATCTTGTTGAGGTCGTGGCCTGCGGCGGTGAGCTGGTCCTTAACCTCGTCGTAGATGCCGAGGTCGATCATATTGTTGATGAGCAGCTTGCCGATCAAAAATTCGGCGGAAATGTAATAGAGCTTTTTCTTGCCGTTGTTGAGCGGGCAGGCGGCGGAGCGCTCCTGCACGAGTTTGACCAGCAGCTTGTAAATGCGACGGTCGTCGAGCTGCTCGAGTGAGGTGCCAAAAGACTGCTCGGCGAGTTCCATGAGGTTAATTCGGGGCATGTTTTCTCCTGTGATGGGTTGTTTCATGTCTGCAATTCATAAGAAGCCCGCGCGAGGGGATTGGGGTGGCCTCGCGCGGGAAAAGCAAGCGCGTCCGCACGGTGGGGGGTCGGGCGCGGTAGCTCCTATTGAGGAAGCTCGATTTCGGCTTCCGATGGGATGCGGAAGTAGGTCTCGGTCCAGTCGGTGAGTTTGTGCTCAAGCTCGCGGGTGATGGCGCCGTCGAGCATGCGCCAGGTCCAGTTGCCGCCCAGCGTGGCAGGGGTGTTGATGCGCGCCTCGTTGCCCAAGTTGAGCAGATCCTGCATGGTGTAGATGCACGTGTCGCTCACGCTGGCGGCGATGGTGCGATTGAGTGCATCTGCCATGGGTTCGCCGGCCTGCTGATGGGTGTACAGGGCTGCCTGCTCGCGCTGACGCGGGGTGGCCGTTCCCTCAAACCAACCGCGCGCCGTCTCGTTATCGTGGGTGCCCACATAGGCGACGGTGTTGGCGATGTAGTTATGCGGCAGGTAGTACGAGTTGGTACCCTCAAAGGCAAACTGCAGGATCTTCATGCCGGGGAAGCCCGAGTTGTCGCGCATGTCGATGACGCCGGGGGTGAGGAAGCCCAGGTCCTCGGCGATGATGGGCAGTGTGCCGAGCTTTTCCTCGAGCGTCTTGAAGAACTTAAGGCCGGGACCCTGCGTCCACGAACCGTAGGACGAATCGGGTGAGGAGAACGGCACCTCCCAATAGGCTTCGAAGCCGCGGAAGTGATCCAGGCGGATGACGTCGTACATGTCGAGGGCGGCGCGAATGCGGCCCTCCCACCAGGAGAAGCCGTCGGACTCCATGGCGTCCCAGTCGTAGATGGGGTTGCCCCAGTACTGGCCGGTGGCCGAGAACTGGTCGGGCGGCGTGCCGGCGACGCTCACGGGATTGCCGGCGGCGTCGATCTTAAAGAGCTCAGGCGTCGCCCACATCTCGACGGAGTCACGCGAGACATAGATGGGCAGGTCGCCGATGATGAGAATGTCGCGCTCGTTGGCATAGGCCTTGAGGCGGCTCCATTGGCGGTCGAAGAAATACTGCGTCATCTGGTGGTAGAGCATGCGCGCGGGATGGGCGGCGCAGACCTTGGCAGATGCTTCGCCGCGGGTGCGCAGTTCTGCGGGCCACTCCCAAAAGGCCTTGAGTCCGCACTCCTCTTTGACGGTCATGAACTCGCAGTAGGGGATGAGCCAGTCCTCGTTGGCCTGGATAAAGTCATCGAAATCGGCCGGCTTGTCGGCAGCAAAGCGCTCGGCGGCGCGGTCGAGAATCTGACGGCGGCCGCCAAAGATAGCACCGTAGTCGACATTGCTGGGGTCGGATCCCAGGTACACGCCATCGATATCGCGCTGCTCCAGATACCCTGCCTCGACAAGCTCGGCAAAGTCGATAAAGTTGGGGTTGCCTGCGCGGGCCGAGAACGACTGATAGGGCGAATCGCCATAGCTGGTCGTCGTAAGGGGCAGAATCTGCCAGTAATGTTGTTTGCACGAGGCGAGAAAATCGACGAAGTCGTAGGCATTCCAACCAAAGCCGCCGATTCCGTATGGTCCGGGCAGAGATGAGACGGGCATGAGGACGCCGCTTGCACGCTCCATGAATGCGCTCACCAACCTTCTTGTTGTGGGGTCGGCCTGCCGATGGGTGTGCAGTCCGCCTCCGATGTTCTGATTCGATACGCCTATTGTAAAACATGTTGTTTAAACATGTACAGGCAAGATAAAAAAGTTGGTCGATTTTCGGCGAATGGTTACATGCCATGAAAAAAGCCCCGACCTCACAACGTGAGATCGGGGCAAGAGCGGTATGTAGGTTTTTGCTACTCGGCGTCGGCGAAGCCGTTGGGGTTGTGGCTCTGCCAGTTCCAGCTATCGCGGCACATGTCCGCGATGTCGTACTGGGCCTTCCAGCCCATCATGCGCTTGGCCTTGGAGGCATCGCACCAGTTGGCAGCGATGTCGCCGGCGCGGCGCTCGCGGATCACGTAGGGCAGCTCCTTGCCACAAGCCTTGGAGAAGGCGGCGACGACCTCGAGTACCGAGGTGCCGGTGCCGGTGCCCAAGTTAAAGATCTCGACGCCGGTCTTGCCGTTCATCCAGTTAAGGGCAGCAACGTGACCAGAGGCCAGATCGCACACGTGGATGTAGTCGCGCACGCCGGTGCCGTCGGGGGTGGGGTAGTCGTTGCCAAAGACCTGAACGGCCTCGAGCTTGCCCACGGCGACCTGGGCGACATAGGGCACCAGGTTGTTGGGGATGCCCTTGGGATCCTCGCCGATCAGGCCCGACGGATGGGCGCCGATGGGATTGAAATAACGGAGTAGCACGACGTCCCACTCGGGGTCGGCGGTGTGGACGTCCATAAGGATCTGCTCGATCATCCACTTGGTCCAACCATAGGGGTTGGTCGCGGGCTTCTTAGGATCCTCCTCGGTGACGGGCGGGTTGTCCGGGTCGCCGTAGACGGTCGAGGAGCTCGAGAAGATGATGGACTTGCAGCCATGGCTGCGCATGACGTCGATGAGCACCAGGGTGTTCTCGATGTTGTTGTGATAGTACTCGACGGGCTTGCTCACCGACTCGCCGACGGCCTTAAAGCCGGCAAAGTGGATGACGCGGTCGATCTGATGGGTATCGAAGATCTTGTTCATCGCATCGCGGTCGAGCACGTTGGCCTCGTAGAAGGTGAGGTTCTTGGCGGCCTCGTCGCCCACGATGGTCTTGACGCGGTCGACGGCGACGGCGCTGGAGTTGGAGAGATCATCGACGATGACGACCTGGTAGCCACCCTCGAGCAGCTGAACGACGGTGTGCGAGCCGATAAAGCCGGCGCCACCGGTAACGAGGACGCAGGTGTCTTTGGGGTCGAGTGCTTTGGACATGTAGTCTCCTATCGAATCAGGAACACTTCTAGAGGGGAGTATAGCGCAGGCGGGGACGCCCAAATCGTGCGCAGTAGAAAAGCAGAGGATTATGTTAACGTACTCATAAAAGAGCTTGCGTACGCATAACCTGATCTTTGGCATTTGCTTACGAGCCGCCGACCTTGCAGTTTCCTGCCGTTCGTGGAAATCGTTGGGACGCGCCATATGTACGCTAATATGTATGAGTTGAGCGACATATAAATAAGCATGTAACGGAGTACATATGTCACCAAACAGCGATTCCATCCTTTCCCAGGAGCTCTCGCGCCGCACTGCCCTCAAGGCCCTGTTCGGCGCCGCTTCTGCGGCAGTTCTTTTTGGCCTGCCCGCTCGCGCCCATGCGGCGGAGGCTTCCAAAGAAACCACCGATAAACTGAATGCCGCCCAGGCCCAGCTCGACGAGGTTCAGGCCCAGCTCGACAGCATCGCAAATGAGTATGCGGCGCTGGCCAACAAGAATGCCCAGACCCTCAACGACATCGAGAATGTCCAGGGCAAGATTGACGACACGCAGGCCCAGATCGATGAAAAGAAGGCCGAGCTCAAGAAGAAGCGCAACGACCTTTCCGATCGCGTGGCCGCCAGCTACAAGTCCGGCGGCACGAACATCCTGTCGCTGCTGCTGGCCTCTGGCTCGTTTGAGGAACTCGTCGCCAACGCGCATTACGTTGAGAAGATCAACAAGAGCGACCGCGACGCCATCGAGGACATTCAGACCATCCAGGAAGAGCTCGATGCGCAAAAGACCGAGCTCGAAGCACAAAAGGCCGACCTGGAGAAACTCAAGGACCAGCAGACGGCTCAGATGCAGGATATGCAGGCCAAGCAGCAAGAAGTCCAGACCGTGCTGAACGGTCTTTCCGACGACGTCAAGGAGCTCATGGCTCAGCGTGATTCCGAGATCCTCGCTGCCGCCCAGGCTGAGGAGGCCGCTAGGAAGGCGGCTGCGGCAGCCGCGGCCTCTGCGAACAAGAACAATTCCTACTCGGGTGGTTCGAGCTCGGGTGGCGGATCGTATGCCGGCGGCACCCCGCAACAGACGGGCGGTTCGGGCAAGCAGCAGGCCGTCGTCAACGCGTGCTACTCCACGCCTTCGCCGGGTCAGAACTGGTGCGCGGCGTGGGTCACCAATGTCTTCCGTAACGCCGGCGTTGGCTACTTTGGAGGCAATGCGTGCGACATGTTTAACGCCTGGTGCTATAGCTCCGACCGCTCGGCGCTGCAGGTGGGCATGATCGTGGCCGATTCCTCGCACAGCGGCACGGGTGCTCCGGGTCTTATCTACGGTCATGTGGGTATCTACGTTGGCGGCGGCATCGTTATGAGCAACGAGGGTGCCATTACGTCTAAGTCGCTCGATTCGTTCATTAGCTTTTATGGTACTGGCTCTGGCGTGCGTTGGGGCTGGCTTGGCGGTATTGCGCTGTCGTAACTGCGGCTTGGTCCGGGACAGCCCGAGAGGCATAAGGTTGCCTGCTCGGGCAGTCCTGCTCGCACGGAGAGCACATTAAGTGCTCTCCGGCTCGTGCGGAACTCGCGATCAACCTTATGCCTCTCGGACTGTCCCGGCCCTCTCGGGTCCTGAGCGCGACACACCGGACTGGGTTATCTGAATAAATATGGTGAAGGCCCCTTTCGGGGCCTTCTTTTTTAGAGGAATTCGCCTACTCGGTGGACTTCGGGTTCTAGGTCTACGTTGAATTGGTCTTTGACGGTTGCCTGGATGTGGCGGATGAGTTCGTCGACATCGGCGGCGGTGGCATGGCCGGCGTTGACGATGAAGCCGCAGTGCTTCTCGCTCACCTGCGCGCCGCCAACGGCGTGTCCTCGCAGGCCGGCGTCCATGATGAGCTTGCCGGCAAAGTAGCCCTCGGGGCGCTTGAAAGTGGAGCCGGCACTCGGCATGTCGAGCGGCTGCTTGTCCTCGCGGCGCTGGCGGTAGTCGTCCATGTCGGCCTTGATCATCGCGGCGTTGCCCGGGGCGAGGTTAAAGGTGGCAGAGAGCACGATAAAGCCGTCGTCGGCGATGCGGCTCTTGCGATAGCCCAGGTTAAGCTCGTCGACGTCGAACTCAATGATATTGCCGCTGCCGCGGGTGCCGTCGTCGAGCGCGCGGGCGGGCTTATAGACGCGCACAGACTCCAAAACATCGGCCATGCAGGCGCCGTAGGCACCGGCGTTCATATAGCAGGCGCCACCGACCGAGCCGGGGATGCCCGAGAGGGGCTCCATGCCGGTGAGGCAGGCTTTGGCGGCAGCCGCGGCGACATCGGAAAGCAAGGCGCCAGCTGCCGCCGTGACGTGCGTGCCGTCGACGGTGATGTCGGAGAGGCCCTCGCCCAGCGCTACGACGACGCCGCGGATACCCTTGTCACCGACGAGCAGGTCGGAGCCGTTGCCCACGATGCTGAGTGGCAGATCGCAGCGATAGCAGGTATCGAGCGTGGCGACGAGTCCCTGCTCGGTATCGGGTGTGACAAAGACATCGGCCGGGCCGCCGATCTTAAACGTGGTGTGCTCGCGCATGGGCTCGCTCATGAGCACGTTGTCCTCGCCGGCAACACCGGCGAGCGCGCAGAGCAGGTCCTCGTTAAAAAAGTCATTCTCGTGCATACGAATATCCGCCTTATGGTGGTCGTTTTCATTAATCGAATGCAATATACCCCACCCGGATGGATTTGGTGCAAAGTAACCTGACCCCAATGCATCACATGGCGCAAAGGGGTTAGGTTGCTTTGCGCCAATCGCGGCGATAAAACAGCCGTCTACCGGATTGGTAAAGTGTTTATCATCAAGGTAGAGGGACGGTCGCTATACTTTCAAGAGATTGCGCGAATACTCGGAAGGAGCGAGATGGGCAACAAAGTTACTCTCAAGCAGATTGCCCAGGAGGTGGGGCTTTCCCCCTCGTCGGTCTCGCTTGTCCTTAACAACCGGCCCTGTCGAATCTCGGAAGAAAACCGCAAGCTCATCAAAGAGGTCGCGGCGCGCAACCACTATGTTCCCAACCAGATCGCGCGCAGCCTGGTCATGCGCGAGTCGCGCACGCTGGGCCTTATCGTCCCTAACATCGAGAGCCGCTTTTTTGCCTCGCTCGCCGGTAGCCTGGAAAAGCGCTGCCGCGAGGACGGCTATGCGCTCTTCATTACCAGCTCGGGCGGAAGCGCCGATGACGATCTGGAGCTGCTGCGCCAGCTGGTGACGCGCGGCGTCGATGGCGTCTTCCTGGTCGTGGGCGACGAGTTCTCCGACGATCGCGCCCTGCGCGAAGAAGTCAGCCACCTGCCCATCCCGGCCGTAATGGTCGACCGTGCCATTGAGGGACTCGAGTGCGACAAGGTGATGTTCGATCACGAGATGGGCGGCTACATGGCCACCCGCTATCTGATCGAGCAGGGCCACCGTCGCATTGCCTGCTTGGTTAACGCGCGCCGTTCCAATACGGGGCGTAAGCGACTTGCCGGCTATGAGCGCGCGCTGCGCGAGGTTGGCCTGCCTATCGACGCACGTTTGGAGTTTGAGAGCGAGTACTACATTCCGAGTGCATACGAGGCCTCGGAGGCGGTGCTCGCAACTGATGCCACCGCTGTGTTCGCAAGTTCGGATAACATCGCCCTCGGTCTGCTCAAGCGCTTGCACGAGATGGGGAAGAGCATTCCGGGCGATATTTCGGTCGTAAGCTATGACAACTCGGCGGCCGACGTTCTCTTTGAGCCGGCGCTGACCGCCATTGAGCAGGATCCTGGTGTCCTTGCGGAGCATGCTTTTGGCTGCATGTCCAAGCGTCTTGCCGGTAGGGGCGGTAGGCGTGCCGAAGAGGTCGTCCTGGAGCCGGCACTTATCGTTAAGGGCAGCGTGCTCGAACTTACCGAATGTAGCTAAGCGTACTTGTTTGTTTGCATAGATTGCATGCGGAGTGTCCGCTATTTGCCGGCAGGCACCCCGGCCCTCGTCCGTGAACTCTTCCGCTGGGCGAGCCATAGACGCCGCGCACCGATGCGATAAAGCAGTGGCTTGAAATTGGTGCTATATTCAGCATGAGTTGTTTATGCTAGTACGGGAGGCTGATATGGGGCTGTTCAAGAAGAAAAACCCGCAGGATGCCTTTGATCCCGATGTGTTTACCATCACGGATACGATTTTGGACCCGCCGCGGTTTACATTTTTGCCGGCTATCTACCAGGATGCCACGCATCGCAAGTGGGCTGTGCATCAACGCGGTGGCGAGCCGAAGATTTTTGACTATGCGGACGTGTTGCAGTGCGAAGTAGCCGAGGCGGGCGATCCGGAGGCCGAGGAAGTGGCTTCAAAACAGGAATTTGCCCAGCGTATCCTGGCAAATCCTGCCAAGGCGGCGAAAATAAACGCTGCCAAGCGTAATATGTGTCTTGGTATGGGCGTTGTTGTGGCGGTTCAGACGGGAAAAGACGAGGTTTCCAAATTAGAGATTCCCGTTATGACCGACGAAGTCAAACGCGATTCAAGCCTATATAAGTCGTATCGGAATGTCGCCGAGAAGATCAAGGCCGAATTTGATGCCATGGGAGGGCTGACCTAATTTTGGCGGCATACGTGTCTGAATGAGGAGTCTGTGCAATGGCAGGCGAATCTTATGCAATTCCCCCCAAAGATCGTGCTGTTGAGGGAATTCTTTGGTATATCCAGCACCATCAGCTTGCCGGCGGTGATCGCCTGCCGGCCGAGCGCGTGCTGTGCGAAGAGATTGGCGTTTCGCGTACGGCGTTGCGTGCCGGTATCACGCGGCTCATCTCGTGTGGAACGCTCGAGAGCCGTCGCGGATCGGGTACGTATGTGTGTCCTCCCAAGCCGCTGAACATCTTCCAGGAAACGTATAACTTCTCCGATGCTGTGCGGACTGCCGGCCTGCACCCCTCTTCTCGTCTGGTTTCCACCGGGACCATCGAGGCGGATAAGACGCTTGCCGACAAGCTTAGGGTGGCTGTAGGCGCCCCTTTGCTCCGCATGCAGCGCGTTCGACTTATTGAGGGCGAGCCGGCGTCAATCGAGACGGCTCACGTTAACCTGTCCCTGTGCCCATCGCTTATCGAGCACGATTTTGAGTGCGAGAGCCTTTACGATGTCTTGCTCAAAGAAGGTGGCGTGCGTGTTGAGCATGGACGTGAGCATATCTCCATCTCGCGTTTGAACGCCGAAGAGGCCGAGCTGCTCCAGCAAGAAGAGGGAACGCCGGTGTTCTATGAGAGCTCGATCGAATTTGATAAGGACATGCGTTTTGTGGAGCATTGCAAATCGGTGATTTTGCCCACAAAGTTCCGCTTTGCCGATAACGGCGAAGAGAACGGCATGAGGAGCGTGGCAGGTGAACAATGGCTGAAACAGTAGATGCCACCCCGGTTTATATGCGCATTCGACGCCGCATCGAGGAACGTATCGAGCGCGGTATATATCCCACGGGTTCCATGATTCCGTCCGAAAAAGACCTTGCCGAGGAATTTGGTACGACACGCTTGACCATCCGAAGCGCTGTCGATGAGCTGGTTCGGCGCGGGCAGATTCGCCGTGTTCGGGGAAAAGGTGCCTTTGTGGCGCAGAAAGTACCTGCTTTTTTTGAACGCACGGTCGGTTTCCGTGAATCGGTCCGTGCTTCGGGCGGCGAGCCGTCCGTCCGTATTCTCGCGCGTTCCAAGCGTTATGCGGGGCCATATTACGCCGACCTGTTTGGCATCGCCGAGGACGACCTGCTCTATTCCGTTCGACGCCTGAACTGCATAAACGGTAGCCCCGTATCGATTGAGACGGCGCTGATTCCCTGCCTGCTGTTCCCAACCATCGAAGATATTGACGTGTCGGTCTTCAGTTTGTACGAGACCTATGAGATGCTGGGCCGAAAGCCAGTCATGGCACAGGAAAAGCTCGATATCGAAGCGCTGGGCGCACGAGATGCCGGCCTCCTTGGACTGGAACAGGGCGATCTTGTTTTGCTTTTGGAATGCGTGAGCTATGACGCGAGCGGTCAGGCTATCGAGTATGTAAAGTCCTTCAATCGTGGCGATACGGGCGGCTACACCTATACGTACTAGCTGGTATTCTGTGAATAACGGCTGGGAAACTAACCAGTTTTGATCGTTGGGTCAGCTGTATATACAACCTTACAGGGCTCAAAATCGACCGTTCGCCGATGGGGATAAATTAATCGACAAAGAGGTATCAAAAAGCCGTAACCTGTAACTGTGATTGGTATCAAATACTAATGATTTGTTACGAGGTGAGACGATGAAGATGCTCGATTACGTTCAGCTTGCCCATGTGCGTATGGGGGAGAACCTCGAGCGTTCGTCTGAGCTGGTAGCGCAGCTCGTTGATATTTTCCAGTCCGGTTCTTTTGACGCGCTGCGCATCGTTGCTTCGGGTTCGTCGCGCCATGCCGCCGATTGCGCCCGCGATTACCTGCAAGATGCCCTGCAAATGCAGGTGTCCGTTGTGACGCCCGAGGCCTTCGTCGATTTTGAACACACCTATCCGCAGCATGTGCTCAACATTGCCGTTTCGCAGAGTGGCTATTCGACCAATACGATTGCGGCGCTCGATTACATGCGCGCACACGATATGGCTGCAGTTGCGCTCACGGCAAACGTCGAGGCACCCATCAAGGAACACGCTGACATCGTTCTTGACTACGGTGTGGGCGTCGAGTCGGTGGACTTTGTGACTCTGGGCGTTGAGGTTCTCGTTGAGTACCTGGTGCTCTTTGGTATTTACGGCGGTCAGGCGCGCGGAACGATTGACGCCAAGGGCGTTGCCCAGCGTCTTGACGACCTGCGCGAGGCTATCCATGCCAATGCCGTGATGTGCAAGACCGCCGAGGCATATGTCCAAGACCACATGCTCGAGCTTTCTGAGCACACGCCCGCCATGGTCGTCGGCAACGGCCCCAACTATGGCGTTGCCGAAGAGGCGGCCCTCAAGCTGAGCGAGACCATCAAGATTCCTGCCATGCATCACGAAGGCGAGGAGTTCGTCCACGGTCCCGAGATGCAGATCGTTCCGGGCTATCTGGTGTTTATCGTCGACGATCCGCAGGGGTCGGAGCGTCTTGCGAATATCGCTGATGCGCTATCGAACGTTACGACAAAAACGGTGCTGCTCACGGCCCATCCCAAGGGTAGGGCTCACGAGGTTGCGGTGCCTCAGGTGGCTCCGCTGCTCAGCGCAATTCCCAATCTTGTGTTCTTCCAGACGATTGCGGCCATGATAGCCGAGCGTCTGAAGTCATGGGACGTGCACCCGTATCTTGATGCCGTCTCCAAGCAAATGGAGGTCAAGGCAGAGGGCTACGAAGAGTCAGTCAATGCGCTTAAGGCCAAAGCGGCCGAGTGTTACGGAATGTAAGCGGGTTTTGATGCCCGTTGGCATGGGGGATGTGGAAACAACCCCAGAAAGGAGAGACAAATGAAGGAAACCGAGAAGATCGAGATCATGCATTTCGACCAGGAGGGCTATCTCGAGGACGGCAAGGCGCTCTACGAGACCGGCAAGAAGATGATTGAGCTCGCCGACAAGGTCGCCGACGAGGGCTACGACGCCGTGTTCCTGATGGGCGTCGGCGGCACCTGGGACGAGCTCATGCAGCTCGAGTACCTCATGAACAAGTTCGGCGACCGCGACCTCGAGGTCTACCTGATCCACGCCGCCGAGTGGAACGTCTCCGGCCACAAGCGCATGACCGAGAAGTCCGTCGTGCTCACCGCCTCCGAGTCCGGCACCACCCCCGAGGTCCTCGAGGCCGTCAAGAAGATGAAGGGCATGGGCGTGCGCGTCTACGCCATGACCAAGCCCGAGGGCCCCATCGGCCAGGCTGTGGGCGCCGAGAACTGCGTCGCCATGGCTTCTGACCATGGTTCGGGCGGCTGCGAGAAGGGCTACTACCTCGCCGACTGCTTCGGCCTGCGCCTGCTCAACCGCCGCGGCTGCTTCCCCAAGTTCGATCTGTTTATCGAGCAGACCAAGGATATCTGGAAGGACATGCTCGACATCCGCAAGCGCTTCGAGCCGCGCGCCGAGGAGCTCGCCAAGAAGTACGCCCTGGCCCCCTACACCATGTTCATCGGCTCCGGCGCCCTGTGGGGCGAGACCATCCTGTTCTCGATGTGCATCCTCGAGGAGATGCAGTGGAAGCGCACCCGCTACATCACCTCGGCCGACTTCTTCCACGGCACCCTCGAGCTCGTGGAGCCCGGCGTCCCGGTCTTCCTGTTCATGGGCGAGGACGAGAACCGCAAGCTCGACGAGCGCGTCCGCGCGTTCCTGACCCGCGGCGTGACCGGCGACACCGACATCAACGTCATCGACACCGCCGAGTTCGCGATCCCCGGCCTTGACGACGAGTTCCGCGTCATCGTCTCCCCGTGGATTCTGACGGTGCTCGTGACCGACCGCCTGGCTCGCTACTACGAGACGGTCACCAAGCACAACCTCAAGTATCGTCGCTACTATCACCAGTTCGACTACTAAAGAAAACGGGTGCGGGAACGTGCCGGGCTATTGAGAGGAACACAGAATGAGACAGTACATCATCGCCAGCCATGCGCACTTCGCCACCGGCATCAAGGAGAGCGTCGAGCTGCTCTCGGGCGCTCGCGACAACGTCCACGATCTTTCGATGTTCGTCGATGGCCGCATGGACGTGGCCGAGGAGGCCCAAAAACTGCTGGCAGGCATGTCTGCCGACGATGATGTCGTTGTCTGCACCGACCTCTTTGGCGGTAGCGTTAACAACGAGTTCACCAAGATCGTCCAGACGCGTCCCCGCACGTACCTCGTTACCAACATGAACCTTCCTCTGCTCATCCAGCTGCTGTTCTCTGACGAGTCGGCGCCGGTTGAGGAGACGATTCGCGCCATCGTCGCTGCGGACGATACGCGCGTGAAGTTTGTCAACGATCTTTTGGTCGATGACGAGGAGGAGGAAGAGTTCTAATCCGCAGCACCTACTGACACGCCGTATGACGGCACAAGACCTTTGGGGGGTCACATTATGATTCAGCTACTTCGCGTTGACCATCGCCTGCTTCATGGCCAGGTCGCAGTTTCCTGGGTTCAGGGCCTTGGCTCCAACTGCATCTTCTGCGTGGGCGATAAGGTCGCTAACGACCCGGTGTGGAAGACGACGCTCAAGATGGGCAAGCCTGCCGGCTGCAAGCTCGTCATCAAAGATATGGAGCATGCAATCGAAGCTATCAACTCGGGCGTGACCGACAAGTACAAGATGATCATCTGCGTCGCCACTATCGCTGAGGCAAAGCAGCTTGTTGAGGGCTGCCCGCAGATCAAGTCGGTCAACCTGGGCAACACCAAGCCCAAGGACGAGAAGCGTCCCGACGCTCGTCAGGTCTCTCGTCAGATCTTCCTGACCGCGGCCGAGGAAGCCGATGTGCGCGAGATGCTGGATCGTGGCGTTGAGGTCGAGATTCGACCCCTGGCCGATGACCCCAAGGTCGACTGCGCCAGCGTGCTCTAGGCGTTCAATTTCGAAGAGTCTGAGCTCTTCGTAGTGTCCTATATGGAAAGGGGGATGTATGCTTACCCAAGCAATCCTCATCGGACTTATCGCCGCATTTGGTAAGTTCGACTGCCAGCTCGGTACGCTCTACGCGTTCCGCCCCATCGTCCTGTGCCCGCTCGTGGGCCTGGTGCTGGGGGACCTGCAGTCCGGCCTCGCGATCGGTGCGAGTCTGGAGCTGCTGTTCATGGGCTCGATCTCCATCGGCGCCTACGTGCCGCCTGATGAGACGATCGGCGGCGTGCTCGCCTGCGCCTTCGCTATCCAGCTGGGCCAGAGCACCGAGGCAGCCATCGCGCTCGCCATGCCCATCGCCACGCTGTGCCTTGCCATCAAGAACATCCTTAACGCCGCCCTGCCGATCCTGGTCGACCGCGCTGATGTCTACTCCGGCCAGGGCAACCTTAAGGGTGTCTATGCGATGCACTTCCTGATCGGTTTGACCGGTATCATCATGGCGTTCCTGCTGTGCTCGCTGTCGTTCTATCTGGGTGCTGACGCCATCCAGGGCCTGCTCGACTTCATCCCGCCCTTTGTCCTTGCTGGCTTTGGCGTTGCCGCCAACATCCTGCCGGCCATGGGCTTCGCCATGCTCGGCCGCCTG